>NZ_JBIAGA010000006.1:0-319055 GCF_042869555.1 Nocardiopsis sp. NPDC006938 | reverse complement strand
CAAGAAACAATCACTCTTCCCGTACAAGCGCCAGAGTCTGAACTCTGTCTGCTCTTCCGGAGAAGGCTTCTGCTTTTCCGCCGCTTTCGCGGCGTTTCCGCTTTGTTGTGTCTTTACTTTATCAGGTGTTCCGCGCCCCGCCAAATCGGCGGTTTGTGGCAGCGTTTCCGCTTGACACGAGATCGGGGTAAAGCCCGTTGTGCTTCGTGTGGATTCGGGCGCCTTGCGGCTTGTGCCTGTTTCCTTTGAAGCGACTCTCCGAGTTTACATGGCCCGAGCAGTGCTCGAACCGGAGTTCTTCGGAGAGGGTGGACCGGCCCGCCCGCGGGGTTATCCGCGTTCGTCTCGCTCGGTCTTCACCAACTGTACCCCTGGGGTGGAGTGCTCGTGACGGGTTCGCGAAAACTCGTCGGTGTCCTGGCTTACACGGCGCCGATCGCTACCCGAAGCCGACCGGGGCCGGGCCCGAGGGCCCGGCCCGCGGGCTACAGCTTCTCGATCGGGGCGTACTTCACCAGGAAGTCCTTCTCCCCGATGTCCGCGCCGAAGTCGATCCGGGCCTTGGTCTTGTCGCCCGCGCCGTCGACCAGCTGGACCCGCCCCATTCCGAAGGAGTCGTGGTTGACCAGGTCCCCGACGCTGAGCGTGGGGGCCTCCTTGACCGCCTTCTTCCGGCCGCCGCCGAAGGTGCTGCCGAAGCCGCCCCCTCCCCCGAAGCCGCCGCCCGACCGGCCGCCGATGGTGCGGCTGGGCGGTGCGGCGAGGGTGGACTCGGCACGGCGCCAGTCGACCAGCGTCGACGGGATCTCGTCCAGGAACCGGGAGGCCGGGTTGTAGGCGGGCGTCCCCCAGGCGCTGCGGACCGCCGCGCGGCTGACGTACAGCCGCTGCTCGGCCCGGGTGATGCCCACGTAGGCCAGCCGCCGCTCCTCCTCCAGTTCCTTCTTGTCCCCCAGGGTCCTCGTGTGCGGGAAGACACCGTCCTCCATCCCGGTGAGGAAGACCGCCGGGAACTCCAGGCCCTTGGCGGCGTGCAGGGTCATCAGGGTGACCACGCCGCCCTCGTCGTCCCCGTCCGGGATCTGGTCGGTGTCGGCGACCAGTGAGACGCGTTCCAGGAAGTCGACCAGGGTCGGTTCCCCCGGGTCGATGCCCTGGTTCTCCTCGCCCTCCAGCTCCGCCTCGTCCTCGATGAGGGCGGCGAAGGTGTGCTCGAACTCCCGGGCGACGTCGACGAACTCCTCCAGGTTCTCCACCCGGCTCTCGTCCTGGAGGTCCTTGGACTCCGCGAGCTCCGACAGGTACCCGGTCTTGCTGAGCACCGCCTCGACGATCTCCGCCGGGGTGCTGCCCGGTACGACCTCGGCGAGCTCGTCCAGCAACGCGGTGAAGTTGCGGATCGCCTTGGCCGAACGGGTGGCCAGGCCCGGAGCCTCGTCCACGCGGCGCAGCGCGCGGGAGAACGAGATCCGCTCGCGCGCCGCGAGCAGTTCGACGGACTCCTCGGCGCGGGCGCCGATGCCGCGCTTGGGCACGTTGAGGATGCGGCGCAGGCTGACCGTGTCCTCGGGGTTGGCCAGCACCCGCAGGTAGGCGAGGATGTCGCGGATCTCCTTGCGCTCGTAGAAGCGCACACCGCCGACGATCTTGTACGGGAGCCCGGTCCGGACGAACACGTCCTCGAACACGCGGGACTGGGCGTTGGTGCGGTAGAACACCGCGACCTGGCCGGGGGTGACCACGCCCTGGTCGGTGAGCCGGTCGATCTCGCCGACCACGAAGGCCGCCTCGTCGTGCTCGTTGTCGGCGACGTACCCGGTGATCATGGGGCCCTCGCCCCGCTCGGACCACAGCTTCTTGGAGGGGCGGCCCTCGTTGCGGTCGATCACCGTGTTGGCGGCGGAGAGGATGTTCTGGGTGGAGCGGTAGTTCTGTTCCAGGAGGATGGTGCGGGCGTCGGGGAAGTCGCGCTCGAACTCCAGGATGTTGCGGATGGTCGCCCCCCGGAAGGCGTAGATCGACTGGTCGGCGTCGCCCACCACGCACAGTTCGGCCGCGGGGACCACGCTGGTGACGGAGCCCTCGGCCGCGCCGACGAGTTCGCGGACGAAGGCGTACTGGGCGTGGTTGGTGTCCTGGTACTCGTCGACCATCACGTGCCGGAAGCGGCGCCGATAGTACTCGGCGACGTCCGGGAACATCTGGAACAGGTTGACCGTGATCATGATCAGGTCGTCGAAGTCCATGGCGCCGGCCTCGTGGAGGCGGCGCTGGTAGAGCTGGTAGGCCTCGGCGAGCTTCTTCTCCTGCTCGGTCTGGGCCTGCTCCGCGCACGTGTCGTAGTCGACGAGCTCGTTCTTGAGGTTGGACACCTGGAAGCTGAAGGACTTGGGCGGGAACCGCTTCGGGTCGAGGTCCATCTCCTTGCAGACCAGCTGCATGAGGCGCTGGGAGTCCGCGGCGTCGTAGATGGTGAAGCCGCTCGGGTAGCCGAGCCGGTGCGCCTCCCTGCGCAGGATGCGCACGCACGCCGAGTGGAAGGTCATCGTCCACATGGTGTTGGCGGCGCGGGTGCCGAGAAGGGCCTCGATGCGCTCCTTCATCTCGGCGGCGGCCTTGTTGGTGAAGGTGATCGCGAGGATCTCCCCGGGGCGCACCCCGCGTTCGGCCATCAGGTGGGCGATGCGGTGGGTGAGGACACGGGTCTTGCCCGAGCCCGCTCCCGCCACGATCAGGAGCGGCGACCCCGCGTGGGTGACGGCGTCGCGCTGGGGACCGTTCAGACCTTCGAGAAGCTGTTCTTGGGAGGACACGCCTACCAGGTTACGGCCGACCGGTGACGTGACCGTCCACCCGGTGTCTCACCAGGCCCGGGACCGGTCGTCGCCCTCCGGTACGGCCGACGGCTTACCCTGGGGAAGGGCGTTTTCAGGGGATGTGACCGGTCATGGGCGTGGTCGCCGACTCCGCGCCCGCAACCCACCAGGCCGTCCGCCTGGCGGTTCCGTGTCCTGTTCTGGGGGAGATTGGTCTTGGCTGACCAGGTGTCCACGCGTGTGTTCGTCGACTGCGATCCGGGGATCGACGACGCCGTCGCCCTCGCCTACCTGGCCGCGCGGCCGGAGGTGGAGATCGTCGGTATCGGCGCGGTGTTCGGCAACAACACGGTCGAGGTGACGGCGCTCAACGCGCTGCGCCTGCTCGACCTGTACGGCCGCCCGGACGTGCCGGTGGCCGTGGGGGCGTCCCGGCCGCTGGTGCAGGAGCCCCGTCTGGCCGGGCACGTCCACGGCGAGAACGGCCTCGGCGACGTGAAGCTCCCCGAGCCCGTGCGCGTACCGGTGGCCGAGTCGGCCGCCGAGCTGCTGGTGCGTCTGGTGCGGGAGAACCCGGGCCGGATCGACGTGCTCGCGGTGGGCCCGCTCACCAACCTGGCACTGGCGCTCGGTCTGGAGCCGCGCCTGCCCGAGCTGGTGCGGCGCCTGGTCGTGATGGGCGGTGCCGTGGAGGTGCCCGGCAACGTGTCCTCCCACGCCGAGGCCAACATCGCCAACGACCCCGAGGCGGCGGAGGCGGTGTTCGCGGCCGGGTTCGACCTCGACCTGATCGCGCTCGACATCACCATGCGCACGGTGGCGACCGGTGCGTGGCTCGACCGCCTCCAGGAGGTTCCGGGGGAGCGCGCCCAGAGCACGTCGGCGTTCCTGGACTTCTACGCGGAGTTCTACCGGGGCATCTTCGGGGTGCGCCAGTGCGCGATGCACGACCCGCTGGCGGCCGCCGTGCTGGTGGACCCGCACCTGGTCACCGGTGCCTTCGAAGCGCCCGTGCGGGTGGAGCTCACCGGCGGGCTGACCCGGGGGATGACGGTCGCCGACCGGCGGCTGCGGCCGAGCGCGGACGAGCGCCGGGCCGCGCGGGTGGTCACCGGGGTGCGGGAGGACGAGTTCCTCGACCGCATGCTCGACTCCCTGCGCTGACCGGGTGCGCGCCGGGGCGTCGCGTCGGCGCCGCCCCGGCGGCCCGTTCAGACGAGGCGGCGAGCGGTGGCCCAACGGCTGAGCTCGTGCCGGTTGGACAGCTGGAGCTTGCGCAGCACCGAGGACACGTGCGTCTCGACCGTCTTGACCGAGATGAACAGCTCCTTGGCGACCTCCTTGTACGCGTAGCCCCGGGCGATGTGCCGTAGGACCTCGCGCTCGCGCTGGGTGAGGCGGTCCAGCTCGGGGTCGGTGGGGGGCGCGTCGGTCGCGGAGAAGGCGTCGAGCACGAACCCGGCCAGGCGCGGTGAGAACACCGCGTCGCCGTCCGCGACCCGGACGATGGCGTTGGCCAGGTCCCTGCCGGAGATGGTCTTGGTGACGTAGCCGCGCGCGCCGCCGCGCACCACGCCGATGACGTCCTCCGCGGCGTCGGACACCGACAGGGCGAGGAAGCGGATCTGGGGGTGCTTGGCGAGGACCCTGCGGAGTACCTCGACCCCTCCCCCTCCGGGCAGGTGCACGTCGAGGAGCACGAGGTCGGGCTGGGTCTCGCTGATCACGTGCACGGCACTGTCGACGTCCCCGGCCTCACCGATGACGTTGACGGCGTCTCCGAGCTCTCCGCGCACACCGCTGCGGAACAGCCGGTGGTCGTCCACGATCACGACGCGGGGGACCGCGTCTCCGTCACTGAAGGTCGTGCTCTCTTCTCCCACACCTGGACCCTATCCAGGGAAGTCGACCGGTAGGTAGTGGTGTCCGCCGCTTCCCGGGCCCGTGTCCCGAAGCGGTCACCGCGGGCGCGGTTCGGTTCACAGGTCGTGGATGCGCGGCATGCGGAGCTGGACCTCGGTCCCCTCCCCCGGTGCGGTGCGGATGCGCGCGGTGCCGCCGTGGCGTTCCATGCGGCCGATGATGGAGCCGCGCACGCCCATGCGGTCCTCGGGGACGTCGTCGAGGTCGAACCCGGCGCCCCGGTCGCGGACGAACACCAGGACCTCCGCCTCGTCGACCTCCCCGAACACCGAGATGTCGTCCGTCCCGGCGTACTTGGACGCGTTGACCATGGCCTCGCGGGCGGCGCGGAGCATGGCGCTGACGCCGTCGTCGATGGGCGCGTCCCCGACGCACACGACCTCGATGGGCACGCCGTGCTCCTCCTCGACCTCGGCGGCCACCCGTTCGAGGCCGGGAGTGACGGTGGTCTCGGCGTCGGCGGGGCGCTGGTAGAGCCAGCTGCGCAGCGCGCGTTCCTGCACGCGTGCCAGGCGCTGCACCTCCCGGGGGTCGTCAGCGCGGCGCTGGATGAGGGTGAGGGTGTGCAGGACGGAGTCGTGGATGTGCGCGGCGAGTTCCGCGCGTTCGGCGTTGCGGATGCGCTCGCGGCGTTCGGAGTCGCGTTCGCGGATGAGTCCGATGATCCAGGGGGCGACGATCAGCGCGATCCCGGAGATGAGCGTGAACGCGAAGGTGAGCCCTGCCCGGGCCTCCTGGAGCTGTTGTTGGAAGACCAGGAAGCCGATGACGCCGACCACCACGAGCAGGACGCCGGCGGTGGTGCGCATGATGCTCTTGGGTCGGGTGCGGCTGACGGTGCTGTTCATCCATTCGTTGCGTTCGGCCGGATTGGCCTGCTGCCACAGGATGGTCGCGCCCAGCGCTCCGAAGATGACGAACCACAGGAGCGGGTCGAAGACGCCGCCGAAGATCAGGAACAGGATGCCCAGGCCCGCGGCGAGGCCGACGTAGGCGACGAGCTGGGAGATGTCGCGGCCCTTGCGCCGGGCGTCCTCTCCCGGTTCGGGTCCGTCGTCGCCGACCTCCTCGTTGGGGACGAGGAAGTACAGGGCGGCGTAGACCGCGACGCCGATACCGCCGACGGCGAGGGCCATGAAGGCGAGGCGGACCACCACCGGGTCGAGGCCCAGGTGCCGTGCCAACCCCGAGGCGACGCCGCCGAGGAGCCTGCCGTCGACCGCGCGGGTGAGTCTCGGGGTCTCCACGGCCGTCGTTGGCACCGCCCGATCACCGCTTTCGTGTGTGGCGCGACGGCCGTGACCTGTTTCGCGCGTGGTTGTGGACGGTTCCAGCATGCCCTGTGTGACCCTCGTGGGACATCGGGGGCACGGCCCTGGTCCTGCCCTGGTGTTCCGGTCAGGGTGGGTTCAGGGTCGTCCCGGATTCCCATCGCGACGCGGCGGAGGCCACGATGGTTCCATGAGGAAAGTGTGGTGAGTGTCCATGTCTGACGGCGAGACGCCGACCGGGGCGTCGCCCGGGGACTCCCCCGTCGGGGGCGGCCCCCCTGGGCGCGGGCCTTCGGAACGGCACTCCCCCGTGGGTGGTCACGCCGGGAACGGCGCGGGCCCCTCTGAGGGCGTGACCACGGAGGACGGCCCGACGGGTGCCGTCTCCGAGCCCGCGACCGGCCCCGAACTGCGCCGTGACGACCAGCGCCAGGCCCTGGCCGGTGTGTGCTCCGGGCTGGGTGCCTACACGCGGGTCGATCCCGTGGTGTGGCGGGCCGCGTTCGTGCTGACGGCGTTCGCCGGTGGCACGGGGCTGCTGCTCTACATCGGCGCGTGGATGCTCATGCGGGACCCGCAGGGCGGCCCGGCCACCTTCGAACAGCTGCTGAACCGGAGCATCCCGCCGCAGGCGGTGCTGAAGCTCCTGACGCTCGGGCTGGCCGGGGCGACCGCCCTCAGCCTGGTGGGCGGGTTCGGCTGGGGGACGCTGGTGCTGGCGATTCCGCTGGTACTGGCGTTGCTGACCGCGCGGAACCGTGGCGTGGACCTACGCGCCTCACTGCTGGCTCTGCGCGCTGACCTGGCCACACGCGAACCTCCTCCCACGGGACCGGCGCCGCAGCCGGTCGCCGCCTACTACAACCCGGCCCAACCGTGGGCCTCGTCCCCGCACGGTCCGGTGGACCTGGCGGTGGTGTCGGAACGCACGTCCGTGGACCAGGGCACGGATGACGAAGAGGACGACGAGGAGGACGAGGAAAACGATGGGCACGGCCGGGCCGGGAACGGGCGTGACGCGGAACGCCACGGCGGGGGCTCCTGCCGGGGGCACGGTTCCGGAGGGCGCCGGTCGCCGCTGGCCTCGCACGCCCTGTGGACCGTGATCGCCCTGGCGGTCGGCTGGGCGCTGACCGCCCCGCACCTGGGTCCGCCCGTGTCCGAGGCGTCCACCACCCAGCTGTTGTTCGGACCGGTGCTGGGGGTCTACTTCATGGCCGCCGTGGTGGCGGTGATCGGCCTGTACGCGATCGTCGGCACCTGGGCGGGCAACCCCCGGGGCCTGGCGTTCCTCGGCGTCGTCGCCGTGCTCGGCGCGGTGCTCGTGTCGTCGGTCGACCTCACCCAGGCCCGGATCGGGGACCGTGACTGGCGACCCGCCACGGTCGCGGAGGCCCGCTCGGGCGACCTGTGGTTGAACGCGGGGACGGCGACGCTGGACCTGACCGGTCTGCCCGCCGAGCTCGGCCCGGACGGGTCCGTGGACGTCGCGGCACGGGTGGACGCGGGGAACCTGGTCCTGGTGATCCCCGAGGACGCCCGCGTCATCCTGGTCTCGGACGTCGGGGCCGGAACCATCGGGGCCGGGAGCAGGGAACCGGACGGCGACTTCGTGACCGGGATCGGCATCGCCAACGAGGAGACCTTCGAGCCGAAGGAGACGACCGGGTCGACCGGCGGGGAGCGGACCGCCGAGCAGGAGGAGGACGGTGTGCCCGAGATCAACGTGCGGGCCACCGTCAGGGCCGGCACAGTGGAGGTGCGGTATGACCAAGCGGGGAACTGACTGGGGTTCGTTCGTCGCGGGAGTGCTGTTCCTGGGGCTGGCGATCGCGTTCGTCGTCCGGGGCAGCGGAGAGTGGGAGGCCAACGTGGTCTGGCTGCTCCCCGTCCTCGCGGTGGGGCTGGGCGTGGCCGCGATCGCGCGGGCGCTGTTCCGCTCGCGTCAGCGCGAGGCGCCGGACCAGTCGTCCGCCCCGGACCAGCGGGGCGAGTAGACGGCGGGCACGGAAGGGGCGTCCTCCGGGGCGCCCCTTCGGCGTGCCCGGCGAAGGGCCGCCCCCACCTCCGGAAGGGGCGGGGCCGGTGCTCGACGGCTACCGCGGCCGGTGCTCGGCGATCGCGGCGAACTCCTCGATCCCCAGGGACTCGCCGCGCGCGCCGGGGTCGACACCGGCGGCCCGGAGCGCCGCCTCGGCGGCGGGGGCCGACCCGGCCCAGCCGGACAGGGCGGCGCGCAGCGTCTTGCGGCGCTGGGCGAACGCGGCGTCGATCACCTTGAAGACCTCGGCGCGCGGGGCCTTCGTGGCGGGTTCGGGGCGGCGGACCAGTTCCACCAGGCCCGAGTCCACGTTGGGCGCGGGCCAGAAGACGTTGCGGCCGACCGCGCCGGCCCGGCGCGCGTCGGCGTACCAGGCGACCTTCGCGGAGGGCACCCCGTAGATACGGCCGCCGGGGGTGGCGGTGATCCGGTCGGCGACCTCGGCCTGCACCATGACCAGGACCCGCTTCAGGCTGGGCAGGAGTTCGAGCAGGTGCAGCAGGACCGGCACGGACACGTTGTAGGGCAGGTTCGCCACGAGCGCGGTGGGCGCGGGGCCGGGCAGCTCGGTGACGCGCATGGCGTCACCGGGGACCACCGTGAGCCGGTCGGCGAGGTCGGGAGCGTGGTCGGCGACGGTACCGGGCAGTGCCTCGGCCAGCGCCGGGTCGATCTCGATCGCGGTGACCCTCCGCACGTGCGGGAGGAGCGCGAGGGTGAGCGATCCGAGTCCGGGCCCCACCTCGACGACCACGTCGTCGGCGCCGACGCCCGCGACACGGACGATGCGGCGGACGGTGCCGTGGTCGATGACGAAGTTCTGGCCCAGGGTCTTGGTGGGCCGGATGCCGAACCGTTCCGCGAGGGCCCGCACGTCGGCGGGGGTGAGCAGGCGGGAGCGGTCGGCGGGGTCGGTCTCGGGTGTCTGTGTCACCCACACATCTTGCCAGCCGCCGCCGACCCGCTCGGCCAGCGGTGCGGGCGCCGGTCGCCCGGACCTTCCGCCGCCCGGCCCGCCCGGATCAGTCGAAGAGGCGCACGCCGCAGTGGGGCCACTGGCTCTGCCAGTTCCCGCCGACGCTGTCGTAGAGCCGCTGTGCCCGCTGGGTCTGTTCGGCCGGGCTGGCCTCGGAGGGCAGGCCGCTACCGCCGACCGACGCCCAGGTGCTGGTGCTGAACTGGTAGAGGCCGTAGTAGCCGCCCGCGGAGTTCACCGCCGACGGGTCCCCGCCGGACTCGCACTGGGCCAGGCCGGACCAGTTGAGGGAGCCCGCCTCGGCGCTGGCCGGGTCGACGGGCTCCTCCTCGACCTTGGTACCGATCTCCACGAGCCCCTCGACGGGTTCGGTGACGACCTCCTCGGAGAGTTCGTGGTCGGTCTCCTCGCCGTGGCGCAGGACACGGAGGGTGGTGACCTCCTTGAGCCCGTCCTCGGGTTCGGTGACGACCTCGCGTTCGCCTTCGGGGAGGTCGGGGTTCTCGCGTTCGACGGTGACGGCCTCGATCACGACCTCCTCCGTCCGGGGCTCTCCGAGGGCGGGTAGGACGCGCACGACCATGTCGGGTTCGGCCGGCTGGTCGGGTTCCGGGGTGACGACGTCGTGCTCTCCGGGTTCGATCCCGGCGGTGTCGAGGACGTCGGCGACGGTCGTGCCGGTGGTGCGGGTCTCGGAGCGCTGGGTGTCATACATGACGACCATGCGGGGCGCGCGCCGGGCGCTCACGGCGAGGCCGTCCGGGGGCACCGGGGCGTCGTGCCCCACCGAGAGTTCGAGGCCCTGCGGGTCGAGTCCGATCTGTTGGAGTGCCTCGCCGAGGGTGGCGGCGTGCACCCGGTGGGAGGTCTGGTGGCCGTCGAGGTCGACGGTGATCTCCCGGGGCGAGCGGACGACGACGTGGTCCCCGGCGCTGACGGCGGTGTCCGGGGAGGGCGCGACCACGTCGTGTTCTCCGAGTTCGACCCCGGCGGTGTCGAGGACGTCCTGGACGCTGTCGCCGAAGGTACGGACCCGGCTCTGCTCGCCGTTGGCGTCCAGCACGACGGTCTTGTCCATGGCCAGCGCGGTGCCCGCGCCCGCCGTGACCAGGACCACGGCGACGGCGGCCGCCATGACCGGGGCGGGGCGGAGAAGGGAGGCGCGTGGTCGCCGACGCCTACGGGACCGGTGGGCGGTTCCGTTCTTTCCGGGTTTTCTGGGCATGACGGCAGAACCTTCTCCGAGGGCTGGAAATGGGGATTCCCGCTGGTGGCGCGGGGTGGGAATCCCGGGCACGGCCACATTAACACCAGGGAAGCGCGCTTTTTGAGATGGACCGAAAACCATTCCTCGCACAAGGGGCATCTCACCTTTGGCCTCACTGACCTTCACTGCCCGCCCCGCCCTTCTCCGCGCGCGCCGCCGGAGCCCTGGCATCACATCGCCCCAACCTGCACAATGAACCGAACGTCGTTCTAGCCAGTTCCCCGACCAACACCCCCCGGAGGCACCATGGGACCCCTCAACGGAATCCGCGTCGTCGAGTTCACCGGAATCGGCCCGACCCCGATGACCGGAATGCTCCTCGCGGACCTGGGCGCCAGCGTCGTCCGGATCGACCGCCCCCAGGCCGCCGAGGCGATGGCCTCGGGCACCGCCGGGCCGCACATGAGCGAGGGCCGGGCCGTGGTCGGCCTCGACCTGAAGTCCCCTGAGGGGCTCGACCGTGCCCGTGAGATCATCGGCCGCGCCGACGTCCTCCTGGAGGGCTTCCGGCCGGGCGTCATGGAACGGCTCGGCCTGGGGCCCGACACCTGCCTGGAGCTCCATCCCCGCCTGGTGTACGCGCGGGTCACCGGCTGGGGACAGGGCGGCCCCCTGGCCCACACCGCCGGCCACGACATGAACTACGTGTCCGTGAACGGGGCCCTGCACTCGATCGGCCGCGCCGACGGCCCCCCGGTCCCGCCGATCAACCTGCTCGGCGACTTCGCGGGCGGCACCATGTTCGCGGTCACCGGCGTCCTGGCCGCGCTCCTGGAACGTCAGGACTCGGGACGCGGCCAGGTCGTGGACGCCGCGATGATGGACGGCAGCGCCCTGCTGATGTCGATGGTGCACGAGGACCGGGCGCGCGGCTCGTGGAGCGACGAACGCGGCACCAACTACCTCGACACCGGCGCGCCCTGGTACGACGTCTACGAGTGCGCCGACGGCGGGCACGTGTCCGTGGCCTGTATCGAGCCCCAGTTCTACGCGGCCTTCCTCTCCGGGATCGGCTTGGACGGCGAGGACCTGCCCGAGCAGTGGGACACCGAGGGCTGGCCCCGGCTGCGGGAGCGCTTCGCCGAGGTGCTGCGCACGCGCGGCCGGGACGAGTGGGGCGCGGTGTTCGAGGGCACCGACGCCTGCGTCATGCCGATCCTGTCGTTGGCGGAGGCGCCCGACCACCCGCACGTGCGGGCCCGGGGCTCGCTCGTCCGTGAAGGGGAGCGGATCGTGGCGGGACCGGCGCCGCGGTTCGGCCGAACGCCCGGAGCGGTCACCCGCGGGCTCGCGCTGCCCGACGCCGACGCGACCCTGAAGGCGTGGGGCCTGGAGCCGTGACCCCCGGGCGGTCGGCCGTGTCCGCCGCCCAGCCCCGCTCCGTCCCCCCGCCGCCTCCCCTCCTTGCCCGGAACCTCCCGGTCCGCCCTGTCCGGAATCGCCGTATTCCCCGCTCAGAGGAGTGTGATCACTAGGGTGGGCGTCCAGTGAGGTGATCGCGATCGGGGGGACGGCCATGTCACCGAGTCGACGGCTCGGCCCGCGCCGGGAACGGCGCACGGCCACCGGCACACTGCCGGGAGGGCGCCTGTGCGCCCTGCTGTTGGCGGTGACGGTCCTGCTCTGTACCGCGCCCGCCTCCGCGGGCCAGGCGGACTCCCCCGGGTCGGACCGGAACGGCACCAACGTCGGCCTGCCGGAGGGGCCCTCCGACGGCCCGGTCGTGCTGGTGGGGGTCCCGGGGCTGCTCTGGGAGGACGTCACCCCCGAGCACACTCCGGCGCTCTGGGAGATGGCCGAGGCCGGTGCGATCGGCAACGTGTCGATCCGTACCGCCACCTCCCGGACCTGCCCCACCGACGGCTGGCTCTCGGTCTCCGCCGGGCAGCGCGCACTGTCCGAGCGTGAACGCTTCACCGTCTGCGAACCCGCACCGGAACCGGTGGTGGACGGTTCCGGCGCGACCGTCCCCGGCTTCTCGGACTTCGCCGAACAGAACGCGCGGTCCGTGTTCGCCGCGCCCGTGGGGCTGCTCGGCCAAGCCGTGCGCGACCGGGGCGGGCTGACCCTGGCCGCCGGACCGGGTGCCGCGCTGGGCGCCGCCGACGCGTCGGGGCGGGTCGACCACTACGTCGACTCGGCGCGCGACCTGTCCGCCGAGCGGCTGCGGGGCGTGTCCCTCGCGGTGGTGGAGATGCCCGAGCTGACCAGTCTCTACCCGGCCGACACGGACTCCGGCGACGACGGACCCAAGGAGGCCGACCCCGAGGACGTGCCGGAGCAGGTCCGGGAGGACACCCTGGAGACGCTCGACTCGCGTCTGGCCGCCCTGGTGCGCACCCTTCCGGACGGGGCGACCCTGATGGTGCTCGGGGTCTCCATGGACACCGGCCCCTCCCAGCTGACCGTCGCCCTGACCGGGCGGGCCGTGGGGGACGGCCTGGCCGGTCCCGCCGCCTACCTCGCGTCGGAGTCGACCCGACGGCCCGGCCTGGTGGTCCTGACCGACACCACCGCGACCGTGCTGGACACACTGGGAGCGGACCCCGGACAGCCCACCGGCGGCCGGGTGTGGCAGACCACCGACCGGCCGAGCCCGTTCGAGGAGGCGGTGGTCCGGCTGGTCGACTTCAACACCGCCGCCATCGTGGTCGGCGCCTCCATCCCGGGGTTCTTCAGCGGCCTGGTGGCGATCCAGCTGCTCATCTACGCGGCGGCGGCGTACGCGATGCACCGGTACTCCTGGGGCGAACGGGGCAAGCGGGCCGCGGTGTTGTCGGTGACCCGGGTGGTGGCGCTGGCCGGTGCGGCGTTCCCCGTGGCGAGCTACCTGGCCAACCTCATCCCGTGGTGGGCGTCCCAGTACCCGCCGCTCGCGCTGTTGGCCTCGGTCCTGGCCGTGGACGCCCTCGTGGTGGCGCTGGCGGTGGCGGGGCCGTGGCGCCGCACCATCCTGGGGCCGATGACGGTGGTGGCGGGCGCGACCACCGTCGTACTCTTCCTCGACCTCTGTTTCGGCGCGCACCTGCAGATGAACTCGCCCACCGGGTACTCACCGATCGTGGCGGGACGGTTCTACGGGATCGGCAACATCGCCTTCGCGACCTTCGCGACCGGCATGCTCATGGCGGTGGCGGGCGTCTCCCACGCGCTGATCTCACGCGGCCGACGGCGCGCCGCGGTGGTCACGACCCTGCTCGTGGGCACCGCGTCCGTACTGATCATCGGGTGGCCGGGGCTGGGCACGGACTTCGGCGGGGTGATCGCGCTGATCCCCGGCCTGGCGGTGACCACGATGATGATCGCCGGGATTCGGATCACCGCCCTGCGGCTGGCGGCGGTGGCGGTGGTCTCGGTCACGGCGATCTCGCTGCTGGCCTGGATGGACTACCTGCGTCCGGTGGAGGACCGCAGCCACTTCGGGGCGTTCGCCGAGCAGGTGGTGAACGGCGACGCCGGCACGGTGCTGGCACGCAAACTGGGCGCCATGCTGGGCACCCTGGGCAACTGGCACCTCACCCTGCTGGCGGCCGGGGCCCTGGTGTTCCTGTTCGCCGTCCTCAACCGGCCCGGCAACTGGCGGATCGGCGCGCTCCAGCGGGCCTACGAGTACGCCCCGACACTCCGGGCCGGGCTGACCGGCTCCCTGGTGACGGCGCTGGTGGGTTTCGCGGCCAACGACTCGGGGGTGGCCATCCCCGCGCTGGCGCTGACCGTGGCGGTCCCGCTCACCCTGTCGGCGTGTGTGTGGGCGCTCCAGCAACGCGAACGGGTGCCCGAGGAGGACCCGGAGGGGTCGCACTGCGTCCAGGAGGCGTGACCCATACACCAGGAATCACGGGAACGGTCAACCGGCCGGGGCACGACCTTGCGTCGCTCCCGTCACGAAACGGCCACGGCGCTGTGGTAAAGTCCGAGGCTGGACGGCCTCGACGACAACGCACCGCGGCGCCCTGACGGGGCACCGGGGATCGGGGCCGAACGGGGATCACGGGCCCGCCCGGGGTCCCCGCCACGACCCACCGGGGAATGCCCGCCGTCGCGGGCCGGTTCTCACGGGTGGAGGGCCGGGCCCGGCCACCGGTTCCGGCGAGACGGCCGAGCACGGGGGCCACGGCCCCTCGTAGCACGTCAGAGAACACACGCCACACCACTGACCCACGGCGCCAGGAACTCCCGGCAGCGGCCGGGCGTTGTACGGACGCCGTGCTTTTCCGAGCAAACCAGGCGAGAAAGGCGTTTCCTCCCCGGTTCCCAGCCCGGGGCACCACGCAAGGAACTTGATGAACCATCAGCTTGGCTCACGCGGTAACGCAACCATCGCACCGGTCACCGCACGTCCCCGATGGGGCGACGTGCGGCCTGCTTCGCCGACCCCTCGGGCTCGGCCCGAGTACGCCGGAGTCGCCATGCCCGACCTGACCATCTCCTCCACCCTGCACGAGGCCGGACGCGTCCTGGCCCTGGACGGGGAGATCGACATGGCCACCGAGCACCGCTTCCAGGAGGCGGTCACGGAGGCGTTGACCACACAGCCCTTCGGCCGTGTCGTGCTGGACTGCGCCGACCTGCGGTTCATCGACTCCAGCGGGCTGCGCGTGCTCATCCGCGCCCACAAGGCCGCCAAGGAGCAGCAGGCCCTCCTGGTGATCGCCGCCCCGGTGCCGCGCGTCCTGCAGACCCTGCGCGTCACCTCGCTGGACACCCGTATCCCGGTGTTCCCGTCGGTCGCCACGGCGCTCAGCGCCCAGCAGACCTCCCACTAGCCACGCCCGCACCCGGGCACATGAGGGCCCCGCGTCCGATGACGCGGGGCCCTCTCGCATGGGCGGCGGAATCGGCCGGGCGGACCGGCGGCTCCGGGGTCAGGTGAACAGCAGCCACACGCCCAGACCGGTGACCGAGAGGTTCACGACCAGGAAGACGCCCACCCAGAAGGTCCCGGGGAGGCCGGTCAGACGGGCCAGCTGGTCGGCGTCGGAGTGCGGGGAGGGGTTGCTCCTGCGCTGCGACTGGAGTTCGAGGACCGGGCGCACCCCGGCGAACAGCAGGAACCAGATGAACAGGTACGCGAAGGCGGCCTGGACCTCGTACGGAGTGAACCAGCTGACACCGAAGACCACGGCTCCGGTGGCCACGATCGACAGCACTCCGTACAGGTTGCGGATCATGATCAGCATGGCGCCGAGCACGACGATGCTCAACCACAGCAGCGCGGTCACGTAGCCCGCCATCAGCATCATGATGCCGAGGAGGCCGATCACGCTGGAGGCGACGTAGCCCGCGAACAGCGTGAGGATCATGCCGATACCCGTCGGCCTGCCCCGGGAGACGGTCAGGCCGGACGTGTCCGAGTGCAGCCGGATGCCGGTCAGCTGGCGGCCGCTGAGCAGGGCCACGAGCGCGTGCCCGAGCTCGTGGGCGATGGTGACGACGTTACGCCCCACCCGCCAGGGCTGGCGCAGCAGCACGGCCGCCAGGGCCACCACGGCGGTCGTGACGATGATCCACTGTTCCGGATCGGGCTGGGCCGTCAGCACGTCCTGCCACACGTCCCCCAAGCTCGTTCCCACCACTGGTCTCCCGACCTCCCGCGTCGACCGGCGCGCCTGTCACCGGAACTGCCTGTCAGCGGGGCCCGCTCACCCGGCGCCACGGAGGCTGGGAGGCGAGGGGAACGCGGCCCTCGCCGAACTTTAGGGCATATCGGAGAGTGCCGTGCGTGACGGACCCGGGCACGCGAACGGGCCCGGTCACACGTCCGGGCCCGGTCACGGAAGGGGCGCCGCCCCCGATGTCAGGCCTCCTCGGCCTCGGCGGCCTCCTTGAGGCGCTCCAGGGTACGGACGATGCCCCGCGCGTTGCGCGCGGGAGCCCCGCTCAGGACGTAGAAGGCGGTCTGCCCGCGGGAGTAGTCGAAGGTCTCGGTGACCAGGGTGCGGCCCTCGGGAAGCTCACGGAGCTCGTACCGCCAGCGGTGCGACCCCACGTGCCTCCAGGCGATGAGCCGTCCCTCCTCGAACTCCACCACACGGTTGGTCATCCGGTAGGGGAGGCCGAGCATCTTCATGTCCGTGACGAACTCCGCTCCCAGCTCCAGCCGGTCCGGGCCGGTGTGCGCGCCCTGGACGGTGCCGGAGCCGTCGAGCACCGCGTGCTGGGACGGTGTGGCGACGAGGTCGAAGATCCGCTTGGCCGGGGCGTCGACCACGACGCTCCGGGCCACCATGTGTTTGGGCATGACGGCATCATGTCACCGTCGTCGGCCACTCCCCCACCGGGTCCGCCGCCGGACCCGGCCGGGCGGGGCCGGGAAGGCCGTGCGAGGCCGCCCGCGCGGGTTCACTCGCGCACGCCGTGCCGCTCCACCCCGGCCAGATCTCCCTCCTCGGAGACGTGCAGCACCCAGAAGGACCCCTTGCGCAGGCCGCGCTGCTGGGACACCGGGGCGCCCAGCCGGGTGAGGGCCTCGGTCAGCAGGTGCGGGACCAGTTCGCCGTGGGTGCAGACCACCGTGGGCCGCCGTTCGTCGAGGACACGGGCGATGACCTCCCGGGCCTCCTCCACGTCGTAGCCGCCGCCCTCCGGCCCCACCGTGAGGGCGCGCTCGGTGCTCATGGGAACGTCGCACTCGACCGTCAGCGGCAACAGGGACTCGGTGCAGCGGGCCGCCGCCGACGTGACCGCACGCAGACTCCCGTAGGCGCCCAGCACGCGGGGCAGGGCCAGGGCGTCGGCGCGGCCGTTCTCGTCGAGCGGCCGCAGCAGGTCGCTGTCGTTCCACGAGCGCTTCTCCCCCGCCGACAGGTGGCGCAGGAGGATGACGGGGAAGGTACGGGCGGGACCCACCCGGAAGTTGTCGAGCACCTGGACGTCGTGGTCGTAGGTGAGCCGGGTACGCGCCTCGGCCACCGGGACCCACTCGACCGTCTCCACCTCCTCGTTGGGCTCGTAGTCGATCCGCCCGTCCGGTCGCGCGGGGGTGGCCGCCCACCACTCGACCTGCTTGGGCCAGCCGTCCTTGAGGTAGCGCTGGGGTGGAAGCCGCCGCCCCATGACGGGGGTCAGGCCGGTCTCCTCCTCGACCTCGCGGACCGCGCCGATGATGGGGTGCTCGCCGTTCTTGAGCTTGCCCTTGGGCAGGGTCCAGTCGCCCCGGTCCGGTCGCCGGATGAGCACGACCTCCCGGCCGGCGGGGCCGTCGCGCCAGAGCACGGCCCCACCCGCCCGGATCGGTTCCAGGTACCCGCCCACCGCGGTGTCGCGCGGGGGGAAGGCACTGGTCATCCGGATCTCGGGGGCCGTCGTCTCCGGGGCGCCCGTGTCGGGGCCCCCGTGACCGGCCCCGTTCTCGTGGGTGTTCACCCGTCCACCACTCTCAGGTGCCGGTCGCCTCGCAGGGTGTCCTGGAGGTCGGCCAGCGGTTGTCCCTCCTCGTCGCGGGTGACGCGCTTCCATGAGCCGTCCGGTTCGAGCCGCCACGAGGAGGTGCTGTCGGACATCGCCAGGTCCATGATGCCCACCAGTCGGCGGCACTGCTCCGGGTCGGCGATCCGGACCAGCGCCTCCACCCGACGGTCGAGGTTGCGGGGCATGAGGTCGGCGCTTCCGATCCACACCTTGGGCCGCCAGCCGTTGGCGAACACGAACACCCGGGAGTGTTCGAGGAAGCGGCCCAGGACGCTGCGCACCCGGATGTTCTCGGACAGGCCCGGCACCCCGGCGCGCAGCACACAGCTGCCGCGCACCCACAGGTCCACGTCGACCCCGGCCTGCGAGGCGCGGTACAGGGCGTCGATGATCTCCTCGTCGACGAGGGAGTTCACCTTGATCCTGATGTGCGCGGGTTCGCCCTTGAGACTGTTCTCCACCTCGGTCCCGATCTGTTTGATCAGGCCGCGGCGCAGGGAGGCGGGTGCGACCAGCAGCCTGCGGTAGTGCTTCTTGCGGGAGAAACCGGTGAGGCTGTTGAAGAGGTCGCTGACGTCCTCACCCACCTCCGCCGCCGCGCTGAACAGGCCGAAGTCCTCGTAGATCCGCGCGGTGCTCGGGTTGTAGTTGCCGGTGCCCACGTGGCAGTAGCGGCGCAGCCTGCCGTCGTCGTCCTGGCGGATGACCATGGACAGCTTGCAGTGGGTCTTGAGGCCCACGACACCGTAGACGACGTGGCATCCCGCCTCCTCCAGCTTGCGGGCCCACTGGATGTTGTTCTGCTCGTCGAAGCGGGCCTTGACCTCGACCAGGACGACGACCTCCTTGCCGTCGCGGGCGGCCTCGATGAGCGACTCGACGATGGGCGAGTCGCCGCTGGTGCGGTAGAGGGTCTGCTTGATCGCCACGACCTTGGGGTCGGTGGAGGCCAGTGACAGGAACCGTTCGGTGGTGGTGGCGAAGGATTCGTAGGGGTGGTGGACCAGCACCTCGCGTTCGCGGATGGTCGCGAACAGGTCGCCGGAGGTGAGCGCGCGCGGCTCCACCGGGACCATGGGTGGGTAGCGCAGGTCGGGGCGGTCGGTGTCGGCGATCTGGGCGAGACCGGCCAGGTTGAGCGGGCCGGGGACGCGGTAGACCTCCTCCGCTTCGGCTCCGAGCTGTTCGCGGAGGATGGCCAGCACCTCGTCGCTGATGGTCTGCTCGACCTCCAGGCGCACGAGCGGGCCGAAGCGGCGCCGCAGGAGTTCGTTCTCCAGGGACTGGACGAGGTCGTCGGTCTCGTCCTCGTCGACCTCCAGGTCGGCGTTGCGCGTGACCCGGAAGGCGTGGTGCTCGACCACCTGCATGCCTTCGAACAGCTGGGGCAGGTGGCCCGCGATGATGTCCTCGACGGGGACGAACCGGCCGCCGCCGTGTGTGGTGAGCTCGATGAACCTGGGCAGCGCGCTGGGCACCTTGACGCGGGCGAACATGCGCCGGTCGTCGTGCGGGTCGCGGACGGTGACGGCGAGGTTGAGGGAGCGCCCGGAGATGTAGGGGAACGGGTGCGCGGAGTCGACCGCGAACGGGGTGACCAGCGGGTAGATGGCGCGGCGGAAGTAGCCGTGCAGGTACTCGCGCTCGAAGTCGTCCAGCTCGTTCCAGCGGACGATGCTGATGCCCTCCGCCGCGAGGGCGGGGGCGACGCTGTCCTCGAAGCAGGCGGTCAGGCGCAGGATCTGGTCGTGGGTGAACAGCGAGATGCGCTCCAGCAGGTCCCTGGGGTGGTGACCGCTGGGCGAGGCGACGGAGAGCCCCGTGGCCAGGCGGCGTTTGAGGCCCGCCACCCGCACCATGAAGAACTCGTCCAGGTTGCTGGAGAAGATGGCCAGGAACCGCGTCCGTTCGAGCAGCGGGATGGTCTCGTCCTCCGCGAGTTCGAGTACCCGTTGGTTGAAGCGAAGCCACCCCTCCTCCCGGTCCATGAACCTGTCGGCGGGAAGGTCGGCGGTGGCGGGTCCCGCTGGTGTTGGCGCTGATTCCGTGCTCACAGTGGGCAGACTCCCCCTTTTTCATGACCACACGGTGACAACCCCGTGAGGGGAAAATGACCGCAACGCGACTGCTATGGAGCATCTGTACCCATATCCCCGCCCGGCTCCCTGGAGCCCGGGCAAGTTTTCGCTCATGGCACGGCCACGCGCCCCGCCTGACCTGGCGGGACACGGGTTCTTCGGTGTTGGGGGGCCGGGGCGGCGGGCGGTCCTACCCGCCGATCCCGATCTGGAGGTCGGGCGGCAGGATGAGCACGAACACCGACACGCGCATGAGGACGTTGATCCAGGTGTTGCGGAAGCAGGCCCACAGGTAGCCGTAGAACAGGCTGGCGACGCCGTAGGTGAGCAGCGCCATGCCGGTGTCGTGCACGAAGTCGATACCGGGAAGCTGGGAGACCGCGTCGTAGGGCTGGATGAACGCGTAGGTCATGGCGAACACCACCGACGTCGCCACGATGCCGCCCCAGCGTCCCATGAGCAGTTCGAGTCGGCTCTGCATCATGCCCCGGAAGAAGATCTCCTCGCAGGTGGCGACCACGGTGAACGCGACGAGCATGGCGTACAGCGTCAGCGACGGAGGGGGCAACCCGATGTGCGGCGTGATGAGGACGCCGATCAGCGCCACCGAGACCAGCACGGGAATCAGTCCGAGCCAGCGCCAGGGTTCGGAGATCTTCAGGGCGATCGACGGCATGGCCGTGCCCTTGCCGTCGACGGTCAGGCCCGAGCGGTCCAGGATCAGCAGGGGGATGGCGAACAGGAACAGCAGCCGCGAGACCAGCGCCACGGACATCGCCAGGTCCGGGGAGACGCCGGTCTCCTCCCCGTAGACGCTGAAGATCCACGAGAGCACGACCATGGACAGGACGAAGCCGGTGAGCAGGAGCGCCATCCAGGCGAGTTCCCGGTAGACCGGATGGCCGTCCATGGCGGCCGTGATGCGCTGGTCGAGTTCCCGGCGCCGCCCGAACCCCCGCGAGAGCCCCCAGGCGATCAGCATGCCGAGGAACATCGGCGACCAGGCGATCAGGAACAGCACGGACGGCTCACCGAAGACGTCCTCCCGCATCAGCGGACGGGCGAGTATCGGCCCGATGATCAGGACGGCGGCGAGACCGACGGCCCAGGTGAGCCCCCATCTTCGCACCATGGTCACAAGTGTCCCCCCTGTCTCAGAACACACATTCTGCACCAGGGAAAACTAAAAGCGACTTAATGACTACGGTATGTCGTGACCCCGTTGTCGCCGGTCCTGCGACACGCCCGTCGTGGCTACCCTCGGAACCCGTCACCCCCCGACCCCGAGGAGCCCTCCACCGTGTCACCCAGCGACTACGACGACTTCGCCGAGGCCTACTCGTCCGACAACGACGCCAACCTCATGAACGCCCACTACGAGCGTCCCGCCATGCTCCGCCTCGCGGGCGACGTGGCCGGCCGCCGAATCCTGGACGCCGGGTGCGGCTCGGGCCCCCTCACCCTGGAGCTCCGTGCGCGCGGCGCGGAGGTGGCCGGGTTCGACGCGAGCGCGGAGATGATCCGGCTGGCGCGCGGCCGCCTCGGCGACAACGCCGACCTGCGCGTGGCGGACCTGGCCGAACGGCTCCCGTACGAGGACGACGCGTTCGACGACGCCGTCTGCTCGCTGGCCCTGCACTACCTGGAGGAGTGGGAACCCCCGCTCCGCGAGCTGCGCCGGGTGCTGCGGCCCGGCGGCCGCCTCCTGGTGTCCGTGGAGCACCCGTTCGTCCACAAGCTCGTCACACCGGAGATCGACTACTTCTCGACCGCCCCCTGGCCGCTGGAACACGAACTCCGGGGGCGGCCGATCGTCCTGAACGTCTGGCACCGCCCGCTGCACGCGATGGTGCGGGACTTCACCGCTTCCGGGTTCCACGTCGCGGGCGTCGACGAACCGCCCGTCGCGCCGGACACCCCCGCCGAGCTCCTGCCGGAGGGGCTCGGCGGGCGCACCCGGTTCCTCGGGTTCCTCTTCTTCGAGCTGGTCGCCGTAGAGGGAGCGGGCGACGGCCGGGGCGCGGCGGGCGGTGCCCGCCGCGCCCCCGACGCCCGAGGTGACGGACCTAGTGGCCGCTCTCCAGCACCGACTTGAGGAAGGACTTGGTCCGCTCCTCGCGGGGGTCGCCGAAGATCTGGTCCGGGTGCCCCTCCTCGGCGATCCGGCCCTGGTCGAACATCAGAACCCGGTGCGACACGTCCCGCGCGAAACCCATCTCGTGGGTCACGCACAGCATCGTGATGTCGGTGGTCTCGGCCACCTCCCGCAACACGTCCAGGACGCCCGCCACCAGCTCCGGGTCCAGGGCGGAGGTGACCTCGTCCAGCAGGAGGATCTCCGGCCGCATCGCGAGGGCGCGGGCGATCGCCACGCGCTGCTGCTGGCCGCCGGACAGCTGGGTCGGGTGGGCGTCGACCTTGTCGCCCAGGCCCACCAGCTCCAACAGCTCCTCGGCCCGGGCGTTCGCCTCGTCCTTGTCCAGCCCGAGGACGTGGACCGGCGCCTCGATGACGTTCCTGCGCACCGTCATGTTCGGGAACAGGTTGAACTGCTGGAACACCATGCCGATGCTCTTGCGGCGCCGTCGGAGGTACGACTCGTTGGCCGGGACCAGGCCCTTGCCCCGGGGCATGTGGCTGAACGGCTCCCCACCGACGGTGATGTGTCCCTCGGTGACCTTCTCCAGCGTCATGAGCAGACGCAGGATGGTGGTCTTGCCCGAACCGCTCGGCCCGATCAGCGTGACGCGCTCACCGGCGGCCACGTCGAAGTCGAGGTGGTCCAGGACGGTGAGGTCGCCGAAGCGCTTCACCACCTGGTCGAACACGATCAGCGGACCGTCGGCGGCGCCGTCCCCGACACCCTGTTCGGTCACGTTCTCGGGGGTATCAGACGGCGACATATCGCTTCTCCAGTCGTCGAATCACAATCGCGGACGGGATACTCACCAGGAGGAAGAGGAACCCGACCATGGTGAAGGTCTCCACGTAGCGGAAGTCCTTGCTGCCGACCTGCTGTGCCATCGCCAGCAGCTCGACCACGCCGATGGCGAAGAGCAGCGGTGTGTCCTTGAACATCGCGATGAGGTAGTTGCCCAGCGCCGGGATCACCCTGCGGATCGCCTGGGGCAGCACGATCGCCGTCCAGGTGCGCGAGGTCGGCAGGCTCAGCGCCCGCGAGGCCTCCCACTGGCCCTTGGCCACGCCCTCGATACCGGACCGGTACACCTCGGCGGTGTAGGCGGCGTAGTGGATTCCGAGGACGATCACACCGATGGTGAAGGCCGAGACGTCCGGCGGAGCCAGCGTGAACACGAACACCAGCTGGATCACCAGCGGAGTCGTGCGGATGAACTCCATCAGGAAGTGCAGGAGGGCTCCGAAGAACGGCACCCGCCGCACGACCGCGATGAACAGGCCGAGGGTCAGCGCCAGGGCGTAGCCGATGCCCGTCGCCTGAACGGTGACCACCAGGCCGCTGAGCAGGTCCGGCAGGACCTCACCGGTGTACTCGAAGTCCCACAGGTTGTTCAGGAACTCCATCACTGGGCCACCCCCACCTTCGTACCGACCGACGGGGGCCGCAGGAGCCCGAGGAGACCTCCGCCGGACGGCGGGGTCCGGCCCAGCTTCCGGTTGGCGCGCCGTTCGAGCAGGCGCACGCCGAAGATGAGGACCTGGGCGATCAGGTAGTAGAGGGCGAAGGCCACCAGGAAGGCCGCGATGGTCTCACCGGAGAGGCGGCGCACGTCCTCGGCGATCCAGGTCAGGTCCTGCAACGCGACCAGGTACACCACGGCGGTGGCCTTCATGAGCTCGACCACCAGGTTGCCGAACGTGGGCAGCATCTGCGCCCACGCCTGTGGCAGGACCACCAGGCGCGTGCGCTGGGCCCAGGACAGGTTCAGCGCCATGGTGGCCTCGATCTGCGCCCGGGGTACGGCGTTGATCGAGGAGCGCACCACCTCGGCCCCGTAGGCGCCGAGGTTGAGGCCCAGTGCCAGGATCGCCGCGAACATGTCCTCCAGCTGGAATCCGGTCAGCCGGGGCAGGGCGTAGATCAGCCAGTACATGACGACCAGCGCCGCGACACCGCGGAAGACCTCCACGTACACCGTGGCGATCGCCCGGGCCAGTCTGCTGCGCACCGTGCCCAGGACACCGAAGGTCATCGCCAGGACGAAGGCCAGGACGATGCCGCCCAGCGTGAGCTGGATCGTGAGCAGCGCTCCGTCAACGAAGCGCGGGCCGTACTCGTTCAGGAACTCCACGCGGGATCACTCCCCACAGAGCTCGGCGGTGGTGGTCCCGTCGGGCAGGTCGTCCTCGGTGAAGCCCCACTCCTCGCCGAGTTCGAGCAGACGGCCGCTCTCGGTGAACTCGGCGACGACGCGGTTGATCTCCGAGAGGAGCTCCTCGTCCTCGGTGCGGACGCACAGCCCGCCCCAGCCCTTCTCCTCCTTGCCGTTCATCTCGGGGTAGAAGGGGTCGCTGACGGAGTACTCGTCCTCCAGGTCGCGCTCGATCAGCAGGTACTTGTGCGACACCGCGAGCATGGACACGGCGTGGACGCGGCCGCTCTGGAGCAGCTCGAAGCCGCGGGTCTGGTCCTGGATGGTCTCCAGCTGGTCGGACGGGACCCCGAAGTACTCGGCGTAGGTCTGCTCGACCGAACCGTTGAGCACGGCCAGCTTGAGGTCGGGGTTCTCGACGAAGTCCTCGAAGTGCTGGATGTTCCTCGGGTTGTCCTTCTCCACGAGGAACGCCTCGGGCGAGGTCGCGGTCGGCTCGGTGAACGCGACTTCCTGGCAGCGTTCGGGCGTGATGAACACACCGGCCGCGATGACGTCGTAGCGGTTCGACTGCAGGCCCGGGATGAGTCCGTCCCAGGAGGTCGCCGCCGCCCGGATCTCGGGGACGCCCAGCTCCTCGAAGACGGCCTTGGCCACCGCCGGGGACTGCCCGGCGGCCTCGCCGTCGGAGTCCTCGAAACCGAAGGGCACCTCGTTGGCCAGGGCGACCTCGACGAACCCCTGTTCGCGCAGACGTTCGAGGGTGCTCTGCCCCTCGGCGTTGCGGCCGCCCCCGTTGTTGTCGACCCGGCTGCACGCCGCGAGGCCCGCCACCGCCGCACCTGCTCCGGCCAGGCGGAACGCGTCTCGACGCCCCCAGGTTCCCCGCCGACGCGCTGGTACCTGATTCTTCACGACTGCTCCTCGAAAACTCGCGGGTGCGGGGCCACCGCCCGATGACGGGGCGGGGACCTCACGCGTTCGAATGCTGGATCGCCTCGTGTGGGCGCTCGCCGCGGCGCTTCGGCCGCGGCCGTGGCCATTGCCCGGGTGCTCGGGACGACGGCGCTGGTACGGGGTCTCCCTCCCCGGGCGCGTCGAGCAGTAACTGAACACGTTTAGTCCGTTATGCACTGGTTATGAGTCTTCGTTCGTCGGGTGACCCGACGACAAGCCCCCTCCGAGCTGGCCACCTGTGGTTCGTGACTATGGGTACTTATGCCCCTTACCCAGGGATTCCTACCTTCGGTAACACGGAGGGCGGGGTCCGAACCTCCCGGACCCCGCCCTCGGCGGTCGACGCGTAGGGATCTACGCGGTGGCCTCCTCCTCGACGACGAGCGGGTAGACGCCGTTCTCGTCGTGGACCTCACGGCCGGTGACCGGGGGGTTGAAGACACACAGGACCCGGAAGTCCGTCTTGGGGCGGACCGTGTGCTTCTCGTGGCCGTTGAGCAGGTAGAGGGTGCCCGGGGTGATGATGTGCTTCTCCCCGGTCTCCTCGTTGGTCAGCTCGGCCTCGCCCTCGATGCAGTGCACGAGCTCGATGTGGTTGGCGTACCAGAACGTCGACTCGGTGCCCGCGTACAGGACGGTCTCGTGGAAGGAGAAGCCGACCTTCTCCTTGGCCAGGACGATCCGACGGCTGCGCCAGTTCTCGGTCTTGATGTCGGCGTCGGTGTCGTTGACCTCGTCCAGACTGCGAACGATCACTTGTGTCTCCTTCACGCTCTGATGCGCGCTCTGTGCGCTGGTGGTACACGGTACGGGGCCGACCGGCACCCCGGGTAGAGGTACCGTCCGGCCCCGCGCCCAATCCGGTGGGCACGCCGGTCCGAAACGGCTTCGGCGTGTCGCGTCCTAGGCGGTCTGCGGCACCTTGACCGCCTCGCGGACGGCGTCGGCCATGATGTCCAGACCGGCGGTGAGCTCCTCCTCCGTCGTGGTGAGCGGCGGGAGCAGCTTGGCGACCTCGTCCTCGGGGCCGGAGGTCTCCAGGAGCAGGCCGCGGTCGAAGCACCCGGCGGCGACCTTCTTGGCGATGCCGCCCTCGGCGTCGAAGGCCAGGCCCCGGGCCAGGCCGCGTCCGCGCACGTGGGCCCCGAACTCGGTGTGCTCCTCGGCCATCTCGGCCAGACGCGCCTCGACCAGCCGGCCCTTGGCCAGGGTGGCCTGGGCGAAGGAGTCGTCGGACCAGAAACGGCGCAGCGCCTCGGTACCGGTGACCATGGCCGGGTTAAAGCCGCGGAAGGTGCCGTTGTGCTCGCCCGGCTCCCACACGTCCAGCTCGCGCTTGAACAGCGTGAGCGCCATCGGGAGGCCGTAGCCGCTGATGGACTTGGAGAGGGTGACGATGTCCGGGGTGATCCCGGCCTCTTCGAAGCTGAAGAACCTGCCGGTACGGCCGCAGCCCATCTGGATGTCGTCCAGGATCAGCAGGATGCCGTACTCCTGGCAGAGCTCGGAGAGCCCGCGCAGCCACTCGGCGCTGGCGACGTTGATGCCGCCCTCACCCTGGACGGCCTCGACGATGACGGCCGCCGGGGCGTCCAGGCCGCTGCCGCTGTCCTCCAGGAGGGTGCGCAGCCACAGGAAGTCCGGGGTCCGGCCGTCGAGGTAGTTGTCGAACGGCATGGTGGCGACGTGGTCGAGGGGTACACCGGCGCCACCGCGCTTCATGGAGTTCCCGGTCACGGCGAGGGCGCCGAGGGTCATCCCGTGGAAGCCGTTGGTGAAGTTGATGATGGTCTGGCGGCCGGTGTACTTACGGGCCAGCTTGAGCGCGGCCTCGACCGCGTTGTTTCCCGCGGGGCCGGGGAACTGGACCTTGTAGTCCAGGTTCCGGGGTCGGAGGACGATCTCCTCGAAGGTTTTCAGGAACTCGCGTTTGGCCACGCTGTAGGCGTCGAGGCTGTGGACGATCCGGTCGTCGGTCAGGTACTCGATGAGCGAGGTCTTCAGCTCGGGGTTGTTGTGCCCGTAGTTGAGTGACCCGGCCCCGGCGAAGAAGTCCAGGTAGGGGCGGCCGGACTCGTCGTGGACGTGGCTGCCGACCGCCTTGTCGAAGACGACGGGCCAGTTCCGGCAGTATCCGCGGACTTCGGACTCGAGGCGCTGGAAGGTCTCCATGGTGATGTTCCTTGGTTCCTTTCCCCAACTGCGTGGGCTCAGGGCTGGGACGAGGGGCGGGTGGGGATCGCGTTCGATCCGGCCCGGACGGTCAGGCGTCGGCGTCGTGGGGTCGGCCGATGGGGCCGATGCGTACGAGGTCCTCGGGATCGTGGGGACCTTCGCCGTCCGTGGGGAAGTGCTCCGCACCGAAGAGCGGGCTCCACGCCACGTCGGCGTCCAGGTTCCTCGCGAACGAGGCGAAGAGGGCGCGGGAGGCCTCGTTGTCGGGGGTGACGGTCGCTTCGAGGTAGCGCAGGCCCCGGTCGGCGAGGCGTTCGCCGATGAAGTCGAGCATCCGGCGGGCGAGCCGCCGCCCCTGGTAGGCGGGGTCGACGGCCACCTGCCAGAGGAAGTACGTGTCCGGGCTGTCGGGGCGGACGTAGCCGGTGACGTAGGCCGCCATGCGGCCGTCGGCGTCCCGCGCCACGACGCTGGTCGCGGCGAAGTCGCGGCACCAGAGCGTGTAGGCGTACGGGGAGTTGACGTCCATCCCGGTGTCCGCGGCCAACCGCCACATGTGCGGCCCGTCCTCCGGGGAGGGGTGCGAGAGGCGCACGTCCTCACGGCCCGCGGCCCTCGTCGTCTGGGAGCTCATCGCCCCGCCTTCGGTTCGGTCGCGTGCTTGGAGGTTCGTTCGTTGATGTGGCACGTCAATCGAACTTAGCGAAAGAAGGTCAAGGGAGTTTCGGCGAGATTCCGCGCAGATGTTTGGGAGGATTCGGCCCGGGTATGGCTCGTCTATTTAGCAGCGTGACACCGCCTTCGACAGGGCTCCCACGTGACGCTGGGTAGCGGGCGCCCCGCCCGTCCACGCCCCGTCTATCAGGGGGTTCGACCCCCGGGGCGGACCGGTGTCACACGAGGTGAGAGGTGACTCGCGAGCGGGCGGTCGGCAACCGTCAGGGTCAAACATAGAGCCTGGGGGCCGGATATTAAGCGTGCGTTAAGTCACATCGATTCGGGGGAAAGCTCGCGACATATCCGCCGGAGTGTGTCGCCCCGCACGTCACACGTTACGCGTGCCGCCTCTCGGAACCACCCGTACGCAGGAATTTCCCTTGCTCCCGGGACGACAAACCGGCCCCTCCGGACGTACCCGCTCGTCACGCCGCCCGGAACGACCGGCCGACGGAGACCGGCGCCACCTCCGGACGTCCTTGAAGATTCGGCGACTTTCCAGCAGACTCTGTGTAGTACGACCTCATGTAGTACTACACTTAGTCGCACCGCTTCGCCGCAGCCCTCGACAGGTCGGGCACCCTCGGGACGGCAGTGCGGACTCGAACTTCGTCGCCCGCCGTGGGAACACGGCGAGGACCACTGACCAGGGATCGGAGGCACCCGTGAACCGTCTGTACCACGACAGCGAGGACTGGGTCGAGCAGGGGAACTGCCGATCGTACGACCCCGAGATCTTCTTCCCGGTGAGCAGCACCGGGATCGGCCGCGTCGACACGGAGCGGGCCCTGGACGTCTGCCGCAGCTGTACTGTTCGCCCGGAATGTCTGCGGTGGGCCCTGCGCGCCGGAGAGGCTCACGGAGTCTGGGGTGGCACCACCCCCGAGCAGCGTCGCTACATGCGCCGCGAACTGGTCCCGGCGGGCTAGGAGACGGCCGAGCCGCCGGACGTGAAGGATCGCGTCCGGCGGCTCACCTCTGCCTCGGGGGTACCTTCCGAGATCCCCGAGCGCCTTCTCACGTCCGGAGGTCTTGCGGCCCCCGGAGGCACGGCCTAGGTTCACTATGGTGCGACCCGTTCACGGCACACTCCGCCTCACACGCACGGCGCTCCTCGCCGGTGCGTGCACGGGCATTGCCTGGGTCGGACACAACCTCTCGGCCGACCACGGGGCCGGGGTCGGGGGCTTCCTCCTGGCCACGGCCTTCCTGCTCGGCCTCCTGTGGCGGTTCACCCAGATCATGCGGGGCTTCGGTGACATCTTCACCGTCATGGCCCTCGCACAGGTCGCCCTGCACCTGATCCTCCAGCTGGCGGGCCCGGGTATCACCCCGGTCGAGCACGCCGGGCACGCGTCCGCCGCCCTCGGCCTCGCACCGGGGATGCTGTTCGCCCACCTGTGGGCGGCCCTGCTCGCCTCCGCGCTCCTGGCCCACGGGGAGTCGGCGCTCTGGTTCCTCGCCGGAGCCGTCGCCCGCGCCCTCCCGCTCCCCGCCCGCCTGCCCGACCTCGTCACCGAGAAGGGCGGGGCCGCACCCTTCGCGCCCCCGGCGCTCGGACCCTCCTCACCAGAGCCGTCGACGCACGGCCCACGCGGGCCTCCCGGTTCGCCCGCGTTCCGCCCGGCCCTCCCGTAACTCGTGTTCGGGGGGTCGAGGCGGTCCCACAGAAGAACCCCGGACGAGCACCGGTCCCCGACCCGTGCCCGCCGGGCGCGAACCGCACCCGAACGGTCTGAGAGAGAGTCATGAGAAGAATCCGTACCGCCGCCCTGCTCGCCCCCTTCGCTGCCGCGCTCCTGCTGGCCCCCGCGCCCGCCTTCGCCCACGACGTGCTCATCGCCTCCGACCCCGAGGACGGCGCCACCCTCGACACCGCCCCCGAGGAGGTCACGCTGACCTTCAACAACGCGCCGATGGCGGGCGGGAGCGGCAGCGCCATCGTCGTCACCGCCCCGGACGGGTCCGAGGTACAGGAGGGCGAGCTGACCTTCGACGGCACCGACGTGTCCGTGGGCCTGGCACCGCTCACCGAGGCGGGCGACTACGGCATCTCGTTCCGGGTGGTCTCCTCCGACGGTCACCCCATCCAGGAGGGTCTGGCCTTCTCGCTCTCCGAGGAGGCCGTCGAGGCCGCCGCCCCGGAACCGACCGAGGACGAGGCCGCCGGGACCGAGGACGAGGCCGCTGAGGAGGCCCCCGAGGACACCGGCGACGCGACCGCCGCGGAGGACACCGCCGCGGACGAACAGGGCGGGACCTCCCCCCTGCTGGTCCTGGCCGGGGTCGTCGTGGCCGTCGCCGCCATCGGCGCCGTCGTACTGGTGATCGTGCGCGGGCGCAACCGTCCCGGCTCCGGTGAGGGCTCCGGCCGGTAGCGGCAGCGAGAGGGGGAGGGGCCCGCACGCGTCGGCGTGCGGGCCCCTCCCCCGTTCGGAAGCCGTCTACCTCCGGCGAGCCAACAGGATGCTGATGTTGTCCTTGCCGCCCGCCTCCATGGCGGCCTGCCAGAGGGCGTGCACGGCGGCCTCGTCGCTGCCCGCCTCGGCGATCATCCGCTCCATCTCCTCCGGCAGCACCAGGTCCGACAGACCGTCGCTGCACATGAGCCAGGCGCTGGGGTCGGCGGCGTCGTCGCGCCCCACGTGGGGCACCATCGAGCCGCCGGAGCTCCCGCCCAGGGACTGGGTGATGAAGTTGGTGGTGACGGGACGTCCGTCCTCGGAGGGAGGAAGGGCCGGGGAGTCGTCCTCGGAGAGCTGCCTCAGGCGGCGCCCCTCCAGACGGTAGGTGCGGGAGTCCCCGACGTTGAACCAGAAGTTGCCGTCGCTGTTGAGCAGCACGCCCGCGACCGTGGTCCCCATCCCGGAGAACTCGGTGTGCTGGAGCGCGTGGTCCTTGATCTCCTCGTCGATGTTGGTGAGGAGCTGGGCGATCTCCTCCGGGCCGTTGAGTCGCGGCCCCATCTCGGCCATGCGGTGCACCGCGTGCTCGGAGGCGATCTCTCCGGCGGCCTGGCCGCCGATCCCGTCCGCGACCGCGAGGATGACCGGTTCACTCACCGGCAGCACGCAGCGGACCGGGGAGGTCATGTTCGCGCTGGCGACGGTGAGAGCACCCATGACCACGGAGTCCTCGTTGGCGGGGCGGATAGCGCCCCGGTGCGTGAGGGCCGTGACAATGACTTCCCCACCAGCGACACCCATACGCCCTTCCTCCCGTTTCATCGGCCGTGGCCGGTTGTCCGGCGCCCGGCGCCGGACCTTGGTCGAGTCCCGTACATCGTCTGGATTTCTGTAACCGTACCGAGCCACCGCCGGAGTCGGTCAAAATCCGCGTACATCATGGCGGAAAACACCCGGATATGCAGTTCCCGCACCGGTTTTCGACGCCACAAGTGTGGCGTCGGTTGATCCTGGGACGTGTGTGGTGCCGTCGTTCGGTTCCGGTCTGACAGTAGCGGTGCCGGGGGCCCTCCGACAGAGTCCACCGGCAGGTTCGGACAACCCGCAGACCAGAGGCACCGCACGGGCTCGGCCCGCCCCCGCCCGGCGGCCACCGGGCGCGGCTCCGGCCGCCGATGACACCCGACACGTCCCTCCGGGCCACCCGATCGCCGACGCCGCGTTGTCGGCTTCGCGACCGTCTGGCAGAATGGTCGCGTTGGGTGTCTAAGACGCAGACACACACGACCCGCCCCGGGCGGTCCCTGATGCCCTCAGGTGCCCCGGTGGCTCGAACTCCCTTTCGACGGTCGTTTGGTGTGGTCCTCGTGCGTCCTTCCCTTCTCCTCTCCTCTCCGGTCTCCACCGCCCGTTCGCACCGTGTGCGCGCGGCGCCCCGTGCTGCCCGCCGTCCCCCTCCACCCGGCCCCGTCCCCGGGCGCGCGTCGCCCTGAGGGCCTCCCCACCCCATCCCCCGTCCCGCCGCCCCACCCGGGCGGCCCGGCGCCCGCCCGCCGTCGGCGCCGGACGACCGCGCACAGTCACGCCCGGGGAGATTCCGACTCCCCGCTCCGGAGTCACCCCGGGCCCATCCACGACGGACACCACGACAGTGTCCAAGGAGTCCAAAGCCCAGTGAAGATCGCCATGGTCGCCGAACACGCCAATCCCCTCCCCGCCCACCGGGGCGAACCGGCCTGCCCCGCGAGCCTGCACGTGTGTGCCCTGTCCCGTCAGCTCGCCAAGCGCGGGCACCGGGTGACCGTCTACGTCCGCCGCAGCGACCCCGACCAGCCCGACGGCCGTACCCGGATGGCGCGCGGCGTCTCCGTCGCCTACCTCGACGCCGGGCCCGCCCGCCCGCTCTCCGAGGACGAGCACTCCGAGCACACCGGGGCCTTCGGCACCGCGCTCGCGGCCGTCCTGGACGAGGACGTCCCCGACGTGCTGCACGCCATCGGCTGGACCAGCGGCCTGGCCGCCCTGCACGCCCAGGCGCACAGCGAGAAGGACCAGAGCGGCACCCCGATCGTCCAGACCTTCCACTCCCTCAACGCCAGCGAGCAGCGTTCCGGACTGGCCCACCGGCCCGACCGCGCCCGTATGGAGACGATCCTCGCCGCGCGCGCCGACCACGTCCTGGTCAACTCGACCGACCAGCAGGGCGAGCTGGCCCGCCTGCGCGTGCCCCGGCACCACGTGAGCGTCGTCCCGTTCGGCGTCGACCCCGACCACTTCAGCGTCGAGGGAAGCGCCTCGGGCGAACCGTGGCAGGCTCGCCGCGAGGAGCGCGCGCGGCTGATCTCGGTGACCTCCCTGACCCGGGCCGGCGGCGCCGAGCGGCTCGTGGAGGCGATGGGCCGCCTGCCGGAGGCCGAGCTGGTGCTGGTCTCCACGGCCGAGGACCAGGAGGTGGCCCTGGACGAGAACGCCCGCGGGATCGAGCTGCTCGCCAAGGAGCTGGGGGTGGACGACCGCGTGCACCTCACCGGCCCCGTGGAGCGCAAGGAGCTGCCCCGCCTGCTGCGTTCGGCCGACGTGTACGTGTCGGCCGCGTCCTACGACCCCTACGGCGGCGCGGTCCTGGAGGCCATGTCCTGCGGACTGCCCGTGGTGGCCACGGCCACCGGCGCTGTCCCCGGCGCGGTCCTGCACCGCACCAGCGGTGTCCTGATGCGGTTCGGCCGCCCCGACGAGGTCGCCCGCTCGGTGCGCGCCGTCCTCAACACCCCGACCATGAGCACGGCCTACGGGATCGCCGCCATGGACCGCGCCCGGTCGCGGTTCACCTGGCAGCGCATCGCGATCGAGACCGAGCTGGCCTACGAGCGCTCCCGCCCGCAGCTGGCGGCGCGGGACGAGATCCAGGAGGATGAGGCGGACCTCCTCCTGTCCGGTTCCCCCAACTGAACGGTCCGCTCACACCGATGACGTTCGAACACCAGGGCCTCCTGTTCCGCCGTGAGAGACGGTTCCACGACGTGGCGTTGGAGCGGCTGCGGTCCGCCGTTCGCGACGACGCCCACGTCGTGCTCGCCGTCACCGACCCCGTCCCGGTCCTGGACGGGCTGGACCGGCACGAGCGCGCCAGGGTGGACGTCGTCGGCAGGGACGACCTCTACGAGGCCCCTGGGCGCACTCTGGCCGCCCTGCACCGGTTGACCCTGCTGCACGGGCCGGGGCCGGTGAGCGTGGTGGCCGAACCGCCTCTGGCGCCGTTCGTCCACGGTCCGGCGATGGAGCTGCGCGAGTGGCACCGGTTGGAGTCGGTACTGGGCACCGCGCTGGCCCCGACACGCCTGCGCATGCTGTGCGTGCACGACGAGCGGCCGCTCGGCCCGGGGGTGCGCGCCGCCGTCCGGGCCACGCACCCGACGCTCGTGGGCGAGGCCGGTCCGCGCCCCAACCCCGCCTACCTGGGGACCTCGGCGTTCGGACGGCGTCCGCTCTCACCCGAGCCCCTCCCGGTGCGGGGGCCGGTGCACCGGCTGGAGATCGGTCAGTCGCTGCCCCGGCTGCGCGAGGAGCTCACGGCGCTGGCCGGTGCGGTCGGCCTGCCTCCGGCCCGGGTGGACAACATGGTCGTCGCGGTGAACGAACTCGCGGCGAACGTGCTCGAACACGGGGCGGGCAAGGGCAGTGTCCACCTGTGGCGGGCGCCGGACCGGTGGGTGTGCGACGTCTTCGACGAGCACGGCGACCTGCGCGACCCGCTCGCCGGGTACCGTCCGGCGGACACGCTCCGCTCGCGCGGCTACGGGCTGTGGATCACCCGGCAGACCTGCGACTACCTGGAGATCTGCGGAAGCGGTGAGGGATCGCTGACCCGGCTGCACTTCCTCGACGGCGCACGCGGAGCGGCGTCGGGCGAGGGCCGGGCCGAGCGCGGCAGGGAGGCCGGACTCACCCCCTGAGCGTCTCCACGGCGTTGTCGGTGCTCGCGTCGATGGGGATGACCTGGTCGATGCCCGCTATCACGAACAACCGGTTCACCTGCTGCTGGGGTTCGGTGACCACGAGCCCCAGGCCGAGGTCGCGGGCCTGGCGGAAGGCCGCGACGAGGACCCCGATGCACCGGGAGTCGCAGAACCCGACCTTGGCCAGGTCGACCACCACCCCGACGGGCAGCGGTGCGGACAGCACCTCGTCCAGGGCCTCCGCGAGCGCGGGCGAGGTGACCGCGTCCATCTCCCCGACGGGTGTCACGATGACGACGCCATCCTCGCGGCGGATCGAGACGTCTGACGTCACGCTCGGTTCTCCTTGTCGTTCGCGTACACCGTGGAGGGCTCGACGCTCCCCCGGGCGGACCGACCGCCACCGCGTACCGCGACGGCCCCGAACCCTCATCATGACGGCTCACTGTCACGCTCTGGACTCGGAGCGACTTCGACACGTCGGCGAACCGGGTGTCTCAGCGCCCTCCCGGCCTCGGGCGGCGCGACCTCTGCGGGCCGGTGTTCTCCGCGACCAGGTCGCGGGCGACGTCCACGACCTTCTTCCGGTTACGCTGCGCCACCTCCCGCAGGGCGGCGAAGGCGGTGTCTGCGTCGCAACCGCGGGCGTGCATGATGATGCCCTTGGCCTGGTCGATGACGGTGCGCGCGGACATCGCCCGGCGCATGTGCGCGGACTCCCGCGCCGCGTCCGCCTGACGGTCCGCGGTGTTCAGGGCCATGGCCGCGTGCTCGGCGAGCAGCGCGGTGAGCTGGGTGACGACCTCCTCGTCGAAGGCGTCGGCGCGGCCGGAGTGCACCCCGAACGTCAGGATGCGGTCCTCGTCGCCGTCGCCCTCCCCCGAGAGCTTGCTGGGCTGGGTGACGGAGGAGCGGTCGCCGCACTGGACCGCCATGCTCGTGTACCGGGGCCAACGGTTCTCCCGCAGCACGTCCGCGACCCGGACCTGGCGCATCTCCCGGACGGCCTCCACGGTGGGGCCCTGGTCGGTCGCGTACTGGTGTTCCAGGGCCTCGGAGAGGTCGGAGTGCGAGGCGCCGTAGTCGGCGACCACGTGCCGTAGCGAGCCGTCACGTCCCACGACCTCGCGCCAGACCACCACCAGCGCCGCCGAGCACCCGGGGACCCCCAGGGCGGCGGCCCGGCTCATCTGGTCCAGGGCCCGTTGCAGGCTGGTGTGCTCCTCCTGCCCCAACGCGGCGATGTCACGGGCGAGGTGTTCGATCCACACAGTCCGCACCTCCACCGACGATTCCCGGGTCCCCCACCAAAGGTAGCCTTCGGGGGAGCCCCGACCGGACGGACGGGGGTCGACGGCGCCGGGCCCGTCCGCGGCGGGTGCCGGCGGGACGCCCTCGAAGACGACCGGGAGACCGTGAGCGTGTCGGAGAACCTCGCCGAACTGCAACGCGAGATCGCTGCTCTGAGCGAACGCATCGTGGCCCTGCGCAACACGCACGCCATGTTCCCGGACGACGCCCAGGGCACGGCCGAGGCCGCCCTCGCCGAACTGGAGTACGCCGAACGGCTGCTGGGCTCCGCCGGGACCGAGCTGGCCCGGGCGCACAGTGGGCCGCCCGAGCCCCGAAGGCCCGCGGAGGACGGCGACCGCGTCCTGCTGCGCGCCGTGTTCAACGAGCTGAGTGTGCCCGTGGTCCTGCTCGACCACGAGGGTTACGTCCGCCGGATCAACGGCGCCGGAGCCACCCAGCTGGGCAGCGCGCCCGGGTACCTCACGGGCAAGCCCTTCAGCCACTTCGTGGACCTGCGCAAACGAGCCGCCATGCAGTCGTGGCTGGCCGCCGTGCTGCGCGGGGACGGACCGGCGCATCTGGAGTCGCGGCTGGCCCTGCGCGGATGGGCGGAGGACGTGCACCTGACCCTCACCCGTCTGGAACTGCCCACCGAGGCGCAGCCGCTGGTGCTGGTGGCGATGTCCCCGCCGATGAGCGGCTCCGAGGAGGAGGGTCCGGCCCCGCTGGAGTCCGAGGTGGAGGACCAGGTGGTGGTGCTGGCCGCCCGGCGGCTGGACGTGCTCACGCGGATGACCCGGCTCCTGCTGCGCGGGACCACCCCGACCCGTGACCTGGCCCTGACCGACGCCGCCGACCTGCTGGCCGACTCGTACGCGGACTGGGTGGTCATCGACGTCTGCGACCTGCCCGAGGGACCCCGCGCGGCCCGCCGAGCGGCCGTGGTGGGCCCGGCGGACGCCCCCGAGGGCCAGCGGGAGGAGGTCGCCGCGCTCGTTCCCGGCGACTCGGACATCCCCGGCGAGGTCCTGGGCCGGGGACAGTCGCTGTTGTTCCCCCTGATCGAGGACGAGACCGTCCTGGGCCGCGCGGAGGGCGGCGCGCCGATCCTGGCCGCCCTGGGGGCGGGTTCGCTCCTGTCCGTGCCGCTCAGGGGCAGCCGGGGCGTACGGGGCGCCCTGACCCTCATCCGCCGCAGCAACCGGGCCAGTTTCCGGCTCGCCGACCTCGGCCTCATCGAGGAGATCGGCGAACACATCGGGCTGGCGCTGCCGCCGCGGCCCCAGTGACGCGGTTCCGGCCGCGTTCCGTGGCCGGAGCGGGCCCGGCGGTGCGGTCCCCCGCGCCCGGGCCGTGCGCGTCGGGGCGCCGCGCCGGGTCTCCCGGTTCCCGGCGCCCCTCCCTCGGTCCCGCGCTACTCGTCGGGCCCGTGCAACGTGTCGACCAGCGTGGACAGTCGCGAGGCGGAGCGGTCGACCCGGCGTACGGCGTCGACCAGCGGCTGGTCGATCTCCTGGTAGCGGTCGACGACGTGCTCGCGTAGGGCGGCGAGGTCGGTCTGGACCTGGCGGGAGCGCTGCGCGAGCTGTTCGGCCAGGACCTTGCCGGGCTCCCCGGTCTCCTGGTTGAGGACCCGTTGCAGCGACCGGGCCTGTTCGCGCATCTGCGCCTTGAGCTGGTGCAGTTCCACGAACACCTCGACCTTGGAGCGCAGCACCCACGGGTCGAACGGCTTGATGAGGAAGTCCACCGCACGCGACGAGTAGCCGCGGAAGACCTGGTGCCGGTCGACCTCCTGGGCGGTCAGGAAGATGATCGGCACGTCCTTGGTCTTCTCGCGCTGCTTGATGTGCGCGGCGGTCTCGTACCCGTCCATGCCGGGCATGATCACGTCGAGCAGGATGACCGCGAAGTCGGTTCCCAGAAGGTGCTTCAGCGCCTCCTCACCGGAGTTGGCCCTGACCAGCCTCTGGTCGAGGGAGGTGAGGGCCGCCTCCAAAGCGATGAGGTTCTCGTCCCGGTCGTCGACGAGAAGGATGTTGGCCTTCTGAGTCACTGCTGGCTACTCCGAGTCTTCGTTCGGGGTGCTACTGCTGCCAGTGTCCCCGTTCGCGTCGTGGTTATCCCTGGTGTCGCTGGTGTCCGTCGCGCCATTGTGCCCGGACGCGGAGGCGTCGGACGCACCGGCCCCGAGGTCGTCGCCCGCGGCGCCCGCCCTGGTCTCCTCCGGGCCCGCGGTGAGCCACCGGCGCATCACGTCCAGGAGGTGGTCCAGGTCGACCGGTTTGGTGACGTAGTCGGTGGCACCGGCCGCGAGGCTGCGCTCCCGGTCCCCCTGCATGGCCTTGGCCGTGAGGGAGATGATCGGCAGGTCCTCGAACTGCGGCATCTCGCGGATGCGCTGGGTGGTCTGGTTGCCGTCCAGCTCGGGCATCATCACGTCCATCAGGACGAGGGAGATGTCCTCGTTGGCCTCCAGCTTCTCGATACCGGTGTGACCGTTGTCAGCGTAGAGGACCTCCAGCCCCTGGGCCTCCAGGGCGCTGGTCAGGGCGAACACGTTGCGCACGTCGTCGTCGACGATCAGCACCCGCTGACCGGCCAGCACGGCGCGCCGTTCGGGGTCGGTCCGGGCCTCCACGGCCTCCTGGGCGTTCTCGGACGCCTCCGCCTCTGAGGGTTCGGGCGCCTTGAGCACCTGCACCATCGGCAGGGGTTCCTCGGTCGTCCCGGAGTCGGTCAGCGCCGCCACGACCGCGTCGAAGTCCTCGTCCGGGAGGTCGAGGTCGTCGTCGGACAGGTCGGTGAGCGAGTCGTACTCGATCCGGCTGGGCTCGAGGGCGGGCACCGGCTCCAGGGTGGTGATCTCGTCGGCGCTCTCCCCGGCGTCCTCGGGCAGGCGCACCGGGAGCAGCAGGGTGAAGGTCGAGCCCTGGTTGGCGACGCTCTGCACCCGGATCTCGCCGCCGAGCAGACGCGCGAAGTTCCGGCTGATGGACAGCCCCAGGCCCGTGCCTCCGAAGCGGCGGGAGGTACCGCCATCGCCCTGGTGGAAGGCCTCGAAGATCACCTGGAGCTTGTCCTCGGCGATCCCGATCCCGGTGTCCGCGACGGTGAACGCGATGACCTCCTCGTTCTCCACGAACATGTCGAGGTCGGTGTCCTCCAGGGCCCAGGCGGGCTCGATCAGCAGCCGCACCTCGCCCTGCGGCGTGAACTTCACCGCGTTGGAGAGCAGGTTGCGCAGGATCTGCTGGAGGCGCTGTTCGTCGGTCCACAGGGTGCCGGGGATGTCCGGTGAGACGTCCACGGCGAACGCCAGCCCCTGTTCCCCGGTGACCGGTCGGAACGTGGCCTCCACGTAGTCGACCAGCTGGGCGATGGACACCTCGCTGGGCTGCACCTCGGCGCGGCCGGCCTCCACCTTGGACAGGTCGAGGATCTCGTCGATGAGGAGCAGGAGGTCGCTGCCGGCCTTGTGGATGGTCTGCGCGAACTCCACCTGCTTCGCGGACAGGTTCTGTTCGGCGTTGTCGGCGAGCAGGCGGGCCAGGATCAGCAGGCTGTTCAGCGGTGTGCGCAGCTCGTGCGACATGTTGGCCAGGAACTCGGACTTGTACTTGGACGAGACCTGGAGCTGGTGGGCGCGCTCCTCCAGAGCGTTGCGCGAACGCTGGATCTGCTGGTTCTGGAGTTCGATCGCGCGGTTCTGGTTGGCCAGCTGGGTGGCCTTCTGCCGCAGCTCGGCGTTCTTGCCGCGCAGTTCCTCCTGCTGGCGCTGGAGTTCGTTGGAGCGCTCGCGCAGCTGGCTGGTGAGCTGCTGGGACTGTTCGAGCAGGTGCTCGGTGCGGTTGTTGGCCAGGATGGTGTTGATGGTGGTGCCGAGCAGGGCCACCAGCTGGCGGAGGAAGTTCTTGTGGATCTCCCGGAACTCGTCGTAGGAGGCGAACTCGATGACGCCGAGCGAACGCCCCTCCGTGACGATCGGGAGGATGTACAGGTGGCGCGGCTGCGCGCCGCCCAGGCCGGACTCGACCGTCACGTAGCCCGGCGGGATGTTCGAGACCTGCTGTTCGACCTGTTGGGAGAGGGCCTCCCCGGCCAGCCCCACACCCTTGCGGATGCGCTGGCGGCCCTCGGGCGGGTCGAAACCGAACCCGGCGTAGAGGCGGAAGACGCCCTCGTTGTCCTGGTCCTCGGGCAGGTAGCAGGCGCCGTGCTGGGCCTCGATCAGCGGCGTCACCTCGGTCATGATGAGGCGGGCCAGCTCGTTGAGGTCGCGGTGGCCCTGGATGTGGCCGGAGATGCGGGCCAGGTTCGACTTGAGCCAGTCGGCGTCGGCCTGGTCGGCGGTGGTCTCGCGCAGGTTGGACACCATCAGGTTGATGTTGTCCTTGAGCTGTTCCATCTCACCGCGGGTGTCGACCTGGATGTTGCGGGTCAGGTCGCCCTTGGCGACGGCGTTGGCGACCTCGGCGATCGCGCGCACCTGCGTGGTGAGGTTGCCCGCCAGACCGTTCACGCTGTCGGTGAGCTGCTTCCACGTGCCGGTGACGCCCTCGACCTTGGCCTGGCCGCCCAGCTGGCCCTGGCTGCCCACCTCGTGCGCGACCCGGGTGACCTCGGTGGCGAAGGCGGACAGCTGGTCGACCATCGTGTTCACCGTCGTCTTCACCTCCAGGATCTCGCCCTGGGCGTTGACGTCGATCTTCTTGGTGAGGTCACCGGCGGCGACGGCGGTCGTGACCTCGGAGATGTTGCGCACCTGCGTGGTGAGGTTGTGCGACATCGAGTTGACGTTCTCGGTGAGGTCGTTCCAGATGCCGGAGACGCCGCGCACGCTCGCGCGCCCGCCCAGCTTGCCCTCGGTGCCCACCTCACGGGCCACCCGCGTCACCTCGTCGGCGAACGCGGACAACTGGTTCACCATCACGTTGATGGTGTCCTTGAGCTCCAGCATCTCGCCCTTGGCGTTGACGGTGACCTTCTTGGTGAGGTCGCCCGCCGCCACCGCCCGCGTGACCATGGAGATCTGCCGCACCTGGTAGGTCAGGTTGTTGGCCATGGAGTTCACGTTGTCCGTGAGGTCCTTCCAGACCCCGGACACGTCGCGCACGTGGGCCTGCCCGGCCAGCTTGCCCTCGGTGCCCACCTCGCGGGCCACCCTGGTGACCTCGTCCGCGAAGGTCGACAACTGGTCCACCATCTTGTTGATGGTGTCCTTCATGTCGAGCATCTCGCCCTGGGCGTCGACCGTGATCTTCTTGCTCAGGTCGCCCTTGGCGACCGCCGTCGTCACCTGCGAGATGTTGCGGACCTGGTAGGTGAGGCTGTTGGCCATCGAGTTGACGTTGTCGGTCAGGTCCTTCCAGATGCCCGACACGCCCTTGACGTTCGCGCGCCCGCCGAGCTTGCCCTCGGTACCGACCTCGCGGGCCACCCTGGTGACCTCGTCCGCCAGGGAGTCGAGCTGGTCGACCATGGTGTTCACGGTGTTCTTCAGGGCCAGCATCTCGCCCTGGACGTCCACCTCGACCTTGCGGGTGAGGTCGCCCCGGGCCACCGCCGTCGTCACCTTGGAGATGTCGCGGACCTGGTTGGTCAGGTTGTCCGCCATGGAGTTCACGTTGTCCGTGAGGTTCTTCCAGATGCCCTGGACCCCGCGGACGTTGGCACGGCCGCCCAGCTTGCCCTCCGTGCCCACCTCGCGGGCCACCCTGGTGACCTCGTCCGCGAACGTGGAGAGCTGGTCCACCATCGTGTTGAAGGTGTCCTTGAGCTCCAGCATCTCGCCCTGGACGTCGATGGTGATCTTCTTGCTGAGATCGCCCCGCGCGACCGCGGTGGTGACGGTGGAGATGTCGCGAACCTGGAGGGTGAGGCGGGACGCCATCTGGTTGACCGACTCGGTCACCTCGCGCCAGGCACCGGAGACGCCCTCGACCCGGGCGCTGCCGCCGAGCTTGCCCTCGGTGCCCACCTCGCGGGCCACCCGGGTGACCTCCTCGGTGAAGCCGCTCATCTGGTCGGCCATCCGGTTCACGGTGTTGGCCAGGCGGAGGATGTCCCCCTTGAGCTCGCCCCGCCGGCCCTCCGTGGAGGCCCGGCGGTTGAGTTCGCCCTCGGCGACGGAGTCGAGCACCCGGGCGACGTCGGTGACGGGCTCGGCGACCTCGTCCAGGAGGACGTTGAGGGCCCGGGCGCTGTTGCCCCACGCGCCCCGTGCCGGGTTGACGTTGACCCGCTCGTTGAGCCGGCCCTCGTCGCGCACCACGTCGCCGACCCGCTGGAGTTCGGTGCTGAGCTGTTCGCTGTGGTCGACCACCTCGTTGAACACCGAGGAGATCTCACGGAGTTTGCCGCTGCCGCGCGACCGGAGCCGGACACTGAAGTCGCCGTCACGCATCCGGTACAGGGCACTCAGGATCTCGTCGAGCTGGTCGTCGGCCAGTTCCGTGACCGCCTCGGGCATGAACCCCTCCTCAATCCCGCACGTCTTCTCGGCCACCGGCCGCGCACGGCCCACGGCGAACGGTCCCGCGCGAACCGGACGCACGGGACACGGGGGTACACGTGTCGCACGCGCACCCCTGGTGACATCCCGTCACGCTACCGTCGCGGAATACCACCCGAAAGAAGCGGATGTGTCGTCTTACACTATCTGCCCGGACCCGGACGCACAGGAGTGTTGGCCAGCTTCCGCGTTCGCTCCTGGCTGACCAGCCTCAGCCTTGGAGGCCGCACGCCCTCCCCGTTCGGCGTTCCCGCACGCGGAGTGACGAGGGCGGGGCCCGATATCGAGGTGGTTCTGGGTTCCCCGGGAGGACGGCGCGCGTATCGTGGCAGTGTCCACCCCTCCCAGACCCGCGCCCAGTGACGAAGGACACCGACGGCTTGGCAGCACAAGACGCGTTGAAGGTCGCACGACGAGAGTTCCCCCCTGCTCCCGAGACCGCGGCGGCCGCCCGAGAGTTCGTGCACGACACCCTCCTCAGCTGGGGCGTGCCCGACCCCTTCGACGACATCATCCTGCTGGTGAGCGAGCTGGTCACCAACGCCGTCATCCACGCGGACTCGGCGTTGGAGGTCGCCGTGCGCCGCACGGAGGGCTCGACCGAGGTGATGGTCACCGACTCCGCGCCCGAGCGCGCCGTCCCGCAGGCCGGACCGCTCGCCGTGGACACCTCCCCCTCCACCGGAGACGAGCGCAGCGGAGGCCTGGGCCTGGCCCTGGCCTCGGCGATCGCCTCCAGCTGGGGCGTGAGCTACGGCCGCAACGACAAGGCGGTGTGGTTCCGGATCGAGGACCGACCCGGCGACCACCCCTCGTTGGAGTCCCCGCCGGTCCGCCGGGGCCCGTCGCGCCCGGTGCGCCCGCCGGCGTGGTCGGCCCTGGACTCCGCGTTGGGCTCCCGGCTGTCCCTGCCCCAGCTGCTGGAACGCACCGTGGAGTACGCGACCACCGCGCTGAGCGGCGACGCCGCCTACGTCGCGCTGGCCACCTCCGACGAGACCATGTGGGAGGTGCGCTCGGCCGTCGGCCTGACCGGCGGGGCCCCGTGGCGGCCGCTGCGGGTGCGCTCCGAGGAGATCTTCCCGTCGGCGGCGCCCGAGCCCGGCCCGGTGATCAACGACGACATGATGATCTCCCGCACCACCAGGGGCGCGCTGGCCAGGGCCGGGATGCGTTCGCTGGTGACGGCGCCGCTGATCGTCGACGGCCGGGTGACCGGTCTGCTCGGTGTGGCCTCCACCCGCGCCCGGCAGTTCGGACCGGCGGCGGCCAAACGCCTCCAGGAGGGCGCGGACCTGATCGCGCTGCCCGTGGAGCGGTCGCGGCTGGCCGAGGTCGAGCTGAGCCGCCGCGCCTCGCTGAGCTTCCTGGCCGAGGCCAGCGACCTGCTCGCGGGCACGCTCGACGAGCGGATGACCGGCGCGCTCGCGGCGCAGCTGATCACCTCGCGGCTGGGCCGGTGGTGCGCCATCCACACCATCAACGAGCTGGGCATCTCCAGGCTCACCCACGTGGTGCACGGAGACGAGAACCTCAACGACGTACTGCGGTCCCTGCTGACCGCGCTGCCCCCGCGCGAACAGCGCGAGCCGGGGCCGCTGTGGGCCCACCAGGACCTGGCCGCCGAGGGGCTGGACGAGCAGATGCCCGGCTCCATAGCGCGCGGCCCGGCGATCAGCATCCCGCTGGTGGCCCACGGACGCGCGCTGGGCCGGATGACCATCGGCAAGAACGAGTCGGACGACTTCACCCGCGAGGAGGCCGACGTCGCCGACGACCTCAGCCGCAGGGTGGCGTCGGCGATGGAGAACGCGCGGCTGCACGAGCGGCACACCTCGATGAGCACGGCGCTCCAGCGCAGTCTGCTGCCGCCCAAGGACAAGGAGCCGGTGATCCCCGGAGTGGACCACGCCGTCTACTACCGGCCCTCCGACGAGCGCAGCGAGGTGGGCGGGGACTTCTACGACGTGTTCTCGGCCAGCGGGCGCTGGTGCTTCGCCATCGGTGACGTGTGCGGTACCGGCCCCGAGGCCGCGGCCGTCACGGGTCTGGCCCGGCACACGCTGCGCGCCCTGGCCCGCGAGGGGTTCACCCCGGCGCACATCATGCAGCGGCTCAACCTGGCGATCCTGGACGAGAACACCTCGACCCGGTTCCTGACGATGCTGTACGGCGAGATGACCCCGGCCACCGACGAGGCGGGCGGGATGCGGGTACGCATGGTCTCGGCCGGGCACCCGCTGCCGCTGCGCCTCAACCAGAAGGGCGAGGTGCAGCCGTTCGGCACGTCGCAGCCGCTGCTGGGCGCCTTCGAGGACGTGGGCTTCAGCACGGAGAGCGTGGACATCCGCCCGGGCGAGGTGGTGCTGGCGGTGACCGACGGCGTCACCGAGCGCCGCAGCGGCTCGGACATGCTCGGCGACGAGGGCCTGATGCGGATCTTCTCCGGCGCGGCCGGGCTCACCGCCCAGGCGGTGATCAGCCGGATCGACCGCGAACTGGAGGAGTACGCCCCCGGTGGCAACTCGGACGACACCGCGATGCTCGTCCTGCGCTTCCTGTAGCCGCTCCCGGGCCTTCGCGGGTGTCGCCCACCAGAGGTGCCCCGCTCAGAGCCAGCCCATGTCCTGGGCGGTGCGGATGGCGGCCATGCGGTTGTCGGCGCCGGTCTTGCCGATGGCGTTGGACAGGTAGTTGCGCACGGTGCCCTCGGACAGGTGCAGGCCCTTGGCGATGCGGGCCACCGTCGCGCCGTCCGCCGCCGCCCGCAACACCTCGGCCTCGCGGTCGGTGAGCGGGCTCTCCCCGCCGACCATCGCGGCGGCGGCCAGTTCGGTGTCGATGTAGCGCCCGCCCTCGTGGACCCGCCGGATGGCCCCGGCGAGCTGCTCCACCGGGGCGTCCTTCGCGAGGAAACCCCGGGCCCCCGAGGTCAGGGCGCGGCGCAGGTACCCGGGGCGTCCGAAACTCGTCAGGATCACCACCCCGCAGCCGGGGGCGCGCTCCTTCAACCGGCCCGCGGCCTCCAGCCCCGTGGCCCCGGGCATCTCGATGTCCAGGACGGCGACGTCGGCGGCGTGTTCCAGGACGGTGTCCACCACGAGGTCGCCCCGGCCGACCTCGGCGACGACCTCCAGGTCGTCCTCCAGGCCCAGGAGCGCGGCGATCGCTCCGCGCACCAGGTGTTCGTCGTCGGCGAGCACGAGCTTGATCACGGGTGGGGCCTTCCCTGTCGGACCGGGTCCTGGGAGCGGAGCGCGGTATCGTTACGGACATTGTGGTACACGGACCCCACTGCTCACGGGGTGCGCCGGTCGGGGCGGGGGCCGGGCGACGACTCGAAACCACGCTGTATCGGGCTCTCACCCTGTTCTAACCCACGCCCTCCAAGATGAGGCAAGTCAGTACATCGTCCCGTCAGTCGGAGGATGAGTTGCACCCGAACGACCCGAGTGAAAGCCCGGAGACCGGTGCTGGAGCGGAGCGCGGCGACGCCGAGCACGGTCCCACCGGGTCCGGTGCCGCCGACCAGCCCCGGACCGGTGAGGAGCGCCCCTTCGAGGACTCCCTCTTCGACGACGACCGAGCGCCCGGCCAGGAGGCTCCGGGCGCGCCCGCCGCGCCCGGCCCGTCCGCGCCCCGGTTCACGGCGCCCGAGGGGCCCGAGCCCGGCTGGGCGACCGGCCCCAACGACACGGACCGCGCCTCCTACGTCTTCCCCGGCCCGGACGGACAGCCCGGCCCCACCAGTCACCCCGAACCCGCCCCGGCGGACGCTCCGGCCGGCCACCACGGCGCGGGCCCCGCGGCTCCGGGAGCACCGTTCGGCGCACCCCGGGCACCGGGCCCCCAGGGACACCAGCCCCCCGGAGCACCGCACCAGGGTCCGCACACGGCGACGTTCATGGCGGGCGCGTACGGCGGCCCCCAGGCTCCGGGCGGCTTCGGCCCCGGACAGCCCCACGGCCCCCAGCAGACGGGTCCCTTCGGACCCCCTCCCCACTTCGGCCCGGGCCACCCCGGCCAGCCGCAGGAGCAGCGCCGGCGCGGCACCGGCCGGATCGTGGCGGTGGCCGCGGTGACCGCCCTGGTCACCAGCCTGATCGTGGGCCCGACCGCCGCCCTGGGCACCGCCTACCTCATGCCCGGCGGGTCACCCATCAGCTCGCTCACCGGCGAGCAGGGCACGACCGCGACCGAGGGCGCCGTGGGCGAGGTCGCCGACCAGGTACTGCCGAGCGTGGTCTCCATCCAGACCAGCGCGGGCGGCGGCAGCGGCGTGATCATCTCCTCCGACGGCCAGGTCCTGACCAACGCGCACGTGGTGGAGGCGGCCGGTGACGGCCCCCTGCTGGTGCGGTTCAACGACGGCAGCACGGCGGAGGCCGAGCTGCTGGGGGCCGACCCGGTCTCCGACATCGCGGTGCTCCAGGCCAAGGACCGCACCGACCTCACCCCGGCGACGCTCGGCGACTCCGACCAGGTCGGCGTCGGCGGCGACGTGGTGGCGATCGGTTCGCCGCTCGGCCTGTCCGGCACGGTGACCACGGGCGTGGTCAGCGCGCTCAACCGCCCGGTGAACACCGGCGCCACCGAGAGCGGCAACAGTCAGACGGCGACGGTGATCAACGCGATCCAGACCGACGCCGCGATCAACCCCGGCAACTCCGGCGGCCCGCTGGTGAACATGGCCGGCGAGGTGATCGGCATCAACACCGCCATCGCCGGGCTGTCCCAGGAGAGCGGGTCGGTGGGCCTGGGGTTCGCGATCCCCATCAACCAGGTCCGGCCGATCACCGAGCAGCTGATCGAGACCGGCAGCGCGAGCTACCCGGCCATCCAGGCCACCATCGCGCCCAGCCGGGTCGGTGGCGCACAGATCATGGAGCTGACCAAGGACGGGGCCGCCGAGAAGGCGGGGCTGGAGGTCGACGACGTGATCGTCGCGGTGGACGGCGACGAGGTGTCCTCGCCGGACCAGCTGATCGCCCGTATCCGCGCCCTCCGGCCCGGCGACGAGGTCACCCTGGGCGTGTTGCCGGGTGGCAGCGGCTCCGAGCGGGAGGTGACGGTGACGCTGGGCGAGCAGGGGGCCGCGTCGGCGCAGGAGGAGACCCCGGAGATCGAGGAGGACTGACGGGGGCGTCTTCCTTCCCTTTCTCCGATCCCCGGACGGGGGCGGACCGGTCACGGGGGCCGGTCCGCCCCCGTCCGCTGTCCGGGGCCGGTTCGGGGCGCGCGGCGGGGGTTCGCGGCGGGGCGCGCGGCGGGGGTTCGCGGCGGGGCCTCTTCGGACGCGCCCGTGGTGACGTGCCCCGCCTTGATGGTCACTGAGGGTATTCTGCCCTGCGCCGTGTGCTACGTCGCCGGTCGCCTCGGCGTCACCGGAAGGTCGGCGACGGTCCATACCGGTGGACCACACTCGTGGTACACCGCACCGGACCAGAGCACGGCCCAGCCGCTCGACGCCTCCAGGAGAACCGGTATGTCCACGTCCTTCGCACCACATTCCCCCACCGCCCCCCGTGCTCCGGAGAGGGGTCGCGGGGGCCGTCGCGTCCGGGTGCTGATCGGCACCGACACCTACCCTCCCGACGTGAACGGCGCCGCCTACTTCACCGCGCGACTGGCCCACGGGCTCGCCGAACGCGGCGCCGACGTGCATATGCTCGGCCCCTCCCCCACCGGCCGCCCCTACGTGAGCGAACAGGACGGCGTGGTGGAGCACCGGTTGCGCTCCATGCCGTCGCTGGCCCACGAGAGCGTGCGGCTGGCGCTGCCGCCCGGGGTGCGCGGGCACCTGAACCAGCTCCTGGGGCGTCTGCGCCCGGACACCGTGCACATCCAGAACCACTTCCTGGTCGGCCGGATGCTCGCCCGCGCCGCGCGCGTCCACGGTGTCCCGGTGGTGGCCACCAACCACTTCATGCCCGAGAACCTCTTCGACCCCCTGCGGGTCCCCGGGCCGCTGCGCCCCTACGCGGCCCGCCTGGCCTGGTGGGACCTGGGCCGCGTGCTGGCCGGGGCCGAGCACGTGACCACCCCGACCCCGGCCGCCGCGGGGCTCCTCACCGACCAGGGGTTCGCCCGGCCGGTGGAGCCGGTCTCCTGCGGCATCGACCTGGTCCGCTTCCAGCCGCTGTCCGCCGACGCCCCCGCGGCCGACCGGAGGCGCCTGCGGGAGCGGCTCGGCGTCCCCGACCGCCGGACGATGCTGTTCGTGGGCCGCCTGGACGAGGAGAAGAACGCCGACGAGCTGGTGCGGGCGGTGACGCTCCTGCCCGACACGCAGCTGGTGCTGGCTGGGCACGGCGCGCAGCGGACCCGGTTGGAGGAACTGGCCCGCGCGGAGGGGGTGGCCGACCGGGTGGTCTTCCTCGGGTTCGTCTCCCATGAGGACCTGCCCGACGTGTTCCGGTGCGCGGACGTGTTCACCATCGCGGGCACCGCGGAACTCCAGAGCATCGCGACCCTGGAGGCCATGGCCAGCGGACTGCCCGTGGTGGCCGCCGACGCGATGGCCCTGCCGCACCTGGTGGAGGAGGGGCGCAACGGCTACCTGTACCGGCCCGGTCGGCCCGGGGAGCTGGCGGAGCGGCTGCGCCTGGTGGTGGAGGACGAGGGAACGCGGCGGCGGATGGGGGCGCACAGCAGGCTGATGGCGTCCCGGCACCGTCTGGAGGACTCGTTGGAACGCTTCGAGCGCATCTACGAGGAAGCGGTGGCGGGCACCGGCCCGAGGTAGGGCGCGGGGACGCCCCGAAACGTCGGAACCGCCTGCTTCGATGGCGGTGACCGGCGGGAACGAGAGGGCGTCATGGGCACCTGGGGTAGTGGGAACTTCGAGAGCGACACGGCGGCAGACCACCTGGCGGGGGTGGTCGACCGGCTCGTCGGCGAGGTCGCCTCGGCGATGTCCGGCGACCCGGTCGCACTGGAGGCCGACGAGTACTGGGGCACGGCGCTGCCGTGCCACCTGGAGTTGTTGTACGTGCTGGCCCGGGAGGGCTACTCGGGCGGGCGCCTGCCCTCCCGCGAGGTGGTGCTGGGGTGGCGCCGGGACTTCATGGCGGCGTGGGAGCGGAGCATCGACGGACTGGAGCCCGCACCGGAGTTCAGGGAGGAGCGCCGGGCCGTGCTGCACCTGACCTTCGACCGGCTCGCCGAGGCCACCGCCCCGGGTCCCGGGGGTCCCGGGGACGTCGTCTAGGGCGGGGCGCGGGGAGGGCGCACCCTGGCGGGCGGGCGGCGGGGCGCGGGAGGACACCGGGCGCGAACGCGGCGCGAACCGGGCGAAGGGCCTCCGGCTCTCCGGCAACCCGGCTCTCCGGGAGTCTGGCAGTTCGGCAGCTCGGCTCTCCGGGAGTCCGGGAGTCCGGTGTGGTGCTCACGCTGTGGTGCGCGGTGACGCTCGGCGGGACCGCAGGTCCGTGCGGCGGGGCCGGGGCCGTCCATCCCCGGCACCCCGTCACCCCCGCGACCCCGGGCACCCCTCATGCCCCTACCGCCCCTGGGGTCCCTGGGGTCCCTGGGGTCCGAACTGGCCCGGTCGCCCCGGTGACACGTCCCCCGGAGGTCGGTACGTCGGCAGCCAGAGGCCGATCACCAGCCCGCCGCCCTCGCGGTTGCGGGCGAACACTCCGCCGCCGTGCGTGTGCGCGATCTCCTGCACCATGGCCAGCCCCAGCCCCGAACCAGGCAGGCCGCGCGCGACCGTGGCCCGGTAGAAGCGCTCGAACAGGTGCCCGATCTCGGCCGGGTCCACACCCGGCCCCCGGTCCATGACCTCCACCGCGCCCTGACGGACCCGGATGACGATCGGGCTGTTCCCCTCGGGATCGAACTTGGCGGAGTTCTCCACCGGGTTGGCCAGGGCCCTCTCCAGTGAGCCAGGGCGCCCCCAGACCACGCTGTCGTCGGCGTCCACCAGGATCTCCCGCCCGGTGCGGCGGCGGCTGCGCGCCGCCACCCGCTCGGCGACGTCGGCGAGCGCGACCGGGCTCGGGGACTCGTCCTCGTGGTTGCCGGTGGCCAGGCCGACCAGCTCGTTCACCAGGCCGGTGAGTTCCCGGGTCTCCCCCTGGAGGTCGTCGATGAGCCGCTGGCGGGCCTCCGGGCTGAGCCGGTCCACCCTGCCCAGCACCTGGACGTTGGTGTGCAGGCTGGTGAGCGGGGTCCGCAGCTCGTGCGCGGCGTCCTGGACCAGTCGGCGCTGTTCGTCCTTGGAGCGGGCCAGGCGGGCCAGCATGGCGTTGAACGCGCTGCTGAGCCGCCCCACCTCGTCGTGGCCCGGCTCGTCCGGGCCGCCGACGGACCCCGCCTCGACGGTCGGGTCGGCGACCCCGACGCGGTTCGGTGTGACCGGGTCCAGTCGGCCGGTGGAGCTCACGTACTCGGCGGCGTCGGTGAGCCGGACCAGGCGTCCGGTGATGCGGTGACCCACCAACCAGCCCACGGACGCCGCGCACAGGGCGACCAGCAGCCCCACCCAGAGGATCTGGAAGGCCAACCGGCCGATCATCTGTTCCACCGGCGACAGCCGTTGCAGGAGCTGGATCGCTCCGCGCCCCTCCCCCAGGGACACGGTGCCCACCCGGTACTCCTGTTCCTGGACCTGGGTCTCCCGGGTGTCGACGAGTCCGGCCTCGGCCGCCCGCGCCACCTCCAGGTCGGCGGGGCTGGGTTGGAAGGACGACAGTTCGTGCCGGTTCGCGAGCAGCTGCGCCCAGGTGCCGTCGGGGGTGAGGATCTGCGCGTCCAGGCTGCCCGGGGCCAGGAACGTGAAGGTGTTGCCGTCGGGGGCGCCCTGGTTGTTCTCGGCGGAGATCTCCAGCTGCCGGGACAGGTTCTGCACGGCCTCGTCGAACTCGCTCTCGGCGTCGGCCCTGATGAGCGCGGCCGCCGTGCTGTAGGCCAGGGTGCCGACGAGCGCGATGGTGACCGCCGCGACCAGGGCGAACAGCACCGCGAAGCGGGTGCCGAGCCGCCACTCGCCCGGGTGCAGGACCACGCTCGCGCGCGGACCGGCGCCGGGTGTCCCGGTCGCGTCGCCCGTGCCGCTCGAACCGGTCGTGTCGGTGGGGGCCGGGCCCGTCCCGGTGACGGGCGGCCGCTCGGACGCGGGGTCGGTCATCGGGCTCACCCCTGGGGACGCAGCGTGTACCCGACGCCCCGGACGGTCTGGATCAACGGAGGCCCGCCGTCCTCCAGCTTGCGGCGCAGGTAGCTGATGTAGACCGCGAGGTTCTTGGACTCCGGGCCGAAGTCGTAGCCCCAGATGCGGTCGTAGATGGTGGCGTGGTCCAACACGATGCCGGTGTTGCGCATGAGGAGTTCGAGGAGGTCGAACTCGGTCTTGGAGAGCTCGATCTCGCGTTCGCCCCGCCAGACCCGGCGGGCCCGGGCGTCCAGCCGTAGTTCGCCCGCCCGCAGGGGTGCGTCGCCGTCGACCTCCTCGGGGACGGGGGCGGCCCGGCGCAGCAGCGCGCGCAGCCGCGCCAGGAGCTCGTCGAGCTCGAAGGGCTTGGCCAGGTAGTCGTCGGCCCCGGCGTCCAGCCCGGCCACCCGTTCGGGGGTCTCCACCCGTGCGGTCAGCATGAGGATGGGGGTCCGGTCGTGCTCGGCCCGGAGGACTCGGGCCACGCCGAGCCCGTCCACCCCGGGCATCATCACGTCGAGGACGAGCAGGTCCACGGGGTCGGAGTGGACGGCGGCCAGGGCCTGGACGCCGTCCGCCACCGTCCGCACCGTGTACCCCTCCAGCTGGAGGGCGCGTTCCAGGGACTCCCGGATGGCCCGGTCGTCGTCGGCGATCAGGACGGTGGCGGTGCTTTCCATGGGCACATGCTCTCCCACCTTGGTGAGAGGGCGGTAAGAGGCGGGCCGGAGCGGTACGAGACGGCGGGCCGAGCGGGCCGGGATCAGGCCCCGGGGTCGAACGAACGGGTGCGGGAGAGCCCGGCCGCCCGGCCCTTGCCCGCCACGACCAGCGCCATCTTGCGCGAGGCCTCGTCGAGCATCTCCTCACCCAGCATCACGGCTCCGCGCCGGTCCACGGTGGTGGCGTGCGCGTAGGCGTCCAGGATCAGCTCGGCGTGGTCGTAGTCCTCCTGGGAGGGGGCGAACGCCTCGTTGACCGCCTCCACCTGGAGCGGGTGCAGCACCCACTTGCCGTCGAACCCGAGGGCGGCGGTGCGCCCGGCCGCGCGGCGCAGGGCGTCGACGTCGCGGATCTGGAGGTAGGGCCCGTCGATGGCCTGGAGCCCGTGGGCGCGGGCGGCGACGAGGATGCGCATGAGGACGTGGTGGTAGGCGTCGCCGGTGTCGTAGCCGGGCGGCTGCTCGCCCACGACCAGGCTCTTCATGTTGACCGAGGCCATGAAGTCGGCGGGTCCGTAGACCAGCGTCTCCAGGCGGGGCGAGGCGGCGGCGATGCGGTCCACCTCGACCAGGCCCCGGGCGTCCTCGATCTGGGCCTCGATCCCGATACGGCCGACCGGCAGGCCGCTGGCGCGTTCGATCTGGGTGAGGAGGGTGTCCAGCCAGTGGACGTCGCGGGCGGCGGTGACCTTGGGCAGCACGAGGGTGTCGAGGTGGGCTCCGGCGCCCTCGACCACGGCGATGACGTCGCGGTAGGCCCACTCGGTGGCGACGTCGTTGACGCGCACCGACCGGACGCGCCCCCGCCAGCCGCCGTCGTTGAGCGCCCGGACCACGGTGGCGCGGGCGTCCTCCTTCTCCGAGGGGGCGACGGCGTCCTCCAGGTCGAGGAAGAAGGCGTCGGTGTCCAGTTCCCGGGCCTTCTCCACGAACCGGGGGTTGGACCCCGGAACCGCGAGTACCGACCGCCGTGACCTGAGCTCTCCCATCGTCGCCCGCTCCCCTGTCGTTTCGTGTGCGCTGGTGTGTGCCGGTGCGCGCGCCGGTGGGCGCCGCGCGGATCATCATCGCACCGTGCCGGGCGCCGCACGAGGCGCGCCCCCGTGCGCTGCGTAGAGTGTGAGCCGACGCGGGGGCCGTGCCGCCGCACGGGGACACGCAGGGAACACACGGGGAGTACACATGTCCGCCACGCTTCGCCCGACCAGTGCCCACTGGGGCAGTTACCAGGTCGAGGTCGACGACGGCCGGGTGGTCGGTGTCCGCGCGAACCCGGACGACCCGGCGGCCTCGCCGGTCATGGGGAACACCCCGGGCGCCCAGCACCACCGCTCCCGGGTGGCCCGGCCGGCGGTGCGCCGTCGGTGGCTGGAGCACGGACCGGGCCCCGACCCGCGCCGCGGTGACCCCGGGGACGCGTACGTGGAGGTGGAGTGGTCCACCGTTCTGGACCTGCTCGCCGGTGAGCTGGACCGGGTGCGCACCGAGCACGGCAACGAGGCGATCTACGGCGGCTCCTACGGTTGGGGCAGCGCGGGCCGCGTCCACCACGCGCAGAGCCAGCTGCACCGGTTCCTCAACACCCTCGGCGGGTACACGCGGTCGGTGAACACCTACAGCCACGCGGCCCTGGAGGTGCTGTTCCCGCACCTGATCGGGGTGCGGGACGCGAACCGGCTGTTCAGCCGGGTGCCGTCCTGGGAGCACATCCGTGAGCACACCGAGCTGCTGGTGAGCTTCGGCGGGCTGCGGGTGTCCAACACGTGGACGACCTCGGGCGGGCGCGCGGCCCAGACCTCGGGGCCGGCGATGCGCGCGGCCTCGGACGCCGGGGTGGAGTTCGTGTCGGTGTCGCCGTTGCGCGACGACACCGACCCGGGGGTGAAGTCCGTGTGGGTCTCGCTCCGTCCGGGGACCGACACCGCCGTGATGCTGGCGCTCGTGCACGTGCTGTTCGCCGAGGGGCTGGCCGACACCGCCTTCCTGGACCGCTACACCGTGGGCGCCGACCGGTTGCGCGCGTACGTGAACGGCGAACGCGACGAGCGCGGGCACCCGGGCGGAGTGGAGCGCTCCCCCGAGTGGGCGGAGCGGGTGAGCGGGGTGCCCGCCGCCGACCTGCGCGCGCTGGCGCGGCGCATGGCGGACAAGCGGACCCTGGTGAACGTGGGCTGGTCGCTCCAGCGGGCCCGGTACGGCGAGCAGCCGCTGTGGGCGGGGCTGGCGCTGGCGTGTGTGCTGGGGCAGGTGGGGTTGCCGGGAGCCGGGTTCGCCTCGGGGTACGGGTCCATGGGCAACTACGGCGGCGGGGCCACGCCGCTCGGGCTTCCGCGTATGCCGCAAGGGAACAACGCCGTGCGTACCTCGATCCCGGTGGCGCAGGTCAGCGACATGCTGCTGCGACCCGGGCAGGCCTACGACTTCAACGGCGAGCGCCGTGTCTTCCCGGACATCAGGCTCGTGTACTGGGCGGGTGGCAACCCCTTCCACCACCACCAGGACCTGGCCCGGCTGACCACCGCCTTCGGCCGCCCGGACACGGTGGTGGTGCACGAGACGCACTGGACGGCGACCGCGCGCCACGCCGACATCGTGATCCCCGCGACCACCGTGCTGGAGCGCGACGACCTCGCCGCGAGCCAGGGCGACCTGGCGGTACGGGCGATGCCGCGCGTGGTCGAGCCGCACGGGCAGGCGCGCGACGAGTACGACACCTACGCCGACCTGGCCGAGCGCCTGGGTGTGCGGGAGGAGTTCACCGAGGGGCGGACCAGCGGCGAGTGGGCGCGGACGGTCTACGAGCGGTGGCGGGCGCTGCTGGCCCGCCGGGACCTCACCGTCCCGGACTTCGACGGGTTCTGGGAGCGGGGGCGGATCGACATGCCCGCCCGGGTCGAGGACGAGACCCACCTGGGCGAGTTCCGGCGGGACCCCGACGGCCACGCCCTGCGGACTCCGAGCGGTCGGATCGAGCTGTACTCGGAGACCATCGCGGCGTTCGGCTACGAGGACTGCCCCGGGCACCCGGTGTGGCTGCCCGGCCCGGTGGTGACCGGGGCCGACGACCCGGAGCGGCCACTGGTGCTGGTCGCCAACCAGCCCAACACCCGGCTGCACAGCCAGCAGGACATGGGCGGGTACAGCGCCTCCCGGAAGGTCGGCGGCCGCGACCCGCTGCGCATGCACCCCGACGACGCCGACCGGGCCGGGGTCGTCGACGGCGACGTGGTGCGGGTGTCGAGCGCCCGGGGATCGTGCCTGGCCGGACTCGTGGTGAGCGACGCCCTCAGACCGGGGGTGGTCCAGTTGTCCACGGGCGCCTGGTACGACCCGTCCGGTACCGGCGTGACCTGTGCGCACGGCAACCCGAACGCGCTCACGGAGGACGTGGGCACCTCGTCGCTGTCCCAGGGGTGCACGGGCCAGTTGACGCGGGTGCGGGTGGAGCCGTACGCGGGCGCCCCTCCCCGGGTCCGCGCCTTCGATCCCCCCGTGGGCGTGGAACCGTACGAGGGCTGACCCGGGCCCGGTGGGCAAGCCCTTGGAGGAGCCCTTCGCCGGACTCCACTCGGCGCGGCGCGGGACCTACCGGATCATCTACCGCATCGACCCCGGCAAGGACGTGGTCGAGATCCATTCCATTCGCCACCACCGGGATGCCCACCACTCCTGAGACCCGCCCCGCCGCCGCGACGACGCGCCGCGCTCAGCGGCGGATCAGGTGGTTCACCCGGACGGGCAGGAGCATTCCGGCCAGCCCCAGGAACGCGTACCCGACCTGTCCGGGGGCGAGCATCCCGAGGATCGCTCCGGTGTTGGACGTGGGGGCGCGCAGGAACTCCCCCATGCGTGGGTGCGCGTGGGGCACCGCGTTGCCCACGGTGAGCAGCGACAGCACGGCCAGGCCCGTGAGGGCGGTCCACACCAGCGTGGCGGTGTCGGCGCCGCTGAGCCAGCCCAGGAACAGCTCCAGGGAACGGACCGCGTATCCGGGGGTTCCCTCGGCCGTGACACCGGCCACGACACCGGGCACCGGCCCGGCACCGAGCAGCAGCAGCGCCGCGGCGGACACCACGATGCCGGTGGTCCCGGCCAGGCCGATGCGGCGGGCCAGCTCGCGGGCGTGGCCGTCCAGTTCCCGCTCCGAGGGGTAGCGGCGCCAGTCCCTGCCCCGGGAACAGGCCTCGCCCATGGCGTTCGCACGGCGCCAGCGCAGGAAACGCCACGTGTCGGCCAGCGCCCCCGGCCCCCGCTTGGCGGCCATGGTGGCGGTGGCGAGCTCGTGGGCGACGGTGGTGACCGTGACGACCAGGGTGACCGGGAGGTTCACCCAGGAGAGCGCGATCCGGCGGAAGAGCGGGGCGATGTCGGCCGGGATACGCACCCGCAACGCCACCGACCGGCCGTTCGCCCAGCGCCGGAGCCCCGGGAAGGGGGTCCGGCCGGGCAGCGCGGGCGTGGTCTCCGCCGCCGTCGCGATCACCCGGTAGTCCATGGCCACAGCGAACAGCAGGGCGGTCAGCAGCAGCCACGGGGTGAGCGCCCCGGCGCCGAAGAGGGTGTGCACGAAGGTGGAGACCGTGTCGAGCCGGGCCCCCGCGGCCCGGGCGTTGACGTTCAGGTGGTCCAGGAACACCAGAGCGGCTGCCAGGATCGGCAGCAGCCACAGCCAGCCGCCGTACCTGCGGCCGACGACCGCCAGCCCGAGGGTCGCGCCGATCAGCCCGGTGGCGACGGCGTGCCCGGAGTACGGTTCGGGGGCGAGGCCGCTCACCAGCCCGGTCACGGGGTCCGCCAGCGGGGCGGAGATCCCGACGAGCAGGCGCTCGGCCAGCTGGAACCCGGCCCCCGAGGCGGCGGCGAGGAGGAGGAAGTCCACGGCGGACAGTCGGCGCGCCCGGCGGCGGGCCAGCGCCAGCAGGAGGAGCAGCGGGAGGAGCTTGCCCGCCTCCTCCACGGTGACCGCCACGTAGGTCTGGCTGAGGACGTCGTCGGTGCCCCAGCCGAGCGCCTCGCTGACCGCCCCGGACAGCAGGGCCAGCGGCCAGAGCGTCAGGGCGCCGAGGGCGCAGGTCCGTAGGAGCGTGGCGAACGAGACGGTGCGCGAACGGGCCAGCAGCGCCAGCTGGAACAGCAGCAGGTAGGTGAGGAACAGGGCGGGCGGAGCCGCTCCCAGCGCGGGGACGGCCAGGGGCGCCAGCAGGAGGACGCCGAGCACGAGCCACCCCCAGGCGCCGCGCAGTCCGCGCAGGAAGCGGACCGCCCCCGGTCTGCGCTCACGCGCCCGCTCGGCTCTTCGCGCGAGGCGTTCGGCGAGGTCGGGCCCGGGGCCCCGTGGGGCGCGCGCGTGCCGGGCACCGGGTGCGACGCAGTCGTAGTGCTGTGCGGCCCGCAGCAGTTCCGGCCGGTTGCCCTCCTGGGCCCGGGTCGCGAAGTTGGCGCGGGCACCGGGGATGTCGGGGCCGACGATCTCGCGCACGAAGTCGACCGGGCCGGAGGCGACGGTGAGTTCGCTGGCGGAGACCAGGACGGCGGCGGAGAAGTCCTCGACGCACACGAGGAAGTCGGTGGGGGTGGGCCCCCACCCCCGGATGAGGTCGATGAGGGTGTCGGTGTCGAGGGGGACCTCGGTGACCGGGTCGTAGGAGTACTCCGCCCGGGTGCGGCAGACCAGGAGCCGGTCGACGCCCAGGGCCCGGCCCGCCTCGACGACGCCCCGGATGAGGTTGCGGTCGCGCGGCACCACGAAGGGCGTGGTGACCTTGCCGCGTGCCCGAATCCAGGGGGTGGCGAACTCGGTGGGGCCCGCACAGACGCGCAGCACGAGGTCGCGCGCGAGCATCGCCTGTTCTTCCATGGACTTCCTCGTGCCGGGGGGCGGGGGGTGCGGTGCCGTACGCGTCCGGGAGGGAGGCGCGGCCCGGCACGAGCATAACGGCGGGGGCGTCGCGCCGGACAAGCGCGTTCGCGGCAGTCGTCCCGACCAGGTCGGGGGGTGGGGCCGGGGTCCGGGACGAAAGCGAGGGCCTGCGGGTGGGGCGCAGCCGGGGCCGACCGGGCGGGCCCGCACCCTGGAGGAGCTGGTGGAGGTGGCCACCCGCGTCTACCGGACCGACCTGGAACGCGGCTACATCGCCGAGTTCTCCGAACTGGTCGCAGCGGCGGTCACCAAGCCCGAACTGCGCGCCGAGATCAACCAGCGCTCCCAGCCCTGGATCGACTTCGTCGCCGGGGAGTGGGAACGTGTGCTCGGGGGCTCGCCCCTGGGGCGGCTCCTGCCCGCCCGCGAGGTCGCCCACGCGGCGATCACCTTCTACCTGGGGGTCAACCTCTTCTCCGTGCTGGACGAGGACCGCAGCCGGACCGAGGGCGTCTTCGAGCTCGCCGGGACGCTCGCGCCGCGCGCCAGGCTGCTCACCCTGCGCCTGCCGCGCCGGGGGGCCGCCCCCGGGGAGGACGGCCGAACCCCGCCGCACACCGCCTGAGAAGGAGAGCACCGTGAACGTGGACAACGTGGAGATCGCCGAGGGCGTCGTCTTCCCCGACACCGGCGACGGCGAGCGCTGGGTCGCAGGGGCCGTGGTCGTCGACGACCGGGGACGCGCGTTCGCCCAGCGCAGGTCGGCCACCCGCAAGGTGTTCCCGAACTGCTGGGACATCGTCGGCGGCCACGTGGAGGAGGGCGAGACCATGCTCCAGGCGCTGGCCCGCGAGGTCCACGAGGAGACCGGCTGGACCCTCACCGCCGTGGTCGCCGAGCTGTACCGGCTGGACTGGGACCCGGGTGACGGCTCCACCCGCCGCGAGGTGGACTACCTGGTCCGCGTGGACGGCGACCTGTCCGCCCCCGTCCTGGAGGCCGACAAGCACACCGAGTCCATGTGGGTCGACGACTCGCGGCTGCACCTGCTGCGCGACTCCCGCGACCCCGGCGACTACTTCATCACCGACATCGTGCGGCTCGGCTTGGAGGCGGCGCGCGCCCGGACCTGAGGGGTGTGGAACGGCGACGCGGACCGTCATCGCGCGGTCTCCCCCTGCGGCCCGGGCACCCCGGGCGGGCCCGGGGTGGGTCCCGGCTCAGCGCGACGCGCCCAGCACCTCGGCGACCGCCAGGGGCAGGGCGTCCAGCAGGTCGGAGGCGCTGATCGGCGCCCCGCCCCGGGCCAGTCTCGCCGCCCGCCCGTGCAGGTAGGCGGCGCACATCGCGGCGTCCGGCGCGGTGAGCCCCGAGGCCAACAGGGCCCCGGCCACGCCCGACAGCACGTCGCCCGAACCCGCGGTGGCCAGCAAGGGGGTTCCCGTGGGGTTGACCACCGTCCGCTCTCCGGGGTGGGCGATCACCGTCGTCGACCCCTTGAGCAGGACCGTCGACCGGTACAGCCGCGCGGCCCGGGTGGCCTGCTCCAGTCGGTGCGCCTCGATGTCGGCGCGGTCGGTGTCCGGCAGCAGTCGGGACAGCTCGCCCGCGTGCGGGGTGAGCAACGTGTGCGCGTCGCGGCGGTGCAGGAGTTCGGCGAGCGGCACGCTGCTCGCCACCAGGGTGAGGGCGTCGGCGTCGAGCAGGGCGGGGACGTCGCTCTCCAGCAGGGCCCGCAGCTCGTCCGCGTTGGCGGGGTGGGTGCCGCGACCGGGGCCGACCACCACCGCCGAGACCCGCCCCGGGCCGAGGTCGGTACTGCTCCGGGGGTCCATGTGCAGCCCCACGACCTCCGGCCAGCGCGCGATCACCTGGGACAGGACGTCCGGCCCGCCTCCGTAGCGGACCATGCCCACCCCGGTGCGCAGGGCTCCGCCCACGCACAGCACGGCGGCGCCCCGGTACTGGTCGGACCCGGCGCGGACGGCGAGCACGCCCCGGCGGTACTTGTCGTCCTCGGCTGCGGGAACGGGCAGGAGTCGGGCGATGTCCACAGCCTGTGGACGGACGACCCCGGCCTCGGGCAGCTCCGGACCCAGCCCGATGTCGACCAGGCGCACCCGCCCCGCCAGGCCCGCGCCCGGGTCGACGAACAGGCCCGGCTTGTAGGTGCCGAAGGTGACCGTGACGTCGGCGCGCACCGCCCGGCCCGCGACCTCGCCCGTGTCGGCGTCCACCCCGCTCGGGAGGTCCACGGCGACGACGAGGGCGGGTGAGGCCGACGCCAGCCCGGCGAGCGCCGCGTGGGGTTCGCGCAGGCCGCCACGGCCGCCGATCCCCACGAGACCGTCCACGACGAGGTCGGCCTCCAGGACGGCGGCCCGCGCCTCGTCGGCGATCCCGACACCACCCTCCCCGGGCGCACCGGAAACAACCCTGGCCCCACGCACCTCCTCAACCTCCCGTGCACCATCCCCGACCACCCGCCCGCCCGCCGCGAGCAGGGCGGACAACGCCTCGGGGTGCACCGACCGCCCGGCCAACACCGCCCGCACGAAGCAGCCGCGCGCGGCGAGGTCGGCACCGGCGAAGAGCGCGTCGCCGCCGTTGTCGCCGCCTCCGACCAACAGGGTCACCCGGGACCCGTGGACCCGGGGCAGCAGGCGGGCGCAGTGGACGGCCAGCCCCATGGCGGCGCGGCGCATCAGCGCGCCCTCGGGGAGCCGGTCCATGAGCGCCTGTTCGGCCTCGCGGACGGTGCTGACGACGTGGGCGGAGCGCATGGGTCACACCTTTCGAGGGGGCGGTGTCCCCATGGTCGCGCACCGAACCGGGACGCGCCCGCAGGGCGCACACGCGGAGGGTTCCTTCTCGATTACTTTTTGTGGTGACCGCAGGTGAAAGGGGTGAGAGTGGCCCCCGCACCCCGCACTCGAACCCAAGGCGAGGAAGCAGCCATGCCCCCGACGCCCGGATACCGCCGCCTCACCAAGAGCACCGGACAGCCGCTCCGGCCACGGGAGTGGCACCCGATCGCCTTCGACCTGCGCGACGGGAGGCCACCGGCGGACCCGACCGAGCTGGTGGGGACCGCGGAGCCGTCCGGCGCGCTGTACGACCTCGCCCTGGGGGTGACGCTGACCAACATCACCCCGGGGCGCGAGGTGCGGCTGCGCGCGGTGGAGTCGGCGCCGGACGGCGCGGGCGGGTGGCGGACCCACCGGGAGATGCCGGTGGAGGTGACCACGCACTCGGTCGGGCACGGCGGGTTCACGTACGGATGGAAGGACCTTTCTGAGCCGGGCCACCGGGTCCAGCTGTGGGCGGCCCAGTTCGGCGAGGCCGACGCGCACCTGGTGGCGGCGGAGGCCGTGGTGTTCCTCTGGCCCCGTTAGCCACAGGAGACAAATCAGGCCCCAAAAAGAACTCCCAGCCCAGAGATCACTTTCCACACATATAGCTCGTTGTCACGGATTCACCACGTAGAGACGTTCCCGCAGGGGACAATGGGTGTATGCCTCGACCAAGCAAATATGTGTCCAGGTCCGACCTGGGCTGGGGTTCCTCCCCCGCCGAGCGCGCCAACCCCCGCTCCGGTCTCGTCATCCACTACGACAGCTCCGACCAGAAGCTCGCCGACAAGGACCACTCGGCCTGTCTGACGTACTGGCGCAACACCCGCAACTTCCACACCGGCCCCTCCCGGGGCTGGGCGGACATCGGGTACTGCGCCGACGAGGAGACGCAGGTCCTCACCGAGGACGGTTGGCGCTCCTTCCGCGAACTCCACGCGGGTGACGTGGTCCTCACCCTCGACCACGACACCGGAACCTCACGGTGGCAGCCGGTCCAGGCCGTCAACGTCTTCCCCGCCGCCGAACGCACCCTCGTTCGCATGGAGGGCCGTTCCCACTCCTCCCTGACCACCCCCCGACACCGGTGGCCCGTGGAGCGCGACGACCCGTCAGGACACCACGGGGAGCGCTGGGCCACCAGTGCGACCCTCTCCGCCCGCGACCTGATCCGCGCGGCCGCTCCCTGCGATCACCTGCCCAGCGAGCCCAAGTGGTCCGACGCGACCGTCGCCGAACTCGCGGGCGCCTGGGCCGGGCACGAGCCGCTCCCCGCCTGCCTGGGCGAGACGAGCCCCGACAGGGTTCCCAGTCACGCGCTCCTGCGCTCCCTCACCGGGGCCCAGCTCGAGTCACTGCTCGACGGTTTCGCCGCCGAGCACACGTGCCCGGGTCTGGACCGGGCATCGGCCGAGGCGCTCCAGTTCGCCTCCGTGCTCGCCGGGCGCGCCGCCCATCTCCACCAGGGGCCGGACGCGTGGTCGCTGGTGGAGGACTCACGGCGCCTCCTGCCCGTCGGCGCCCGGACGGCACCCGGGCCGGACGGCCTCACCATCACGGAGGAGACCTACGGCGGGCACGTGTGGTGTCCCACCACCCCCAACGGCACGTGGCTGGCCCGGCGACGGGGGACGGTCTACTTCACCGGCAACTCGTTCATGGCCTGCCCCCACGGGTACGTGATCGAGGGGCGCGGGCTCTACCGGACGCAGGCCGCCCAGCCGGGCGGCAACTCCTCCCACTACTCGTGCACCCTGGCCACCGGCCCCACGGACACCATCACGCCCGAGCAGATCAACGCGGTCCGCGTGCTGCGGCAGTGGCTGATGGAACCCGACACCTCCATCTCCGGCAAGGTGTTGGGCCACCGTGACTTCATCTCCACGTCCTGCCCCGGCGACAGGGCCTACGCGATGGTCAAGGACGGCACCTTCGCCAAGGCCCCCGGAAACACTGAAGGAGACGACGACATGCCCTCTCACCGCAGGTTCGAGAAGGACAAGGCGCAGGCCCTCGAACCGGGCACCTGGGCGAGCCTGGCCTTCGACAAGCGGCACGACGGAGAGACCGGCGAGTTCTACGCCCTGGTCGGGGTCGAGGAGACCAAGGGCGCCTACTACGACATCTCGGTCGGGGTGACCCTGGAGGGGGTCAGCTCCGGCGCGGAGGTGCAGATCAGGGTCACCGAGTACGAACCCGACGGTGACGGCGGCTGGAGGATCGCCCGCAACCGGCCGCTCGACAGCCCCGTGCACGTGGGCGGGAAGGCGCACTTCACCTACTCGTGGAAGGGCAACCTCGCCGCCAAGCGCCGGGTGCGCGTGCGCGTGGCGCAGTTCGGCGACACCGAGGCCAGCATCACGTCGGCCACCGCCGACGTCTTCTACTGGAAGCGCTAGCGCAGGGACACCGGCCCGGCCCCGGGGCGACCGCCGGGGCCGGGTACGCGGTGGTACCGCACAACGACTACGATGCGTCGTAGTTTGTCGTGGTCCGCTGACTTGGGCGGACGTGTGGTGTACCCCGAGCGGAGGCGGCGTGGTCGACTGGCTGACCATGACCATTCAGATGGTGTCGTTGGCGATGGCCGTGTGGTGCCTCGTCTCCACCTTCCGCGACCAACCCATGCTCGTGCCACACCTGGTCGGCGTGGGTGTGCTGTGGCTGCTGGTGCTCGGGCAGGTCGGCGCGATCACGGTGGCGATGGTCGGTGGCGAACGCCCCGGCGAGACCGTCATGCTCGTCTCCTACCTGGCGACCGTGGCGCTGCTGCCGCCCGCCTGCGCCGTGTGGGGGTTCATGGAGCGCAGTAAGTGGGGCCCGGCCGTGATCGCCTTCGCCTGTCTCATCCTCCCCGTCCTCCTCGTCCGGATCGAGCAGATGTGGAGCCCCGTTGTCTGAGGCGACCGACCCCGCGGGCGACCGCACCCTGCGCACCGGCCCCGGCCGTCTGCTGGTCGCGGTGTACGCCGTGTTCGCGCTCGCGGCGACCGCCCGCGGCTCCTACCAGCTGGCCACCCGGTTCGACGAGGCTCCGCTGGCCTACGGCCTCTCGGTGCTGGCCGGGCTGATCTACCTGGTGGCGGCGGTGGGCCTCGCCCGGGCCGGTCGCACCTCGCGCATGGTGGCCCTGGTCTCGGTCTCCGTGGAGATGGCCGGGGTGCTCGTGGTGGGCGCGCTGAGCGTGTTCGCCGCCGGGGCGTTCCCGGACGACACGGTGTGGTCGCACTTCGGCAGCGGCTACCTGTTCATCCCCCTGGTGCTGCCCGCCCTCGGTCTGTGGTGGATTCTGCGTGTCCACCGCATGGACCGCGCCGCCGTCTCCTAGACGCTCTGTCCTGGACGCCGTGTCCTGGGCGCCGCCCAAACCCCGACCCCCTGTGGTGTACCCGACCCGACCGAACCGGCATGGATCGCCACCCTCCGGGCATGGACGTGGCCTATGGAGGTACACACCGGAACACGCGGCCCCGGCAGGGCTCCCCTCCCCCCGGCGGCGGTGGGCGGGCCCGTCGTCCTGGTCATCGGCCTGACACTGGCCCTCGTGGCCTGGAACGACCCGGTACCCGACCCGGACCGGCACCGGATCTTCCTCTCCCTGTGGTTCCTGGGCGCCGCCGTGCTGGCGGTCCGGCTGTTCCTGGACGGCCTGCCCTCCGCCCCGTTCCTGCCCCGGTGCGCGGTGACGTTCGGGATCGGGGTCGTGGGCGCCGCCTCGGCGGCCACCATGCCGTGGTCCGACCTGGGCTCGGTGTTCTGGTACCAGCTGTGGTTCTCCGTCCCGCTGCTGACCGGGCTGGCGTACGCGGCCTTCGGCCCCGGCCCGACCACGTCGGCGCACGGGCCCGACCCCGGCCCCGACAACTGACGCACCGGCCGCCCCTCAACGACCCCGCGTCCCCTGCCGCCACCGAGCGTCGGGGCGCGGCGACTCTCCGCCAGGGCCGCCCACTAGGCTGTCGCCATGTCCGATCAGACACTGTCCCTGCCGGTGGCCGTCTCCGCCGCCTGGCTCCGTGACCACCGCGACGAGATCGTCCTCGTCGACTCCCGCTGGTACCTCGACGGCCGCTCCGGACGCGAGGCCCACCTGAACGGCCACATCCCCGGTGCCGTGCACGCCGACGTGGACACCGACCTGGCCGCGCCCGCCAGCGACGAGGGCGGCCGCCACCCGCTGCCGGCCGCCGCCGACCTCGCACGCACGCTGGGCCGCCTGGGGATCGGCGACCACTCCGCGGTGGTGGTCTACGACGACGCGAACGGTTCCGTCGCCGCCCGCCTGGTGTGGATGCTGCGGGTGCTGGGCACCCCCGCCGCGTTCCTGGACGGCGGCCTCCAGGCGTGGTCCGGAGAGCTGGAGCGCGGCGAGGTCCGCGCCGAGCCCGTGCACCGGACCGCGTTCCCTTGGCCCGCCGACCGGATCGTCGGCACCGAGGAACTCCAGCGCGAGCTCGCCGACCCGGACCAGCTGCTCCTGGACGCCCGCGTCCACGGGCGGTTCACCGGCGAGGAGCCCGCTCCGGTCGACGCGCGCGCCGGTCACATCCCGGGGGCGCGCAGCGCCGCATGGCCCGCCAACCTGGCCCCGGACGGTCTGCTCGCCTCCCCCGAGGTCCTGCGGGAGCGCTTCGCCGCCCTCGGCGCGGACACCGCCGGAACGGTCACCGCCTACTGCGGTTCGGGCGTGACCGCCTGCCACGACCTCCTGGCGCTGGAGCACGCCGGGTTCACCCACACCCGCCTGTACCCGGGTTCGTGGAGCCGCTGGGGCGGGGACGACTCGCTTCCGTTGGAGACCGGCGACCCGCTGGCCTGACCCGTCCCCCTCCACCTTCCGCGCCCCCTTCGACCCTCTCCACCACCACCGGCCCCCGCGCCGCACCTCCGACAGCCACGCCGCCACGGGGCCCGCGCCGCACGCGCGGGCCCCGTGGCGGTTTCGTGGCGGCCCCAGCACGCTGCGTACAGGTCCCCCAGAAAGGCCGAAAACCACCTAGGCTGGGAAGGGACAACAGTCCGAATCATCCGGAACGTGCTGGTCCCGTGTCCGCCGACACCCCCGTGACGAGTTCCCCCAGAGCCCTCCCTTCCCTGACCCGATCCGGCCAGGAGCGGAACCACACCACCAGGACGGGCGTCATACCGGACAGTAGGACCGCCCGGTCCCGGGAGAACCCCCAAGACGTGCTTCACCGCGAAACGAGGAACACTGGTGATCGAACTCCTCCTGCTCCTGATTCTCATCGCCGGGATCGTGATCGCGGTCCTGATATACAAGCAGCGCTCCACCGCGCAGAAGCAGGACACGCCTCCCCCGCCTCCCCAGGACCCCTTCGCCGCGTCCGCCACCACCGACACCGCCGGTGACCCGCGCAACATCAAGGCGGGCGACATGATCGACTGGGGCAACGAGCGCACCTGGATTCGCGGCACGCTGCGCCTCTCCGAGGGCGGCTACGTGTGGTCCGAGCACTTCCTCGAGGTCGAGGGCGGCAAGCGCTGGCTCTCGGTCGAGGAGGACCCCGACGTCGAGCTGGCCCTGTGGACGGGCCGCCCGGACCTGACCATGGTCCCCCAGGGCAAGACCATCGAGCTCGAGGGTGTCACCTACAAGCTCGAGGAGAAGGGCTCCGGCTCCTACCGCTCCGAGGGCACCACCGGCCTCAAGGCCGAGGGCGGCATGGACTACGCCGACTACGAGTCCGAGGACGGCCAGCTGCTCGCCTTCGAGCGCTTCGACCACGGAAGCTGGGAGGTCAGCACCGGAACCAAGGTCGCCCCCGGTACCTTCACGATCTTCCCCGGGAGCTGACACCCACATGCGCGCGAGCATCAGCGCCCCCTTCGTCGACACCCAGGCCGACGACCTGGTCTGGTCCCTGAACCACCCCGTGGTCGAACCCCTCGCGACCCGCACCGTCACGGTGTCGGGCAGACGGGTCGAGCTCCGGGTCCTGGGGGCCTCGCACCAGGTCGTCATCCGGTCGGGTTCCGACGACGGGGAGCTGGTGGAAACGGTCGCCTGTCTGCCGGGTTCCTCCGGCGGGCTACCCGGCAACGCCGAGCACCCCCTGCCTGGGGTGGGCCACTACCGCTTCGGCTCGGTCGTCGAGTCGTTGCCTCGCGCCGCACTCACCCGCCGGGTGGCGGAGGTCCACGACGTGACCTCCGACTCGCCCGGCGGGCTGCTCGTCGCCTTCCCCGGTGATCCCCTCGCGATCACGGCGCTGCACCTGACCTCCGGCAGCGGGGCGTCGCTGCGCTGGCGTACCTGGCACGCCTACCCGCAGAGCGACGAAATGGTGACGACGACCACGACCCTGACCCCTTAAGAGGAGGCCACCATGGCCACGACCACGACCCGGGGAGCCCGCGCTCCCAGACACAGAATCGCCGCGATCGGCGGGGCCACCGCCCTGCTGATCCTCCTCTCCGCCTGTTCGGGCGGCAACAACAGCGCCGACTGCGAGCCCAAGGCCGAGCCCAGCTCCAGCGCGACCAGCTCCACGACCTCGACGGGCACCACCGGTTCCACGACCTCGGCCTCCGGCCCCACGCCCAGCGCGTCCCCCACCGAGGAGTGCTCCAGCCGCAGCGGCGGCGGTGGCGGCGGTTTCTTCTTCTTCGGCGGCTTCGGCGGCGGTGGAAACAACAGCAACAACAACTCCAACAGCGGCGGCAGCGGCAGTGACAGCCGTGGCGGCGGCTCGGGCTTCGGCAAGTAGTCCGCACGGTCGGGGGGTCGGGCCGGTCTGCGGTCCGGCCCCCCGACGTCCGTCGAGCCACCCCTTCCCTTCCTGAGAGAGCAGTTCCTTGAGCGAGACCACGGCCCACGCACGGCCCCGACTCCCGGTGCCGCCCCGTGCGGCCCGGTTCTTCGTTCTGCTGGCGGTGTTCATCTGCGCCGCCTGCGGCCTGGTGTACGAGCTGGCCCTCGTCGCGATCGGCAGCTACCTGCTGGGCGACACCATCACCCAGGCCTCGGTGGTCCTGTCGGTGATGGTGTTCGCCATGGGTGTGGGGTCGCTGCTGTCCAAGCGGTACCAGGCCCGCCCCGCGCTGTCGTTCGCGGTGGTCGAGGGGTTGTTGTCCCTGGTCGGCGGCTTGTCCGTCCTGTTGTTGTACGGGTCGTTCGCCTGGCTGTCGGCCTCCGCCTACCAGCCCACCCTGGTGCTGCTGGCGTTCGTGATCGGCACGCTGATCGGTATCGAGATCCCGCTGCTGATGACGCTGATCCAGCGCATCCGCAAGCAGGACGCCTCCGAGGCGGTGGCCGACCTGTTCGCCGCCGACTACGTGGGCGGGCTGATCGGTGGTCTGGCCTTCCCGTTCCTGCTGCTCCCGCTGCTGGGGCTGCCCAAGGGCGCGCTCATGGTGGGTGTGCTCAACGCGGTGATCGGTGTGGCCGTGGTGCTGTGGCTGTTCCGCACGGACCTGACCCGGCTCGCCTACGTGGGGCTGACCGTCGGGCTCACGTTCATCGTCGCGGTGCTGGGCCTGGCCTACTACTTCGCCGAGAACTTCGAGGTGGACGCCAGGCAGGCGATGTACCGCGACCCGATCGCGCACGCCGAGCGCAGCGAGTACCAGGAGATCGTGCTCACCCAGTCGCTGGACGGCCGGGACGTGCGCATGTTCCTCAACGGCGACCTCCAGTTCTCCACCCTGGACGAGTACCGGTACCACGAGTCGCTCATCCACCCGGCGATGGACGGCCCCCGCGGCGACGTCCTGGTGCTCGGCGGCGGTGACGGCCTGGCCATCCGGGAGCTGCTGCGCTACGACGACGTGGAGTCGGTGACCCTGGTGGACCTGGACCCGGCCGTGATCGAGCTGGCCTCCACGGAGCCGGTGATCCGCGACCTGAACGACGACTCCTTCCAGGACCCGCGCGTGGAGGTCGTGAACGCCGACGCGTTCCAGTGGCTGCGCGACAACCCGGACGACTTCGACGTGGTGATCGCCGACCTGCCGGACGGTACCGACGTGGGTACCTCGAAGCTGTACACGATCGAGTTCTACTCGCTGCTGGAGCAGGCGTTGGAGCCCGGCGGGCGGGTGGTGGTCCAGGCGGGTTCGCCGTTCTTCGCCTCGGACGCGTACTGGAGCGTGGGGCGTTCGCTGGAGGAGGCCGGGCTCGCCGTCACGCCGTACAACGTGGACGTGCCGACCTTCGGGAACTGGGGTTTCTACCTGGGGGCGTCCGCGGACGAGCCGGGCGGCGCGCCGGAGCTGGCCCTGCCGGAGGACGTGCCGGAGCTGAGGTTCCTGGACGACGACCTGCTGCGGGCGGCGCTGGTGTTCCCGATGGACCGCCGGGAGGGTGAGGTGGAGCCCTCGACGATGATGCACCCGAAGATCATCGGCTACCACCAGGACCGCCAGGCCTGGCGCGGGTACTGACCCCGCTGTCTCTGGCTCGAACGCGGTCGGCGCCCGTACCGGGGTACGGGCGCCGAGCCGTGTCTGACACCGCGCGACCTGGAACCTTGGGCCAGTGGGCGGCCACGCGGTGGATCTGGGAGGCGGGACGGGTCGCGCGCGGAGCAGCCGGTTCTGTCGGCTCTCCCCCTGCGGCCCGGTGCCCATCCTCGCCCGGGTGGGGCGGGGCGTACGCACGCCACGCCGCCCGCATCGCCCCACATGACAACCCTTGGTACGGACTTACCGATCCTTGCCGGAAAGGGCTGTTTCCCGTCCCGTACGCACCCCGCCCTCCCCAGCCGCGTGCTGGGCGGCTGATCAGCGCTGGATCAGGCGGCTGTCGAAACCGGAGGCGACGAGGGAGTCATAGGCGTCGAGCACCGGCTGCGGCACCTCCTGCTCGATGGCGAAGCCGATCCGGGGATACTCGATCACGCGTTGGAGGTCACCGACCATCATGTCGATGACGGCCCCGGCGTCTCCCGCCCTCTTGGCGTAGTCGCGCAGACCGAGCGGAGCTGAGGAACACACCACCTCCACGTCGGGCCACTGTTTCCGGGCGGTCGCATACGCTCGCCGCTCCATGTAGGGCATACAGAGCAGAAGCACGCTGTCGGGGACAACTCCGTTGGCTACCAGGGCGGCGTGGGAGTAGGTGATGTTCTGGCCGGTGTTCGACGCCTTGGTCTCCACGAGAATCGACGCGTCGGGGACACCGAGTTCCAGTGCCCGCTCACGGAAGTGCACCGCCTCTCCTCGAGGAAACACCCCGGCGGTCGAAGGGCTGTTCCCTCCGGTGAACACGAGGAGGGGGAAGAGACCGGAGTGGTACTGCTCGGCGGCGTGCTCGGCAACGCCAATGTCGTTACATCCGAGAGCGACCGCCACGTCGCACGGCCGGGCCGGGTGGTGCATGCGGTGGTACTCCCAGATCAGTTCCGCGTGCTGCCACTGCTCCTGGGTGATCCTCGGTAGCGAAGACAGCCAATGGGAACCTCCTCGGTCGGGGCACCGATGCGCCCCGCCGGTCAACTACGAGGCGGGGCGGTGCCGGGGCCACTTCAAGGAGAACCGAGATCGCCCAGGTGAGGCCAGAATGAAAGGGGTTCAGTCACGATTCACTCATACGATCACACTCCGTGTGCGCGATAATCATCCGCATGACCCCCTCACCTCACCCTGCCGACTTCCCCACCGCGCTCGCCTACTGGCGCAAGCTCCGCCGACTGACGAAGAAGGCCCTCGCGGAGGCGATGGGCTTCGACCCCTCCTACATCAGCCACGTCGAGTCCGGGCGCTATCCGGCCAGTGAGGAGTTCGCGCGCCTGGCCGAGCAGAAACTGTCCAGCACGGGAGAGCTCTGGCGTTCCTGGCAATCGGCCCCCCACGCACGTCCCACGCCCGCCGGGGACGGTGAGTTGTTCGTCGACCTCGATCACGCCGAGCTGCGTTATCACAAGGGCACCTACACCGCCTTCATGCGGCGCCGTGTGGTCAACGGCGGCAACGAACCCGTCACCCGCTACCTGGCACGCATCAGCGTCGACCGCTACCCGGGCCAACCCGAACTCTCGAACGAGCTCTACCGCAACCATCCGCTGACGTGGGAACGGCTGAACCTGACCGCCACCTGTGACGGCGAGCCCATGACTTGGGTCGCCAAGCACGACCGGGACTCCTTCAAAGAGGTCTGGCTGAGCTTCGAGAACCAGAACTCGATGTTCCCCCTCTACCCGGGGCAGTCGGCCTCGCTCGAATACTCCTACGTCGTCGGCTCGGACCAATGGGGACAGTGGTTCCAGCGCGCCATCCGGCTACCGACCCGGGCGGTGAGCGTGGAGCTACGCTTCCCGGCTTCACTTGAGCCCGGTGTCTGGGGAACCGAGACCTCGACCACGGCGGCGGCCGTACCGCTGCGTTCGGCGATACGGCGCCGAGAAGACGACGGCGAAGTGATCTTCAGCTGGCACACGAACGATCCTCCGATCGGAGCCCGCTACCGGTTGGAGTGGCGATGGCGCGGCAACCCCGATCGCGACATCGACGCTTTCCCGGCGCTTCGCACGGCCAGCGACCGTATGCGGGCCGCAGGGATCGCGCAGGAAGGCGAGGAAATACTCGCACGGCCCGCGAAGCCCTTCCGCCTGCCCGAACAGGCGCAACAGGCCGAGGAGGTCGTCGATCAACTGCACCGCGCCGTTCAGCGAGTACGCGACCATCACCACTTCGGCAAGGGCATGGGGTTGGCCGCGCCTCAGATCGGAGTCGATCACGCGGCGGCCATCGTGCTTCCGCCGGACCCCGACGCCGCAACGGTGCTCCTGCTCAACCCTGTGATCATCAACGAGTCCGGCCAGACCGATTCCCAGTACGAGGGATGTCTGAGCTTCTTCGATGTGCGGGGACTCGTCCCACGTTCACGCCGTATCGAAGTCGAGCACACCAAGCCCGACGGATCGACCACCATCACGGTATTCACGGACGCCCTGGCCCGACTGGTGGCACACGAGGTGGATCATCTGCACGGCGTGACGTACAAGGACCGGATGGCCGAAGGAGTCTCTCCGATCCCGGTAGAGGAATACCGGGGCACCGGCAAGTCCTGGAGCTATGACCAAGGAACCGCACAAACGCCGCCGATGGAGGAGTCCCAGAAGCTGCCGTCATCGCGAATCCAGCGTTCGCCGTGCCGCGCTGATGACGTGGTGGGCTTCGCCCCCGTAGACCGCCGACTCACCTAGAGTGCGCCAGACCTTCGAGTACAGCGCAATGTTGTCGTCATCGTCAAGCCACAGCTCGGCGTGCCAGTCCTCCGCCACCACCAGACGGTCGTCGAGGAGCCAGAAGCCGTTGGCGGGAACGATCCTCACAGACGCCGCGAACGGGACAATGCCCAGCTCGACCGTGTCCATCCCGATCATCCCGGTAAGCCGGTCAAGCTGGGCTGCCAGGACCGCCGATGGGCAGATGAGCGAACGGAGCGAGGCCTCCCACATGAGCACGCGCACCTTCCGCCCCGGCTGGTAGAGCCAATCCTGCCTGCGCGCCCGCGAGCGAACCGCTCCCTCAACGTCACCCCCGCCACCCAGTAGCCGGGCATAACGTTCGACGACGTGGCGTGCGTACTCGGGGGTCTGGAGCAGACCGGGGACGACCGCCTCCTCCCAGATCCGAATCTCGGTGCTGCGGTCGATCTCGATGCTCAGCGACTCGTGCAGAGGTGTGAAGCCGTTGGCCAAGGCCCTTCGCCACGACCTGATGTGGGACTCGAACCCGGCCAGGCGGTGGATGAGCTCACCCCGGACCTCCGGTTGGCCCGTCGCCTCGGCCCAGGCACGCAGGTCGTCAGGGGTGGCCGTCTGCTTGCCGTTCTCCAGCTTGCTGACCTTGGAGCTCGGCCATCCCAGGCGGGCGGCCAGTTCCCTGCCGGTGAGCCGGCCGTCGGGGCACGTGAACCTCAGCTCTCGCAGCCGTGCGCCCAAAACGCTCCTGGACTGCTGGTAGTCGGTGCTCAATGCCCCCCGGCCTCACGTCATCCGGTCGCTGTGAACTCGTCGTAGGACACCGCGTGATGCGTCGCCGCGTCGCGGATCATGGCGTAGCGCACCACCCGAGCGGGCTCGGTGACGAGCTCGATGCCCGTGATGGTGTCGGCCTCGTCGAAGCGGATCACCGCGACCAAGCGGGAGTCGAAGATCCAGAAGTCCTCGTCGCCGAGGCCCTTGGCGTCCTCGCGCCGAAGGTACCGGATGTCCTCTCCGACAGCCGCGTTGTGGCGCGCGTAGTCAAGCAGGAACGACTGCTCGACGGTCATCGGGTGGTCGGCGACCCGGACGCGACCGACCGTCTTGCCTGCCTGGGTCTGGGCCTTGATGTTGCCGAACCAGGGTTCGGTGAAGTCGCACGGGGCCGACCCGGTCCGGAGGAACTCCTGGAATTCGGGGTCCTCGCGGTCCGACGCGTAGCCACGGCGGGTTTCCAGCCGCCAGGCGGTGTGCTGGAAGGTCTCGAACAGTCGGCGGAAGGTCGGTCGATCAACGAGGTCCGGCTTCTGGTCGGTCTTGGCTGGCCCCCAGTTGACGAGCAGCTCGGCCGGGACCGCCACCGCTGCCTCGCCCTCACCGAAGTGCCTGAGCTGCGCGAGGTCGGCCGGGTCGGTGATGGGCGTGCCCTGAACGATGATCTCCCCGGTGCCCTCGTCGGTGTGCAGGGCGGGACATCCGTCGACCTTGCTGTCGGTGCCGGTGAAACGGAGCTGACGGGCCATGCGCGTTCTCCTCGGTCTTCGAAAGGGGTGGATCGGTCCCAGCATGGTCGTCGTCCCGGTCCGCGGACCATGGGGGCGAGTCGGGTTCGCGAGAAACTATCGGAAATGTGTGTCGCTCGTCGAGCAATATCAAGAAACCTGCCTGCGGCGGCCCCTGTTCAACCCCTAACGTCACCGATGCCAGAACCAAGGACCTGGGAACAGATCGACGGGAACCATTCCGGAAAGGTGGACAAACATGGAGACGGTGGCCGATCAGCCGGACGAAGGGCGGGAGGCCGAATCCCTCGTGCTTCTGGTGAGCCTCGGTGAGGCGTCGGAGCTGACACTCGGGCAGGGCCGGGGCGGATCGGAGGACAAGCGGCGGGCCTACAACTGATTCCGCCCCCGGTGCCCCGTGCCCCCATGGGCCGGGGCAGCGCCTGATGCGGACGACCACCTCAGGATGCGAGGGAACATGCGTTGGTTCGGCGGATTCAGCGGCGCTGGTGCCGCGCCGCGAACACCTGTGCACGGGCGGCCCCTGTGGCCCGGAGCGCGAGACTGCTGGGCGGTCGGCACACGGCTGGGGTCCGAGGCGCGAACCGCCGTGGCCGGTCGCCGGGCGGTGGTGGTGATGGGGCCGTGCGGGGCCTCAGAGGCCGAGCTGAGGCACCTGGCCTCTGACGGTGTGTCCGACAACGTCGTGTGGCTATGGCCGGGCAGTTACGCCGTGGTACTGGTCACCGACGAGTCAACGACGCTATGGACCGATCTTGGCGGGGCACAGCCGCTCTACAGCGTAACGGCACGCGGTGGAACATACTGGGCATCCAGTTCCCGTGCCCTGGCCGGGCTGAACGGGGGCGGGCCAGACCTGGATCGCATGGCCGCGTGGCTCCTGGCCCCGTCGGTCCCCGCCCTGTTGGGGAGCCGCTCTTCTTTCGCGGGCGTGTCCCTGGTGCCCGCCGGGCATCGACTGACACTGCCAACGTACGGTGAGCCGTCCGTGCGGCGTGTGTGGCGCCCCCAGCCCCGCAACGGCCATCCGGCCTTACGGCTGAGAGACGAGCTGACGTCGGCTGTGGATGTGCGGTTCGGATCGTCGACCACGCCGACCACGGACCTGTCCGGTGGCTACGACTCCACGTCGCTGGCGCTGTTGGCAGCCGACGCGGGCCACCCGGTGACGGGCGTAACGGTGCATCCCGCCGGACGCCTGGGCGGTGGCGACCTCGACTATGCCCACCGAGCGGCCGAGCACGTGGGCATCAGCCACCGACTCATACCTCTCGGCGCCGAGCACGCACCCTACTCCGGGCTGACCGAAGTGCCAGTCACGGACGAACCGGCACCGTCGACGATCGCACACGCCCGGTTCTCCGGTCAGCTCTCGTGGATGCGGGAGGAGCTCGGTACCGACTGCCACCTGACCGGCGACGGTGGGGACAGCCTGTTGTGCTCCCCGCCGATCATGCTCGCCGACCTGGTCGCGACCGGACGTGTCGGACGCGCATCGGTCGAGACGGTCCGCTGGGCACGACTACGGCGTCGGGCGGCCTTGCCGCTGCTGCGCTCAGCACACCGAACCGCGCGTACCCGTCGGATGGTCGCGCTCCGAGATCTGGCCGTCGATCTGCGTGCTGGTCGGCCAAGGCACTACGTGGAGGGCGACATCGGGTGGTGTGCCACCGAAGCGGTGCCACCGTGGGCCACGGCCGACGCACGGCGCCGGGCAGGCGTGTTGGCATCGGAGGCCGCTGAGCGGTCTGGCCCGGTCCGAATCGGGGAGTTCTCCTCGACCATGGCGACCGAGGGTATAGCCGAGGTCGGCCGAAGTGCGCGGGCCGACGTCCAACTCGCCGAGTGGTCCGGGGTGGCCCTGCACAACCCGTTCACCGATTCGCGAGTGATCGACGCTTACCTGTCAGTGCCCCTTGACGCACGGCCCGGTCCCGCCCACTACAAACCGATTCTGGGCGAGGCGATGGCCAACCTGTTTCCGGTAGAGCTGGCTCGCCGCTCCACCAAGGGCGACTTCAACCCCGACCACTACGGCGGTATGCGCGCGAACCTCTCCCGGTTGCACGACTTGGCCGACGGCTGGCTGGCAGCACTGGGGCTGGTGGACCCGGCAAGGCTGCGTCTCACCCTGAGTATGACAGCGGCGGGGGTACCAGTGCCGTTCTCCACCGTGGAACCAGCTGTGGCGGCTGAGGTGTGGCTGAGAGCACTGGATGTCGCCGATCCCGTGGAGTGGTCCGCCGTCGGCTCTGAGACGAGTGCGGAATGAGCCCCCGCTACGTCACCGCGCCGAGCCATGTGGCAGCCGTGGACCTCGGTCCGGCGACGGTACTGGTGAACTATCGGACCGGTGCGGTGAAGACGCTCATCGGACCGGCCGCGCATTGGTGGGCCGAGCTGTCTGCGACGGGTGATCCCCGAGTACCCCGTCGTCTTGACCCGGTATCGGCCCGTGCCCTGCTTGACCAGCTCGGGGCTGCCGGGCTCCTGGTCGCCGTACCGGGCGCCGAACCGTGGCCCGCGCCAATGACCGGGGCCCCTTGGGCACCAAGCTGGGGCACGTACGAACTGGCCGCGGGACGAGAAGAACTTCCCCGCGCGCCGACGATGGCGACGGTGGTGGCGGCCCCGGCTCTGGTCGTCGTGCTCGCGGTGCTCTCGGCCGGTCGGACGACCACGCGTATGGCGCGGCTCGTCCGGCTACTGACCTGGGCCACTCGTCGAGCCGCTCGTCAGGCGACGGTCGAGCAGGCCAGCAGCATCGTCCACGCCGTGCGTCGGGTCGGACGGCTGGCACCGGGTCGAGTGGCATGCCTGGAGGAATCAGCCGCTGCCTCGCTTGCCCTGGCCGCGTGCGGGCGTACCGTGACGTGGCGCCATGGCGTCGCGGCCGACCCGATACGGCTTCACGCATGGGTGGAGACCGACGGCCAGAGCCCGGTCGCCGAGCCGCCGTCGACAGCGCGGTACACCCCGCTGCTTACCATCCCGCAAGGCAACCATGGAGTCCGGATATGAGCGAGCAGGCCGACCCGATCGTGTGGATACGTGGAGAACGAGCGGGCCTTGGCCCGCTCTCCGGTGATCTCGTCGAGCAGTACTGGCGGTGGGAGCAGGACCCCTCCGTACTCGTCGGCTACGGTCGGCAGACCCCGGAGTCGTTGGAGGGCCGACGCGAGGGCTACCAGCACCAGGCACGCGGCACCGACGACCAACTCCGGTTCACCGTCCACGACCTCACAGGAGAGTCACCGGTCCCGGTGGGCACCACAGCCGTGCTCATTGACCACCATGTGCGGATCGGGGAGTTCAACATCCAACTGGGCACCGATCGGGGCCGGGGGATCGGGACCGAGGCCACCCGACTCACGCTCGACTACGCCTTCCACATCACTAACCTGCGTTGCGTGCACCTGTCGGTGCTGGCCCCGAACGCGGCGGCGATCCGCGCCTACGAACGGGCAGGCTTCCGCAGGATCGGCGAGCGTCGACAGTCCGGCTACTGGCTCGGGCAACGGGTCAACGAGGTCCTCATGGACGCGGTCCCCGCCGACTTCCCTGGAGAGTCGGTCGTCAAGGGCATCGTTGATCGATCGTGGTGAACCTGGCTGGCGAGAAGGATGACAAGGGCGATGGAACGGTGTGGACGGGTGTCACCATCGGCGGGGTGGAGTCGCGCGAAGGGTTGTGGCTGCGCCCGGCCGTGACGCTCGACAACTCCATCTCCCGGCTGCTCGCGAACAGGACCGCGATCGAAAGCAGACTCGTCACCCCGGGCTTCCCTGGAGCCGCATGGCCGGTGTGCCCTCCCGAGGGCGCGAACTGGCCTACCTCACCGCCCGCCCCCCAGAACAGGCCGAAGAAGCTGTGCGATGGCTGGAAGCCTGGACTCGGGGAAGCGCGAAGGGCCCGGCCCCGCATCCGGTGCGCTGGGTACTCACCGGACAGCGGAACGGGCCCCGAGCCTCAGAACTCCTGGAAGTCCTTCCTTCTCGCTTGGTAGCCGTGCGTCTAAGGGCGGCTCATCAGGCGTTGAGCCGCTCGAACGCCGCGCGCAGGCGCTCCAGCGTGCGCTCCCTGCCCAGCAACTCCAGCGATTCGAAGAGCGGCAGCCCTACCGTTCGGCCGGTCACCGCGACCCGGACCGGTGCCTGAGCCTTACCGAGCTTGAGCCCCTGGGCGGCCCCGGCCTGCTCCAGGGCTCCCTTGAGGGCTTCGGCCTCCCAGTCCAGGGATTCGTCCGAGTAGGTGGCGATCGCGGCGGTGAGCATCTCCGCGCCGATCCCGGGCTTCATGGCCTTGGCCCAGCTCTTCTCGTCGAAAACGGGCGAGTCCAGGAACAGGAAGTCGACGTTGGGCACGATCTCGCTGAGTACCGCGACACGGCTCTGCGCCAGCGGAGCGATCCGCGCGAACACGTCGGCGTCGAAGTCCTCCGTCCGCCACGGCACCCCCTCGCTCCCCAGGTAGGGGGCGCAGCGCTTGACGAACTCGTCGACGGACAGGGCGCGGATGTAGTCGCCGTTGAAGGCCCGCAGCTTCTTCTCGTCGAAGAAGGCGGGTGAGGAGTTGACGTCGGCCAGGTCGAAGAGCGGGAACATCTCCTCGATCGGCATGATCTCCCGGTCCTCGCCCGGGGACCAGCCCAGGAGCATCAGGTAGTTGACCATGGTCTCGGGCAGGAAGCCCTCGGCCTGGTAGGACTCCATCGCGACCTTGTCACGCCGCTTGGACAGCTTCTGGCGCTTCTCGTTCACCAGCACCGGGGCGTGCGCCCACACCGGTGGGGCGTGTCCCAGCGCCTGCCACAGCAGCTGCTGCTTAGGGGTGTTGGACAGGTGTTCCTCGCCCCGGATGACGTGCGTGATGCCCATTTCGACGTCGTCCACCACGTTGGCCAGGACGAACAGGGCGGTGCCGTCGCCACGGGCGATGACGAAGTCCTCCAGGGCCTCGTGCGGGAACTCCACCCGGCCACGGATCTGGTCCTCAACTACGGTCGGTCCGCCCTCGGGGATACGGAAGCGCAGTGCCCGGCCCGGCCCGGCCTCCAGGCCACGGTCGCGGCAGAACCCGTCGTAGCCCAGATTGGGGTTGTCCCGACGGGCCTGGACCTGTTCCCGGGTGCAGTCGCAGTAGTAGGCCAGCCCTTCCTTCAACAGGCGCTGGGCGGCCTCGGTGTGCTGGTCCGCGTAGTCGGTCTGGGAGTAGGGGCCCTCGTACTGGGTGGAGTCCACACCCAGCCAGGCCATCGCCGCCAGGATGCCCTCGGTCCATTCGGGGCGGGAGCGGGCGGCGTCGGTGTCCTCGATCCGCAGCACCATCGCGCCGCCGGATTGTCGTGCGACCACCCAGTTCAGCAGCAGCGACCGGGCGTTGCCCACGTGGAACATGCCGGTCGGGGAAGGCGCGAACCTGGTGCGAATCGAGGTGTCAGTCACACCAAAGAGCCTAACGTGGTCGTCCGCCATGCCGCAGCGATGCGGACGACCTCGTGCGAGGGTCCCCCATTCACCCCGGAAGGTCGCCCGAGATCCAGCGCAGCTCACACGACCGCGCGGGGGACACGACTCCGGGCTGGTGCGTCTTCCGCCCCGTTCAGTACAGCCGCTCCTCGGCGCACTGTGTGAGCGCGCTCGGGGGACGCAATCACAGGAGCTGGGCCGGTCACTCCGGTGCCGCCCGCCGTTGCCATACCCCTCCGTCGTCTTTGACCCTCTTCTCCACATTCTCCAAGGCGGACTTCCAAGGGAACCGGTCGAAGGCATCCGAGCCCTGGCCAATCGGATGAGGTACGAATCCGCCTTCGCCCATGAGTACTCCCACACCCTCCTCCTCAAGCGCCGCCACACTTCTCCGGAATGGGCCTCGACCCGCGTAGGCGGCGTTCACGAAGGGGAGGATCGTGACCGGCACGCCCAGTCCGATGGTCTCGTTCAGCACGTCGAGGGCGTAGTTGTCGGCGATGCCCGCGGCGAGCTTGTTGATCGTGTTGAAACTGGCCGGGGCGACGACCACGGCATCAGCCCTGGGCGAGCGCGGTGTGCTCGGTCCTCGGTGCTGGCTGCGCACGGGACGGCCCGTGAGTTCCTCGACCGCGACGGTGTCAAAGAAGTCCACGGCGGAGGGTGTGGCGATCACCTGGACCTGCCAACCCCGATCCTGCGCGAGGCGAATGAGGCGGTCTACGTGTCCAGCCGGTCCTGCGGCGCACACGACGACGTAGAGCGTGGTGGAGGTCCGCATCAGACCACGCTCCCTCGGTCGATCACATACTGATGGATGTCGTGGCGGGCGTACTCGGAGGTCTGGAGCAGACCGGGGACGGCCCCTCCCAGACCCGCATCCAGGTGCTGCGGTCGATCTAGGTGCTCAGCGACTCGTGCAGAGGTGCGAAGCCGTAGGCCGGGGCCCTTCGCCACGACCGCGCGGTCGCCGACCAGCTCGACGGGTCGATCGACCACTTCTTGACAAGGGTGGCCCGCCCACTCCGTGGCGGTAGTGGCATCGCTCGGCTCTGTTGTCACTGGGCCTCTCTCCTGTCGATCGTTCGGAGTCAGCAGTGTCCCGCGACCAGTCGGGACCACCTATGCGCACGCGCATAACCACGGCGTTCGATTTATGCGCCATGTTCGAATCACGCCTTACCACCAGCCAATATGAAATGCGGGACACGAATATCTGGTTCCATCACCACCCAGCGGTCCTACGCTGGTCGCCGATGGTTCGTGCACGACATGTCTGGAAAGAGCAGGAGAGCATGCGGGGAGGTCGGCGACTTCCACGCAGTTGTTGGGGTTGCTGTAGCTCGACTCACGGAACTCGAGCTCGTAGACGTCGGGGTGCAGGAGGGCGACCTCCGTTGAGGGTGAGGGCACTGACTGACACACGCTGGTCCTGCGCATATCTGGGCCCTGTGTCCAGGAAAACATCCTGAGCCTCCGCAGCTGCGGGCCAAGGTCTGGTCTCAGACTTCCTGGTCGCCATACAAGATGAACGGCAACCCCCGAGGCGCGTACATACTGCAACACGGTCCCGCTCCACACTGGGTCAAGGTCGCTCGCCACCGACGCCCAAGCCGAGCTGCCCTGAACCGAACCGGCGGGTCGAACAGACAGGTGCCATGGCTGAGTCCCCTTCGTCCAGTGCTCGCGAGGCTCGACGCGCACTGGCCACACGGCTTCGGGAACTGAGGCTCGACGCCGGGCACACGGCCCGCGCGTTGTCGTTGGCCGCTGGCTGGCACGAGTCCAAGACGAGCCGGATCGAGTCCGCTCAGCAGGGGCTGACCGATGCCGACATCCACACGTGGTGCGGGTGTGCGGGGCCTCCGATCTCGCGGACGACCTCATCGCGGCCTCCCGGGCCGTGGACTTCGCCTACGTGGACTGGCGACGGCAGCACCGGACCGGTCTGCGGCGCACACAGGAAGCCCGTATCCCTCTGTTCGAGCGGACACGGCACATGCGGGTGTATTCCTCGACGGTGATTCCGGGCCTCTTCCAGACCCCGGAGTACGCGAAGGCCCTGTTGTCCACGATCGCCGCCTTCCGAGGCACACCCGACGACGTCGCGGACGCCGTCGCCGCGCGCATGCGGCGCAACGGGGTACTCAAGGAGGGCGGGCACAGGTTCGGGGTGCTGATCGAGGAGTCGGTGCTTCGCCACGCGGTCGCCGACCGCGACACGATGCGCGACCAACTCCGGCATCTCGGTTCGGTCATGGGTCTGGCGTCGGTGGGGCTGGGAGTGCTGCCGTTCGCCACCGAGGCCCGCCCCATGTGGCCTCTGGAGACGTTCACGCTCTTCGACACCGCGCGTGTGCACGTGGAGGGCCTCTCCGCGCAGATCACCGTCACCGAACCGAGCGAGCTCTCGCTCTACGTGCGTGCCTTCGAGTCGATGTCCCGGTTCGCCGTGTTCGGCGATCGGGCCCGCGCCCTGATCGACTCCGCCGCGAAGCAACTGCGATGAGACCGCAAGTCGTCGCAAGTTCCTTGAGCCGGTTTCCTTGGGGGGCCTAGCGTCGTGGTGTCGGAGCACGAGGGGTCGGCCTCAGGGGCTGGGCCGCGTGCCCTTCCACTCTCCCCAGGAAGGAACCGCACCATGGGCAAGCACGAGGACAAGTCCCAGTGGGACGGACACAAGGACAAGCCCCCGCCTCCCCCCACTCCGAACGACGGGGGCAGTGGAGGCGGGAAGCACGAACGGGACGACAAGTGACCGACGCCGCACGGCTCCGGTCCCGCCTCGCCGAGGGCATGTCCCCGGCGAGGCGGGAGGACTTCCTCGCCGTGCCACGTCACCTGTTCGCCCCCGAGAGGATCTGGGTGCGAGACGGGGACGGGGGCACGGTCGCCCTCGATCGCTCCGAGAACCCGCAGGGATGGCTGGCGGCCTGTTACGAGGACAGACCCCTCGGAGTGCAGTTCGACGACGGACACGACACCGGTCGGGGCTACTGCTCGTCGTCGGCCTCGATGCCGAGCGTCATGGCGTCGATGCTGGACGCCGCTGACCTGGAGCCCGGGCACCGGGTCCTGGAGGTCGGCACGGGCACCGGCTTCAACGCCGCCCTCATGGCCTCTCGTGTCGGCGTGCGAAACGTGACCACCGTCGAGATCGACCGGGGACTGGCCAACCTCGCTCGGTCCACTCTGCGACTGAACGGATGGCCCGTGCGGGTCGTGTCGGGCGACGGGACGCTGGGGTACCCGTCGTCGGGGCCCTTCCATCGGGTGATGTCGACCGCGGCCGTTCAGGAGGTGCCGTACGCGTGGGTGGAACAGACCGTCGCGGGCGGGCTGATCGTCACGCCCTGGGGGACGGCGCTGCACAACGGGGCGCTGCTCCGACTCCGGGTGGAGGCGGACGGTACCGCTTCGGGGAACTTCGGCGGAGACGTCTCCTTCATGTGGGTGCGCGGACAGCGCACACCGCACGGTGCGGTGGAGGACCGGGTACTGCCCGAACACGACCACACCGCGTCCGTGACCGCGCTCCATCCCCACACGGCGGTGGGGGACTTCGACGCCTCCTTCGCCGTTGGGCTGCTGGTGCCGGAGGTGAAGTCCACGACCGTTTTCGACCGGGACGATCCGACTACCAGCCGATACACGGTCTACCTGATGGACCCCCGGTCCGGCTCATGGGCCTCGTGGCGGGTGGAGCCGGGCAGCGAGGAGTTCCCCGTCCGGCAGCACGGCCCCCGGAAGCTCTTCGATGAGGTCGAGTCCGCCTATCGGTGGTGGGTGGGACGGGGACGACCGGAACACTCCCGCTTCGGCGTGACTGTCGATCGGGAGGGACAACACGTGTGGCTGGACGATCCCGGAGACAAGGTGGACGCTCCGCACTGAGTCATGGCTCCCGGCTACCCGCCCCACGCGGGGAGGGTCGTCGGGCTCCATTCCTCGTACGCGTCGACCTCGTGGGAGTCGTCCGCACCTTCCGCAGCGTGGCGCATACGTTCCGCCACGCTGGCACGGGCTTGCGACGTGGTCATTGGGCGGAGGGCCCGAGGTGGGCCCAGGCGATGTCGCGTTCGGTCGGAGGGGCGATAGGCCCTACACGTGGTTGGGGCGGATGGCGCCGAGGGCGGCGGCCCACTCAGGGCCGGAGAAAGCCAGGGGGCCCAGGTCGCGATTCTGGGTATCGCGGACGAGGTGCTCACCGGGGAGGTCGGCGACCTCCACGCAGTTACCGCCGTTGACGCTGTAGCTCGACTTGTGGAAGATGAGTTCGTCAATGTGAGGGTGCATGAGGGCGACCTCCGTTGAGGGTGAGGGCACTGACTGACACATGCTGGTCCTGCCCACATCTGGGCCCCGTGCTCAGAGGAAGGCATCCTGAGCCTCCGCAGCTGCGGGCCAAGGTCTGGTCTCAGACTTCCTGGTCGCCATACAGCAGGGTGTGTTCGCGGGGCGAACACCGGGGAGCCCTCGTTGGCGCAGGGAATCCCACTTTCCAGCTTACGATCGCGTGCTGCGCAACAGTGCGACCCACTCCGGTACGGAGAACGGCAGGTAGCCGTGCTCGGGGTACTTGGAGTCGCGGACTACGGTGCCCCCGGGTACGTCCGCAACTTCCACGCAGTTTCCACCCGTGCCATTGCTGTAGCTCGACTTGTGCCAGCTCGTCATGAGAATCCCTCGCTTACTCCCTGAACAGTTCAGATCTGCCGCGGGCCACAGCATCCTAGAGGCGCACAGCCACCACGAACGCCTTCCACTCCGGCGCAGACGCCTCCAGATGGCCGAGCTCGCGGTTCTGGGTATCACGAAAGTAAGTGACCGGCCCTTCCGCAACCTCCACACAGTTACTACCGTTTGGGCTGAAACTGGACTTGTGCCACTCCGCCATGGGTACCCTCACTTGCTCGCTGAACGACTCCCAGGGGGACAATGAGATCCCCACCACGATCTCACTTCCGCAGGTTGATGGGAAGAAGCTTCTTCCAACGGCCGTTGAGTTCCCAGCACCTGAGCGGCAATGTGGCGATTGTCGCGGATGGATCTCAGGTCTTTGGTCCTGGAGGCATGTGCCGTCCCCCGAGGTCTCTGATCCGGCAGTACGCAGAACGGTCCCCGCTCAACAGGCCTGAGCGGCTACGGTTCTGCGTGCTGCTACTGGCCGCGTACTGCTGCTACCAGGGCCGCCCACTCTGGAGCTGGGGCGTCCAGGTGGCCCAGGTGACGGTTCTGAGTGTTGTGCCCAGGCGCGGTAAGATGGTGGCCGGGTATTCAGGTAAGTCCCCGACCTCACAGCAGGTCGGGGACTTTTCTGTTGGACGAGCGGCTACGCCTGGGTGCGGATTGTGGTGGTCATCGCGACCCACTGGTCGTGGCCGAACAACAGATGGCCCAGCTCACGGTGCTGGGTGTCACGTACTGCGGTCGCCTCGGAGAGATCAGCGACCTCCACGCAGTTGTTGCTGCTGGCTGCGGAGTAGCTGGACTTGCGCCACGAGGCGTTGTTGAGGTCCATGGGGTCCTCTATTCAGGTTGGGCATTCAGGGTTGAGCGGTGAGCGCCTCCATGAACCCATAGCTGTCCTCGACGGACAACGCTGCTGCCTGGAGGCGATCAAACACCAGCGTATAGCGCTTGAACTTCTCCGGTTCCTCCACGTACAGGCCGTCCTGGTCGGTCTCGATGTAGGCGACCGCGTTGCTGCCCTCGAACCGCAGCAGGACGAACTGGAATCCGGACGCGGCGTGAGCGCCTGACTCGAAAGGTAGTACCTGGATGTCGATCGTAGGACGCTGAGCCAGGTCCAACAGGTGCAGGATCTGCTGGCGCATAACCTCGGGTCCTCCAACTTTGCGGCGCAGGACGGCCTCGTCCAGGACCACCCAGATATGCGGTGGTTCGGGCCGGTCCAGGATGGATCGCTGCCGTTCAGCGCGCACCTGGAGCCGGGGCTGAAGTTCGTCGCGTGGCACGGTGACGTCGAGCGACCGCTCCATCAGCGCAGTGGTGTACTCGGCGGTCTGGAACAGCCCGGGGATCAGCTGCGTACCCAGCTCCTCGATGCGCACGGCCTCGGCTTCCAGGGCGATGTAAGGGCCGGGGAACTGCTCGCTGTAGCGGTACCACCAAGACACCTTCTTAGAGTCGCGTGCCATCTGGGCGAGCGCGGCGGTCTCCTCCTCTGAGGCCTTGTACAGCGTGGCCAGCGCGATGACGTCGGCGGCGTTGAGCCGTTTGAAGTTCCCCTGCTCCAATCGGTTCAGTTTGCCCCGGTCCCATCCCATCTCGGTGGCTACATCGAGGTGAGTCAGGGCGGCGGCGGTGCGCAGCTGCTTGAGTCGGCTGATCAGGTAGCGGCGACGAACCGGGATCTGGACCGTGTCGGACATCAGGTCTTCCTCGCTGAGTACAGGGGCGAAGTCACCGATCATAACGACCTCTTTCCCAACTACTCATTCAAGGGTATTCCGGACGGATGTTTTTGCAACTGTTGCAAGTACAGCTCACGAGGTTCATGATGGTCACCTGAACACCCGGTCGCAAGTACGGGATAGGTGACTCCATGTCGCAGTTCCTGAGCACGACACACAAGCCCCCAGCGCCCCACGCGGGGGAAACCCCCTGGCAGCTCGCCTACGAGTTCCGAAGTCGTCACCCCTCCTGGCGGCCACACCAAAATCCGGCTGCCATGCCGTCTCGGCGATGGCGATCGGAGAGGGTGGTGCCCCTCAGCGCAGAGAACATCGGCTTGGTGGACTGGGTGACTGCGGCCACCCAAGTTGAGATCGAGCAGCAAGTCATCGCTCAACAAGAGCTCAACTCCCGGTTCGACGCGATGCGCCGGGAGGGCCGGTGACGGATGTCGAAGTCGGCCGGGTCGAGACCCGCACCGATGTGACCGAGGTGAGACATATGCAGGCCAACCAGGAGACACCGGTGGTGCCAGTTGTTCCCGGGCGCTTCCCTCGGGTGCTCCGGTTCGAGCAGGCTGCCCGTCACGGCATTCTGCTCGGCCCTAGCCGTGAGTACCGGGCCCTGTCGGCCTGGTGTCGGAACGTGCTCCCGGTTCAGGGCGCCCGGTTGGCTCGTATCGCGCGCATCCTGGTCACGAACTCCCATCAGCACTCCCGGTCGGGCCTGCCCGGCGGAACCGTCCGCGTCGTCCTGGACCAGACCCACCCCAAGCTCCCTCGCTTGTACGTCACCGACCAGGGACCACGCACCACCACGCCGCCCGAACACCCCCGGTTGAACCCCGGAACGCACGTGTCCGGGCTCGCGGTCCTGGACCGCCTCGCCTTCTCCTGGTCCCCGTCCTGGACCTGGGACGGCGACCGCGTCCAACAGACCACCGTCGAAGCCGTCCTCGACCTCAACTAGCCCACACACCGCGCTTCCCGCAGAACACACAGATACAGAGCCCCAGGCCCGAGCACCCGGCGCAACGCCCACCGCCCAGGGCCGACTCAGTCAACCCACAAACACGTCAGGAGAACCGTCAGGCATGTCCACTGACCACCCGCCTCCCGGACCGCAACGACCCACCCAAGCACCCCACACCTCCCACGTCCACCTGCGAGGACCCGTCATCCCTTCGCCTCGCAGGCCCGTCGAAACCGTCCCGGTAGAGGTCCTGCGCAAAGTCCTGGCCGGACTGCGACGCCTGGAGGTCACCCCGTGAGGCCCGCTCCGCCGTTCTCCCCCGAACTCGCCCACCGCGAAGTGGTAGCCCCCGTGGCGAGCTTCATCAAGCCGTTCCACTCCCACTACTTCGCCCGCACCGTCGGACCCCCCTACCGCAAGCGCCAGTACTCCTTCGCCGGACTCCCCGGACTCATGCCCCTGGTCCGCGCGTTCCTGGACACCAGCGCCGCCGAACGGTGTGAGGAGTACCAGTTCCTGTTCACCCTCCTGGGCTGCGAGTTGGCGAACAACGCGATCGCCCACAGCCGGTCCAGCGAACGCGGAAGCACCTACACCTTGACGGTGGATCGGGGTGCTAAGGGGATGACGTTGATCTGCCGCGACCAAGGCAGCCGTCTGCCGCAGGAGAAGGGCAACTTCACCGCCGCGACGTTCGCCGACATCGAGGCGGGCACTGCGACGGGTCGGGGGTTGGCGCTGATCGACGCGTTGGCGGATCGGTGGGGCGACAACGGGGACCCGAAGTTCCGGCAGGTGTGGTTCTTCCTGGCCTACGACCTCACGGACAACCCGTGGATGCAGATCGACACCGAAGACACTGACGACGCCGAGGACATCGGCAAGAACGGGGTGGAGTGCTGATGTTGGACATCGACACCAGGGACCTGCTCGAAAGCGCCGAAAACGCCCTCACCGCACCGGGGCACCTGACTCCCGCTCAGGAGGACGTGTGGCACAACCACACCCTGCGTAACCGCATCCCGATGGTGCTTGAGGCGCTGCGGATCGCCCGCGAGGAAGGCGACGCGGAACGGGCCATGCAGCTCATCGACCAGGCCGTGCACGACTACCCCGCCCCCACCCGGATTCCCGGCAACAGGCCGGTACCGGGGTCCCGGCTGCTCTCCCGCCGCCACCGCGCCGACCACAACGACGAACCGGAACCCCCGACCGCCGCCTGAAGCCTGACCAAGGCGTTCACGAAAAAGGCTCTGGCGGGTGCGCAAACACCCCCAGAGCAGGCCGACAACACCAACCCCGTTGAAGAGAAAGAGATTGCCGACATGGCCATTGTGCCGCACACCCCTGCCCTGAACCACACGAACAACCCTCCCCCGGCTGAGTCCCGGTGGGAGTGCCGGGTCTACCCCGGACAGCTCTCCCAGACGAGTCAGGTCCGAGCGGACCTGGACACCGACCTCACCCGCCTGCTCACCCTCCCGGGCGAGGTGCGGGAGGAGATGGTGTTGTGCGTCAGCGAGATGTTCGCCAACGCCTGCGAGCACTCCCGCTCGGGACAGGACCCCGAAGGCAGGGTGGTCCGCACCCTGGAAGCACCGGTCCCGGGCCTGGTGAGGGTGTCGATCATCGACGACGGCACCCGCACCGACGCCGCCGTGGACGCCGTTCCCGGGGTTCCGCGTAGGCGCACCCGACAGGACTGGGAGCAGGCCGAGCGCGGCCGTGGCTTGCTCATGGTCGGCCACCTCGCGTCCCGGTGGGGGTTCCGGCCCGTGCTGGACTTCCCCTTCTGCGAAGGACTGGGCACGGTCATCTGGGCCGAGTTCACCCTCCCCATCCCGGCCGCTGCTGGGGGCACCCGATGACGGCGCAGGTCAGCGCTCAGGTTCGTGCCGAGGTGCGGTCGGTTCTGGCCGCCCCGCGAGGCCATCGCTTCACCCGACCGGCCGGGGGTCGTCCCCTGCGGGCCATCTCGATTCCAGTGAAGGCACCCCAGACGGAGGCGCCGCGCTCGGAGATGCCCTGGGAGGAGACCCACGAGGAACGCCAGGAACGCCTGCTCCGTCAGATGCACGGCAACCCCCGAGTGGCCTACATGCTCCAACACGGACCGGTGCCGCACTGGGTGAAAGTGGCTCGCCAGCACCGCGAACAGAAGGCCCGCGAAGCCCGACAGCCCGCCGCCCGCACCCGGGGCCGTCACCGTGCACCGCGCCGCTGGTGGGGTTGGCCCGCCAACGCCCTCGGAGCCACCCTCCTCCTCGGACAATCCGCCATGGAAACCCTCGGAGCGAGCCTGGCACCCGACATCGGCATCCCGATCTAACCCGACAACCACAAGCGGGGCCCGGCACACCCGCTGGGCCCCGCACCATCTCAGCTGTCGAACCCCATGCCCACGGAGTCCAGCCCCCGCAACCACAGGTTGCGCCGCCCCTCGTTCCGGTCGGCGGCGGCGGTGGCCCTCAGGGTGAGTTCGATACCCAGCGACCGCACCGGCTCGGGCGGGAACGGCAGCGGCTTCTCCCGCACCATCCGCAGTCGGGTGCGTTCGGTGTCCAGCCCGTCGAGCCGGTCCAGCATCACCTGCGCGCCGAACCGGGTGGCTCCCACACCCAGCCCCGTGTACCCGGCGGCGTAGGCGAGGCGCCCCCCGTACGCGTCGCCGAAGAACACGGAGAAGCGGCTACAGGTGTCGATGACCCCGCCCCAGCTGTGCCCGAACCTGATCCCGCGCAACTGCGGGAAGGTCTCCAGGAAGTGTTCGGCCAGCCTCTGGAAGGTCTCCGGACGCTGGTCGTACTCGGGCCGCACCTTCCCCCCGTAGTGGTGCACCACGTCGTACCCGCCCCACAGGACGCGGTCGTCGGCGGTGAGCCGGTAGTAGTGGAAGAGGTGTGCGGAGTCCGAGACCCCCTGCCTGTGCTCCCAGCCGATGGACGCCCGCTGCTCGGCTGTCAGGGGTTCGGTCACCAGCGCGTAGTCGTAGACCGGAGCCAGGTAGTGGCGCAGGCGGCGCAGCGGCCCGGGGAAGGCGCCCCCGCCCCAGGCGACCCTGCGCGCGTGCACGGTTCCGGTGCGCGCCTCCAGGCGCAGCCCGGCGGGCACGGAGCGGATCGAACGAACGGGCGTGTTCTCGAAGAACCGCACCCCCAGGCCCTCGGCCGCGGCCCGCAACCCCCAGGCGAGTTTGGCGGGGTGCAGCATGGCGACCCCGTCCGGGTCGTGGAAGCCGCCCACGTAGGTGGGTGAGTCGACCTGGGCGCGGGTCTGCCCGGCGTCCCACACGTGCGCGGTGCGCCCCTGGGCCCGCAGGGCCAGGGCCTCCTCCTCGAACCCCTCGGCCTGCCAGGGCTCGGTCGCCACGAGGGTCTCGCCGGTGCGCTCGAACTCGCAGTCGATGCCGTACCGCCGGACGGTCTCCTCGATGGCGTCGAGGTTGGCCATCCCCTGACGTTCGAGTTCGTCGATCTCCTCCGGCCAGCGCTCGGCCCCGTTCTCCCGGCCGTGGGTGAGGCTGGCCGCGCAGAACCCGCCGTTGCGCCCGGAGGCCGCCCAGCCGGTGGTGCGGGCCTCGACCACGACCACGTCGCGGTCGGGGTCGCGTTCCTTGGCGATCAGCGCGGCCCACAGCCCGGAGTACCCGGCGCCGACCACGGCCAGGTCGGCGTGTACGTCCCCCAGCAGTGGCGGCGCGGGTTCGGGCACCTCGTGTCCGGGGACGTCGGGGTCCAGCCAGAAGACGCGGGGACGGGCCCCCTCCAGGGCCCGTGCGGCCGCGCGCGCGGTGTCGTCGGTCAAGGCTCTCCCCCGGTCAGCCGATGTAGCTCATGACGTGCTTGATGCGGGTGTACTCCTCGAACGAGTACGTCGACAGGTCCTTGCCGTAGCCCGAGTGCTTGAAGCCGCCGTGCGGCATCTCGGCCGTGATCGGGATGTGGGTGTTGATCCACACGCAGCCGAAGTCCAGGCGGCGCGAGACGCGCAGCGCGCGGGCGTGGTCGCGGGTCCACACGCTGGAGGCCAGCCCGTACTCCACGGAGTTGGCCCAGGCCACGGCGGTGTCCTCGTCGGTGAAGCGTTGGACGGTGAGGACGGGTCCGAAGATCTCGTCGGTGACCAGTTCGTCGCCCTGGCGCAGTCCGGAGACGACGGTGGGCGCGTGGAAGAAGCCCTCCCGCCCGACCCGGGTGCCGCCGGTGAGGATCTCGGCGTGGTCGGGGACCCGTTCCAGGAACCCGGTGACGCGGGCGAGCTGGTCGGCGTTGTTGAGCGGACCGTAGGCGGCGTCGGGGCGGTCCGGTCCGGCGGTGACGGTGTCGCGGGCCCGCTCGGTGAGCGCGGCGGCGAGGTCGTCGTGGACGCCGGGGGCGGCCAGGACGCGGGTGGCCGCGGTGCAGTCCTGGCCGGCGTTGAAGAACCCGGCCTCGGCGATGCCCGCCGCGGTCCGTTCGACGTCGGCGTCGTCGAAGACGATCACGGGGGCCTTGCCGCCGAGTTCCAGGTGCAGGCGCTTGAGGTCGCGCGCCCCGGCGCGGGCGACCTCGAACCCGGCCCGGGTCGAGCCGGTGAGGGAGATCAGGGCGGGGATCGGGTGGTCGACCAGGGCGCGTCCGGTGTCGCGGTCGCCGCACACCACGTTGAACACCCCGGCGGGGAGGAACTCGGCGGCGATCTCGGCGAGCAGCAGGGTGGAGACCGGGGTGGTGTCCGAGGGCTTGAGGACGACGGTGTTCCCGGCGGCGAGCGCGGGGCCGATCTTCCAGGCCGCCATGGCCATCGGGTAGTTCCAGGGGGTGATCTGCCCGACCACGCCGAGGGGTTCGCGGCGAATCCAGGAGGTGTGGTCGCGCAGGTACTCGCCCGCGGCCCGGCCCTCCAGGTTGCGGGAGGCCCCGGCGAAGAACCGCAGGGCGTCCAGGACCTGGCCGATCTCCTCGGTGCGGGTGAGTCCGACCGGCTTGCCGCAGTTGCGGACCTCGGCGGCGACGAGTTCGTCGGCGCGGGCCTCCACGGCGTCGGCGAAGCGGTTGAGCGCGATCTGCCGTTCGGCCGGGGTCCAGTCCCGCCAGCCGCCGTCGAAGGCGCGGCGGGCGGCCCGGAACGCGGCGTCGACGTCCTCGGGCCCGGAGACCGGGGCGGTGGCGAAGACCCTCCCCGTGGCCGGGTCGACGAGGTCGCTCCGGCGGCCCTGTGCGGTGTCGGCGTACCCGCCGTCGACGAAGTTGCGCAGGTGGTCGGGTCGGGGACCTCGGGTCACGGCGGCTTCCCTGGGGTCGGGCGCGGCGGGCGCGCGGGTGCGGGTGGACCGGGACTGGTCACACTGTCACCCCCGCGTGGCGACTTCAAGCGGCCCCGTCGGGTGCGGTGCCCGCGTCTCCGGCCGCCTCGGTGGCCGCCGTGGCCCGTGACCGCCGTGGCCCGTGGCCGCCTACCCGAGGTACTCGGCGCGCACGGCGTAGATGGCGGCCTCGGTGCGCGAGTGCACCTGGAGCTTCTCCAGGATGTTGCGGACGTGGTTCTTCACGGTGTTCTCGGTGATGAACAGGCGTTCGCCGATCTCCCTGTTGTTCAGGGAGCGTGCCAGCAGTTTGAGGACCTCGGTCTCCCGGGGTGTGAGTTCGGGGATGGCGGGGGCGGCCCTGGGGGCGCGCTCCTGTTTGGCCAGCCCGGCGAACTCGCCGATGAGCTTGATCGCCATCGCCGGGTTGATGAAGGACTGGCCCTCGGCGATGGCGCGGACGGCGCGGGCGATGTCGGTGACGGCGATCTCCTTGAGGAGGTAGCCGGTGGCCCCGGCCTTGAGGGCCTCGAAGAGGTCGGCCTCGTCCTCGCTCATGGTGAGCATGACGAACTTGACCTCGGGAACGGCCGCGCGGATTCTCGGGCAGGCCTCGATGCCGGTGGAGTTGGGCATCATCACGTCCATGAGCACGACGTCGGGTCGGAGTTCGGTGGCGAGCACCACCGCCTCGTCGCCGTCGGCGGCCTCACTGACCACGTCGATGTCGGCTTCGTCGTTGAGGACCGAGACCAGGCCGCGCCGGAAGAGGGCGTGGTCGTCGACCACGAGTACCCGGATGGGGGCGCTGGGGGCCGTGGCCTCTTCTGTGGCGTAGTTCAACCGAGCGGGTGACGGGGGGTGGGGACTCACCAGAACTCCTATTGCGCATAACCGAAATACCGGGTTTCCGGATCGGCTCGCTGACGGCGGGTTCAAGAATCCAGACAAAGGGGGATTTCACTAGTGAATCCTCCCCCAGCGAGGCTCTCCTTACTGTCCCATAAGTGTTCAGGGAACGGTATGTGCTTGGAATTCCCCGACCGGTTCCGCCCGACGGTCCACCCGGCTATCCGCCCTGCTCGGCACGCTCCAGAGCGGCCAGCGCGGTCACCGCCCCCAGCTCCCAGCAGGCCTCCCGGGCCCCTGCGTCCGGTCGGCCCGTCACGGTGACCGGCGGGCGGTGTCGGTGCCAGCCCATACCCTTGGCCACCGACTCCACCGAGCGGACCGCTCCGGAGGTGTCGTTGTCGCCGTGAACGTACAGCGCGTACGGAAGCCCCTGGGTATCCACCTGCACGGGGTAGTAGACGGAGTCGAAGAAGTGCTTGAGGGCCCCCGACATGTAACCGATGTTGGCGGGGGTACCGAGTACCACCGCGTCCGCTTCGAGCAGGTCGGTCGCGTTCGCGGAGAGTGCGGCCTTGACCTGCACTCGTACGCCTTCGATATCGTCTGTTCGGGCGCCGTCGAGCACCGCGTCCAGTAGTTCCCTGGTGGCGGGTGAGACCGTGTGGTGAACGATGAGCAGTCGTGCCATGCCCCCACAGTAGGCAGATCCCCCTGGCGTGGCCCGGTCACACGCTCCCGCTCACCGTGAGCACCGCGCAAGAAAGCCAAGGACACCATGACTCAGCCTCCTCCTCACGGACAGGACCCCTACCAGGGCCCTCCCTACGGTTCCTCCACCGGCGGCCAGCCGCCCATGGGCCCCTCCACCGGCGGTCAGCCGCCCATGGGCCCGCCCCCCGGCGGGATGCCCCCTGGCGGGATGCCTCCCGGCGGGATGCCGCCGATGGGTCCACCGCCCGGCGGCATGCCTCCGGGTGGAATGCCCCCCGGTGGCATGCCCGGCGGACCGCCCCCGATGGGCCCGCCCCCGGGCGGTATGCCCCCGGGCGGCCCCGGCGGCCCCTACGGCGGCGACCCCTACGGCCCGGGCCCCGGCCCGGAGTTCGGCGGCGACCCCTACGGCGGCCAGTACGGCCCGCCCACCCCGCCCCCCTCCAAGGGCAGCGGCCCCTGGCTGTGGATCAGCCTGGGCTGCGGCGGCCTCTTCGTCATCGGCGTGGCCCTGGTCGTGCTGCTCGTCTTCTTCTTCGCCGACAACGAGGGCGGCGGTGACGGCGGCGGCGGAACGACCGGCGGCACCGAGGAGACCGAGGGCACGGACGGTACCGACGGCTCCGGAGGGTCGACCGGCGGCGACACCAGCACCGGGCTCGGCAACGCCGAGCGCTCCAACCCGGACCTGCCGGGCATGGGTGAGGAGGTGGAGCACAACGGCATGCTCTTCACCGTCACCGAGGTCGAGACCGGCGTCACCGAGGTCGGCTCGTTCACCCCGTACGGCGAGTACGTCGTGGTGTGGGTGGAGGTCGCCCCGGCCGGGAGCGACCCGATCACGTTCTGGCGCGACGAGCAGAACCTCTACACCTACGACGGCACGGCCATCGGCGAGGACTACGCCGCCACCCTGGAGTTCTCCAGCGAGATGATGAACGTCTCGATCGACCCCGGCGACTCCCTCGTGGTGCCGATCGTCTTCGACGTCGACGACGCCTCCGACATCTCCTACATGGGCCTGAGCGCCGAGACCTTCGGCGGCTCCGAGGTCGAGGTGGACGTCACCGGCTGACCCGCCTCCCCCGGCCGCTCGCGCACCGGAACACCGCTGGCCGAGGGCGGCCGGGCACCCGCCCGGCCGCCCTCGGCCGCATGTGCGAAGGCACGAAATCGGCGACCGCCCTCCCCGCCAAACCTGTCGGTTCGGCCGAACCGGAACCGCCCGGCACGGGACACGGGTGAACCCTGGCCACGGCAGTCACCGGGGCCACCCGTTTCTTTCCCGTCCGCCGGGATGTCGGACGTTGACCGGCCAATCTCCTCTTACCTAGGGTGCGACCTCTACGACGCACCGACCCCGCCCGCGACCGGCCCTCCCCGAAGAGCGGGGGCACCCGGTCGCGCCGCGGTCGGAGGCGGACGCACCAGGCGTTCTTCGCCGCCAGCTGTCGGGGCGGCGCTCGAAGAGGAGCGAGGGAACCATGCCGCACACCGTCCGGGCCGCACTCGTCCAGACCGAGTGGACCGGTGACGCCGAATCCATGACGGCCGCCCACGAGAGATACGCGCGCGAAGCCGCCGCCCAGGGAGCACGGGTCATCGGCTTCCAGGAGGTCTTCAACGCCCCCTACTTCTGCCAGGTGCAGGAGGCCGAACACCACCGCTGGGCCGAACCCGTCCCCGGCCCCACCGTCACCCGTTTCAGCGCCCTGGCCAGGGAACTGAACATGGTCATGGTGCTGCCCGTCTTCGAGGTCGAGGGCCCCGGGTTCTACTACAACACCGCCGCCGTCATCGACGCCGACGGCACCTACCTGGGCAAGTACCGCAAGCACCACATCCCCCAGGTCAAGGGCTTCTGGGAGAAGTACTACTTCCGCCCCGGCAACCTCGGCTGGCCGGTCTTCGACACGGCGGTCGGCCGGATCGGCGTCTACATCTGCTACGACCGGCACTTCCCCGAGGGCTGGCGGGCCCTCGGCCTGGGCGGGGCCCAGATCGTCTACAACCCCTCCGCCACCAGCCGGGGCCTGTCCGCCTACCTGTGGAAGCTCGAACAGCCCGCCGCGGCCGTGGCCAACGCGTACTACGTGGCCGCCATCAACCGGGTCGGGGTCGAGGAGTACGGCGACAACGACTTCTACGGGACGAGCTACTTCGTGGACCCGCGCGGACGGTTCGTCGGCGACGTCGCCTCCGACACCGACGCGGAACTGGTCGTGCGCGACCTCGACCTGGACCTGGTCGACGAGGTCCGCCAGCAGTGGGCCTTCTACCGCGACCGCAGGCCGGACGCCTACGGTCCGCTGGTGGAGGGGTGACGCCATGACCCGAACCCTCATCAGCGGCGGCCTGGTCGTCACCTCCGCCGAAGAGCTGGAGGCCGACGTCCTCGTCGAGGACGGCCGTGTGGCGGCCCTCGCCCTGCGCGGCAGCGACCCGGCCCGGAGCTGGGCCCGGAGCGGTGCCGCGTCCATCGACGCCACGGGCCACTACGTCGTCCCGGGCGGTGTGGACGGCCACACCCACATGGAGATGCCGTTCGGCGGCACCCAGTCCGCCGACACGTTCGAGACCGGCACCCGGGCCGCGGCCTGGGGCGGCACCACCACCATCGTCGACTTCGCGATCCAGCGGCCGGGCGAGTCCGTGCGTTCCGGGGTGGACGCCTGGAGGGCCAAGGCGGACGGCAACTGCGCGATCGACTACGCCTTCCACGCGATCCTGTCCGACGTCAACGAGTCCTCGCTCAAGGAGATGGACGCCCTCGTCGACGAGGGCGTCACCTCGTTCAAGCTGTTCATGGCCTATCCGGGGGTGTTCTACAGCGACGACGGGCAGATCCTGCGGGCCATGCAGCGCGGCGCCGCCAACGGGGCGCTCACCATGGTGCACGCGGAGAACGGCATCGCCATCGACGTGCTGGTCGAACAGGCCCTGGCCGAGGGCCGGACCGACCCCCGGTACCACGGGGAGGTCCGCAAGGCGCTGCTGGAGTCGGAGGCCACCCACCGCGCCGTGCAGCTCGCCCGCGTGGCGGGCGCCCCGCTGTACGTCGTGCACGTGTCCGCCACCGAGGCCGTGGCCGAGCTGGCCCGCGCCCGCGACCTCGGCCTCAACGTGTTCGGCGAGACCTGCCCGCAGTACCTGTTCCTGTCCACCGACAACCTCGCCGAACCCGGGTTCGAGGGCGCCAAGTACGTGTGCTCCACGCCGCTGCGCCCCCGCGACCACCAGGAACACCTGTGGCGGGCGCTGCGCACCAACGACCTGTCCGTGGTCTCCACCGACCACTGCCCGTTCTGCTTCGTCGGGCAGAAGGACCTCGGCACGGGCGACTTCTCGAAGATCCCCAACGGCATGCCGGGCGTGGAGCACCGGATGGACCTGCTGCACCAGGCCGTGGTGGAGGGCCGGATCAGCCGCCGCCGGTGGATCGAGCTGGCCTGCGCCACCCCGGCGCGCATGTTCGGGATGTACCCGAAGAAGGGCACCGTGGCCCCGGGCGCCGACGCGGACCTGGTGGTCTACGACCCGAACGCGGAGCAGACCCTCTCCGCCGCCACCCACCACATGAACGTGGACTACTCCGCGTACGAGGGGAAGCGGGTGACGGGCAGGGCCCGCACCGTGCTCTCGCGGGGCCGCGTGATCGTGGACGACGGCACCTACCTGGGCGCGGCCGGTCACGGCTCCTACGTGCCCCGGTCCACCTGTCAGTACCTGGTCTGAGGAGGAACCCATGGACTTCGGACTCGTCCTCCAGACGGACCCGCCCGCCGACCTGCTGGTCGAGCGCATGGTGCGCGCCGAGCGGCGGGGGTTCACGCACGGCTGGACCTTCGACTCGGTGGTGCTCTGGCAGGAGCCCTTCGTCATCCACAGCCGGATTCTGGACCGGACCGAGCGGATGGTCGTCGGCCCCATGGTCACCAACCCGAGCACCCGCTCGTGGGAGGTGACCGCCTCGACGTTCGCCACCCTCAACGACATGTACGGGAACCGGACGATCTGCGGGATCGGCCGTGGGGACTCGGCGATGCGCGTCGCCGGGCGCGGGCCCGCCACGCTGGCCCGGCTCTCCGAGGCGATGACGGCGATCAAGGACCTCGCCGAGGGCCGCGAGGCCGACGTGGACGGCGCGACCCTGCGCATCCCGTGGGTGCGCGACGGTTCCCTGCCGGTGTGGATGGGCGCGTACGGCCCCCGGGCCCTGGAACTGGTGGGGCGCAAGGCGGACGGGTTCGTCCTCCAGCTCGCCGACCCGTACCTGACCGAGTGGATGGTGCGGGCGGTGCGGTCCGCGGCCGTGGCGGCCGGGCGCTCCCCCGACGAGGTGAGGGTGTGCGTGGCCGCGCCCGCCTACGTCACCGACGGCTCCGAGGAGGGGCTGGCGCACGCGCGGGAGCAGTGCCGGTGGTTCGGGGGGATGGTGGGCAACCACGTCGCCGACCTCGTGGCCCGGTACGGGGAGCACTCGGACATGGTGCCCGAGGAGCTCACCGACTACGTCAGGGCCAGGAAGGGCTACGACTACAGCCACCACGGCCGCGTGGACAACCCCGACACCGACTTCGTGCCCGACGCCATCGTGGACCGGTTCTGCCTGGTCGGGACGGTGGCCGAGCACGTCGAGAAGCTGGAGCGGCTGCGTGCGGCCGGGGTGGACCAGTTCGCGGTCTACGCCATGCACGACGACGTCGACGGAGTGATCGACGCCTACGGGCGGGAGGTCGTCCCGGCGCTGTCGGAGAGCCCCGCGACCTGACGCCGACGTCCCGCCGAGGCGCGGGCCGGGCCCACGGGGCGGGACCGGCCCGCGCGCCCCTCCGGTGGACGTCAACACGGCACGGATGACGTGCGAAGATATTCGACGGTCTACAACAGACCAGGATCTTTCGGGCGTGCCCGGGATCACCTCCCGGGCCGCGCGCGTGGGCCCGGCGCCCGCGCCCCGCCCTCCGTCAGCACCACCGAAACACAGGTGTCCCGTGTCCGAAGCCCCCTCCACACCAGAGTCGACCTCCCAGGTCGTGCACCCCGACGGGCGCGTGTCGATGCCCGAGGGGACCACCCTCCCCGACAGCCCCTACGTCAACGACGACCTCCAGCCCGTCCCCATGTCCAAACGGACCTGGGGCACCGGGAGCTTCACCGCGCTGTGGGTGAGCATGTCGGTGAGCATCCCCGCCTGGACGCTGGCCAGCGGGCTGATCGCCGCCGGAATGGACTGGCGCCAGGCCATGGTCACCATCGTCCTGGGCAACCTGATCGTGCTCCTGCCGATGGTGCTGACCGGTCACGCCGGAGCCCGGTACGGCATCCCGTTCCCGGTGTTCGCCCGCTCCTCCTTCGGGCTGCGCGGCGCGAACCTGCCCGCGCTGCTGCGCGGGGCGGTCGCCTGCGGCTGGTTCGGCATCCAGACGTGGGTCGGCGGGCAGGGCGTGTACGTCCTGGCCGGTCGCCTGTTCGGCGACCCCTGGACCAACGCGGCCGCCTTCGGCGACCACCCGTGGACGCTGTGGCTGTCCTTCGGCCTGTTCTGGCTGGTGCAGGTCGCCATCATCCTGTGGGGCATGGAGGGCGTGCGCAAGCTCCAGGTGTGGGCCGCGCCGCTCATGGCGGTCGGTGGCGTCGCGCTGCTGGTGTGGATGGCCGTCGAGGCGGGCGGGTTCGGCCCGATGCTCAGCACCGAGAACAGCCTCGGCTGGGGCCCGGCGTTCTGGGTGCTGTTCTTCCCGTCGCTGATGGGCGTGATCGGCTACTGGGCGACGCTCACCCTCAACATCAGCGACTTCACGCGCTTCGCCTCCTCGCAGCGCTCGCAGGTCGTCGGCCAGTCGCTGGGCCTGCCCACCACGATGACGCTGTTCTCCCTCATCGCCGTGATGGTCACCGCCGGAACCTCCGTCGTGTACGGCGAGGCGCTGTGGAACCCGATCGACGTCGTGAACCGGATGGGCAGCGGGATCGGCCTGCTCTTCGCGATCTTCGTGGTGCTGCTGGCGACGGTGTCCACCAACATCGCCGCGAACCTGGTGGGCCCGGCCTACGACCTCGCCAACCTCAAGCCGAACTGGTTCAGCTTCCGTGTCGGCGCCATCACCACGTCGTTCCTCGGGGTCATGATCTTCCCCTGGAAGCTCATGGAGGACGAGAACGTCTACATCTTCGCGTGGCTGGGCACGGTGGGCAGCCTGCTCGGCGCCGTGGCGGGCATCCTGCTCGCCGACTACTGGCTGCTGCGCCGCACCCGTGTCGACCTGCCCGCGCTCTACACGCGCGGTTCGGTGTACTGGTACGCGAACGGCTGGAACTGGCGGGCCCTGGTCGCCTTCGGCGCGGGCGCCCTGCTGGCCGTGGGCGGCGCCGACCTGCCGGTGGGGTCGGAGGGCCCCTTCATCGCGTTCCTGGCCCCGCTCGCCGACTACGGCTGGGTGGTGGCCCTGGTCACCGCACTGCTGCTGCACTGGGCGCTCGGCACCCTCCTCCCGGACCGGCGTCTGCGCGAAGGCGACCCGACCTCCTCGGAGGCGACGACCGCTCCCGCCGCCTGAACCGGACGGGCGCCGAGGGGCGCCGCGCGGGGTCGGTCCCCCGCGCGGCGCCCCTCGTGCTCTCCGGGTCACCGGCCGGCGGAGGTCACCGGTCGAGCAGGGCCGAACGGGCCGCGACCGTGCTCAGGGCGCCCAGGACCGCGAGGGGCGCCAAGAGCAGCACGACGTCCATCCAGTTGCCCCAGGTGTTCTGGAACACCACGGCGGCGGCGAACAGGTGGGCGCACGCCACCGCGACGGCGGTCCAGTACAGGGCGCGCGGTTCGCCCTTGCGGACACCCGGCGCCCTCACCCCGGCGAGACGGACGCCCACGCTGGTGTAGGCGGCGCCGAACACCACCGCCCAGGCGAGGCCGTCGCGCAGGGCGGCCTGCCGCACCAGGGCCTCCAGGCCCCGGCTCCCGTAGCCGGAGGTGTTCGTGTCGCCGTAGGCCACCAGGGCGAAGACCGCGGTGACGGCGCACAGCGCGGCCGCCGCCCAGACCACGACCTGGAGTGGGACGACGGATGGCGCGGGCGTGCCGCCCTGGCCCGACCACAGGGGACGGTCGGACTACGGGACGGAGGAGCCGGAAGGGGTGGGGGACGCGGACATGCGGATTCCCTTGCTGATGGGGGTCAGGAGGGACGGGCGGAACCGGAGCGGCGGTGCCCCCGTCGACGCCTCCAGGACGCGCCAAGGGCCGGAGTGGTTGCCCACACCGCCGCTGGTGGCCACATCCGGCATACCGCCCCTCATCGGACGACACGCGCGCAACCGCCCCGGCCGGCACCCGCCCCAGGGTGCGACCGTGCCCAAGAGCACGGCATGTTTCGTTGTTTTCCGTGGTCAGAGGGGGGTAACGTCGAAAATCGCGCACATCCTCCGTGCAGCGGACGCAAGGGGTCGGCGGCCACAGAGCCGCTCAGGCACGCACGCTTCGCCGCGTCACCGTGGACATCCGCCCTACCGGCGCGTAAACCAGTTCGTGCCCCATGCCGTCATCAATGTGGTGTTCCCACGCGAACCAGGCGTGAACACCAGAACAACGTCAGTACACCATCCGCGCAACCCCACCCCTCTCGGGTGTCACGGTTAACCGCGTCTCGGCCTGACGTGCCGCCACCGTGCACGTTGTTCCCCCAAGGTCGGGCACCGAGTTCCCACGAGTTCCACGGGAGACGAACTTGCCTGATATCACCGCCTCGCGCCCCAAGCCCGCGCCGGCCACCCGTACCGTGGCCGTGGTCCTGGCCGGAGGCAGCGGCCAGCGCATCGGCCTCGCCACGCCCAAACAGCTGCTCAAGATCGCCGGGAAGACGATCCTGGAGCACACGCTCACGGTCTTCGAGCAGGCGCAGGGCGTCGACGAGGTCATCGTGATGATGAACCCCGGGTTCGTCGCCGACGCGCAGAACATCGTCGACCGGGCCGGGCTGGCCAAGGTCACGCAGGTGATCCCCGGCGGCACCTCCCGCAACGCCACCACCCAGCTGGCCCTGGACGCGCTGGCGCACCTGCCCGCGGAGACCACCAACGTCCTCTTCCACGACGCGGTCCGGCCGATGCTCTCCCAGCGCGTGATCGACGACTGCGTCACCGCGCTCGACACCTTCGAGGCCGTGGACGTGGCCATTCCGTCCTCGGACACGATCATCGAGGTCGACGACGAGCTCATCACCGACGTCCCGACCCGGTCGCGGCTGCGCCGGGGGCAGACACCGCAGGCCTTCCGCCTCGCGACCATCCGCGACGCCTACACGCGCGCGTGGGAGGACCCCGACTTCGAGGCCACCGACGACTGCTCCGTCGTCCTGCGCTACTCCCCCGGCGTGCCGATCCACGTGGTCGCGGGCGAGGAGCAGAACATGAAGGTCACCCAGCCGGTGGACATCTTCATCGCGGACAAGCTCTTCCAGCTGGCCACCTCGTCGACCCCCGAGTTCTCCGAGGACGACTACGCCCGCGAGCTCGCCGGCAAGACCGTGGTGGTCTTCGGCGGCAGCTACGGGATCGGCGCCGGGGTCGCCGACCTGGCCGAGCTGCACGGGGCGCGGGTCTTCCGCTACTCCCGCAGCGCCACCCGCACCAACGTCGCCAACCCGGACGACGTGGCGGGCGCCCTGGAGCAGGCGCACTCCGCGACCGGACGCGTCGACTACGTGGTGAACACCGCCGGGGTCCTGCGCATCGGACGGCTGGACCAGACGGACCCCGCCGAGGTGGAGGACACCCTGCGGGTCAACTACCTCGCGCCGGTGAACATCGCCCGCGCCGCGTTCCCGTACCTCAGACAGACCGGCGGCCAGCTGCTGCTGTACACGTCCAGCTCGTACACGCGCGGACGCGCCGAGTACAGCCTGTACTCCTCCACCAAGGCCGCCACCGTCAACCTCACCCAGGCGCTGGCCGACGAGTGGTCGGCGGACGGGGTGCGGATCAACTGCATCAACCCCGAGCGGACCCAGACCCCCATGCGCACGAAGGCGTTCGGCGAGGAGCCCGCCGGGAGCCTGCTCAGCTCCGACCAGGTCGCCCGCACCTCCGTGGACGTGCTGCTCTCCGACCTCACCGGCCACGTCGTCGACGTGCGCCGCGAGAGCCCCGCCCTGTCCCCGGCCGGCGCACGCGCCCAGGAGAAGGAACGGGAAGGGGCCAAGTGAAGAACTACCTCTCGCGGATCGGCCTGGACCGCACCGCGCTGGCCGTCCTCGGGATCATGGGCCTGACCTTCCTGCTCCAGGCGGTCGAGGTCGCCATGGCCCAGGTGTGGGTCTTCGGCCTGCTGGCGCTGGTCCTGTACGCCACCGAGTGGCTGGTGTCCCAGCGCGTCACCGTGCTCAACAAGGTCCTCAGCCGCATCCGGGTCGGGCTGACCGTGCGCACGCTGGCCCGCCAGGCGCTGGTACTCGCGCTGTACGTCTCCATGGACGCGGTGGGCACCCCGGCCTACTGGTGGACGGCGGGCGGCGTGGCCGCGTTCTTCGTGCTCACCCTGGTGTACGACCTCGTCCGCCACCAGGTGTTCCGCCGGGCGCGGACGCCGGTCAAGACCCGCAACCTGGTCCTGCCCGGGATCTCCATGCCGGAGATCCCCGCGCCGCTGCGCTCCCTGCCGATGAGCCGCGTCCTGCTGGCCGACCTCCCGCTCGTCCTGGGCGCGGTCGGCCACCTGGCGGGCGGCCCCGCCGCGCTGGCGGCGGCGGGAGCCTCGCTCACGGTGCTGCTCGCCCTGGGCGCCGTCCTGTTCGCGGCCCCGGTGTTCCTGGCCCACCTGCGGGCGCCCTCCGACGAGGAGGTCATCGAGGGGGTCAACCGCGCGCTGCGCGAGGCCCGGCCCGAGGTGGTCCTGTACTTCACCTTCGGCGTGGGCGAGCAGAACGCCGTCTACCAGGCGAACATGTGGCTGGACGCCCTGGAGAAGGCCGACCGGCGCGCCCTGGTGATCTTCCGCGAACGCGGGAACATGCCGCACCTGGAGCCGACGTCGCTGCCGGTGGTGTGCGTGCCACGCGCCGACGACCTGGCCGCCCTGGACCTGTCCGCGGTCCGGGTGGCGCTCTACCCGGGCAACACCGGCAAGAACATCCACCTGATCCAGCGCGCCGAGATCAAGCACGTGTTCGTCGGGCACGGCGACAGCGACAAGCTGCCCAGCAGCAACCGCGTGAGCCGCATCTTCGACGAGATCTGGGTGGCCGGCCGCGGCGGACGCGACCGCTACGAGCGGGTCCGGCACGCCATCGACGACCGTGACGTGGTCGAGGTGGGCCGCCCCCAGCTGGTGGCCGTCCAGGGGCACCGGCCGCCCGAGCGGCGCGCGGTACCCACCGTCCTCTACGCGCCCACCTGGGAGGGCGTGGACGACAACAACTACCTCACCTCGGCCGACACCGCCGGGCTCGAACTGGTCGAGCGCCTGGTCCGGGGGGCCGAGCCGGTCCGGGTGATCTACAAGCCGCACCCGCTGCTGGGGCGGCGGGCGCCGTCGGCCGGGGCCGCGCACCGCAGGATCATCGAACTGATCGAGGAGGCCAACGGCCGCCTGGACCCGGTCTCACCGGAGGCCGAGCGGGAGCTCGCCGCACTCGGGGAGCGCGTCGACGCCTTCCGTGAGAGCGCCGCCGAGCAGCACCTGACCGCCGACGACCTGGTCGGCTACCGAGAGCTCCTCGACCGCTGGCACTCCCTGTACTGGGCCTCGTCCGGTCCGCTGCGCCACCACGTCGTCACGGGGACGGTGCCGTCGCTGTTCTCGTGCTTCAACGAGTCCGACGTGATGGTCAGCGACATCTCCAGCGTGGTCGCCGACTTCGTGGCCAGCGGGAAGCCGTACGCGATCGTGGACATGCAGGGCACCGACGACGAGGAGTTCCGCCGCCAGTTCCCGTCCGCGGGCGCGGGCTACGTGCTGCGTCCCGGGCTGGCCGGGCTGGAGACCGTCCTGGCGGCGGCCCGCGAGCCGGTCGGCGACGAGCTGGCCGACCGCCGGGCGGTGCTCAAGCGGTACCTGCTGGGTCCGGACCACCCGGACTCGCTGACCCGGTTCAACGCGGCCGTGAACGACCTCTACGAAAGGGCGCTGCGGGACTTCCCCATCGGCGTCTTCGCGGAGCCGGTCCCGGCCGACCCCTTCCGGGGCCAGACCGGCACGCCGGTGCCCGTGGGCGACTGACCGGGGACGACCGACGACTCGGAAGGGGGCCCGCGCACACCGCGCGGGCCCCCTTCCGTGTGACCACCCACACATGTCGTCCCTGCTCAGGGATACGCATTCACACAGATTTCATCTCGACTCGACAACAGCACACGTCCCTCACACGGGACACACCCCGATGCTGCTGATACTGGACCGGCAGGGCCTCTCCCTCAGCCCCACCACACTCCTGGTACACAGGCCGTCACTCCGACGGCCCGGCTGACCCCTGCCCTCCTTCGAGCCCGAGGCAGACCCGTGTCCGTTCCCGCCCTGAATCGCGCCCCCGACGCCGTCACGACCCGCGTGACCGCCACGGGGAGCCGTCGCCGCCCCGACATCGAAGGGCTGCGCGCCGTCGCCGCCCTGCTGATCGCCGTCTACCACATCTGGTTCGGCACGGTCTCCGGCGGTGTCGACGTCTTCCTGCTCCTCACCGGATTCCTCATCACGGGGTCCCTGGTCAGGGCGATGGAGCGCGACGGCCGCGTCGACCTCGCCGCCTTCTGGACCAAGCTGGTGAAGCGGCTCTTCCCCGCCGGGGCGGTGGTGCTCGGCGCCGTCCTGCTGATGGCGTACGCGTACTTCCCCCGCTCCCAGTGGACCACCGTCATCGACGACGTGTGGGCCGCGGCGCTCTACTACGGGAACTGGCACCTGGCGCTGGGCTCCGTCGACTACATGGCGGAGAACTCCGCGGCCAGCCCCGTCCAACACTTCTGGTCCCTGGCGGTGCAGGGGCAGTTCTACCTGCTGTGGCCGCTCCTGGTCTGCGGGGCCGCGCTGCTCGCCGTCCGGCTGGGCCGGTCGGCGCGCCGGGGCGCGGCGGTGGCCGTGGGCGCGGTGTTCGCCGTCTCGTTCGGCTACTCGCTGTGGATCACCGCGACCGCGCCGGTGTGGGCCTACTTCGACACCGGGGCCCGCCTGTGGGAGCTGGCCCTGGGCGGCGTCCTCGCCCTGTTCGTCCACCGGGTGGACCTGCCGGGTTGGGCGCGTACCGTCGCGGGGTGGGCCGGCCTGGCCGCGCTGGTGCTGTGCGGTCTCGTGATCGGCGACGCCCTGCCCTACCCGGGGTACGCCTCCCTGTGGCCCACCCTGGCCGCGCTGCTGATCATCCTGGCGGGCGCGGGCACGGCCGCCAACGGCAGGCTGTCCGCCAACCGCCTGTTGGGCGCGCGCCCGCTGACCTGGCTGGGCGGCCACGCCTACACCCTGTTCCTGTGGCACTGGCCGGTGCTGGTCCTGCACCTGGAGCTGACCGGCCTGGAGCGCCCCACCCCCGGCGGAGGCCTGCTGGTCCTGGGCGTGTCCTTCGCGGCGGCCCTGGCCACCAGCTGGATGGTGGACGGCGGCGTCAGCCGGGCGACACGACGGCTGCGCACCCCGGCGTGGTCCCTGGCCGCCGGGGTGCTCTTCGTGGTCCCGGTACTGGTCGCGGGCTCCCTGTGGGCGCAGTCGATCGAACGCGACCGGCAGCTGCGTACGGAACTCAGCTCGAACCCGCTCGCCTATCCGGGGGCGGCGGTCCACCTCGACCAGGACCTGGCCAGGAACCTGCCCGCCCTGCCCGTCTACCCGGACACGACCACGGTCGCCCGCGACACCATCGACCAGACCCGCGCGTGCAACGCCCTGATCGACCAGACCGAGGTGGTCACCTGCGAGTTCGGCGACCCGCGCTCCGACTACACGATCGCCCTCGTCGGCAGCTCCCACGTGCGGCACTGGTTCCAGGCGCTGGAGACCCTCGCCGACCAGCACGGGTGGCGGCTGGTCACGATGACCAAGAACGCCTGCCAGTTCAGTTCCGGAGAACAGCGGTACCGGGGCGAGGTCTTCACCGAGTGCGCCCAGTGGAACGACGGCGTCATGGCCGCCCTGGACGAGCTGGAGCCGGACACCGTCTTCACCCTGGCCTCGCTCACCAGCGTGCGCAGCGGCCCCGAGGAGCACGTCCCCGAGGGGTTCGTGGAGCGCTGGCGCCAGCTGGACGCACGGGGGATCGACGTCGTCGCGGTGCGCGACACACCCCGGTTCTCCTTCCGCGTCCCCGACTGCACCGACCGCAACCACCGCTCGGAGTGCTCCGAACCCGCGTCGCACTCGATGGCCGAACGGGCCCCCTACCTGGAGCTGGACGACGTCCCGGCCAACACCCGGTTCCTGGACATGACGGGCTACCTGTGCCAGGACGACGTCTGCCACGGGGTGATCGGGAACCAGCTGGTGTACTACGACACCAACCACTTCTCGTACTCGTTCTCGCAGTCGCTGGCCGCGGTCATGGAGCCGTACCTTCTGGAGGCGGCGGGCCGGGCGCCCGAGGCGGAGCTCACGCTGGCCGAGGCCGCCCTGTCCCCGGAGGAGGCCGCGGAGGCGGCGCGGGAGCACGACGGGAGTTCCTGAGCGCCCGAACCGAAGCCGTCAGCCGAGCTCGCCCCGCAGGCGGCGCAGGTGGAGGCCGCGCAGGCGGTCCACCCAGTCGTCGAGTTCGGGCGGGTGGAAGTGGTTCTGCTCGCCCCACTCCCGGCCGGGCCGCCGGAAGCGGGTGGCCCTCACGTCGGCCAGGGTGCCGAGCAGACCGCTGTCCTCGAAGACCGTGTTGCCCTGGCCCGGGCCCACCCCGAAGTCGGTGAGGACGAGGGTGGGCACCCGGTGCGCGAGGGCCTCCATCACCGCCGTGGACCCGACCGCGGCCAGGCCGCGCGCCCGGTCCAGCTGGTCGGACAGACGGCCGGAGCGGAACACCAGGACGTGGTCCTCCACGAGTTCGGCCCGGACCAGCGACCGCCAGGTCTCCACGAACGGGAGGCGGTCGCCCGGTTCGCGGCCCAGATGGACCACGACCTCCAGGTCGGGGCGGTCCTCGGCAAGCTCGGTCAGGGCCAGCAGCACGTCGCGGCGCCCCCGCTCGGTGTCCGGCGCCCCCGGGTGGGCCGCGTACACGACACGGTCGCGCCGCGCGGCCCGGTCCGCGTCCGGACGGCCCAGCGGAAGACTGCCCAGCCCCACCTCGCCCCGCACGCCCAGCCGCTCGCCCAGGTCGGTGTAGGCGGCGACCTCGCGCCGACTGTGCGCCACGAGCAGGTCGACCCGGGAGCGGTGCAGCCACTCCCCCTCCGAGGCGGGCAGGGACAGGCCGGGGAGCGCGGAGACCACCACCGGGCGGTACCGGCGCACGACGGACCTCAGGGAGCAGGAGAGCGTCTCCACCAGCGGCCCGGAACAGTTGAGCAGCACGACGTCGGGGCGGTGGCGCCGGACCAGGGCACGGACTTGCCGCGCGGTGAGCACCGGCACCCGCAGGCCCGCCTGGCGGCTGCCCTCGGTCTCGTCGCGGATGCGCGCCGGGGAGGGGGTCCGGTCGGTGCGGGCGACGGCGAGTCCGACGGTGGTACCGGCCCCGGAGAGCCGGTCGAGCATGGCGACGGTGAGGCCGACCCGCTCCGAGGAGTCGGCCACCGCCAGGATCGTGGGCGCCCCGACCCGGGTGGCGGGGCGGCTCCGAGTGGGAATGAGGGTCACGCGGCCGTCTCCTTGGCGCTCGGAAGGGAACACCAGGCTACACACGGAGAGTGACCACTCGGGAACACGTGGTGGGTTCACCGCCGGGCGACGCCGACGGCGGCCGCCCCGGCTGGGACGGCCGCCGTCGGGGCCGGGTGGGCGCTACTCGCCCTTCCAGACCGGAGCGCGCTTCTCGGCGAAGGCGATCGCCCCCTCCATGGCGTCCTGGCTGACGAACACCGGACCCGCCAGCTCGTTCTGCCGCTCCCACATCTGGTCGCCGGACCAGTCGTCCGAGGCCTGGATGATCTCCTTGGAGACCTTCAGCGCCAGCGGACCGTTGGGCGTGATGCGGGCGGCCAGGGCCCGCGCCCCGTCCAGGGCGCCGCCGCTCTCGGTGAGCTGGTTGACCAGGCCCAGCTCGGCCAGGCGCCGCGCCCCGACGAAGTCGCCGGTCAGGGCGAACTCCATCGCGATGTTGCGCGGGATGCGGTGATGGAGGCGCAGCAGACCCCCGGCCCCCGCCACCAGGCCGCGCTTCACCTCGGGGATGCCGAACCGCGCGTCGTCGGCCGCCACGACCAGGTCGCAGGCGAGCACCGCCTCGAACCCGCCCGCGAGGGCGTACCCCTCGACCGCCGCGATCAGGGGCTTCTTCGGGCCGCGCTCGGCGAAACCGCCGAACCCGCGCCCCTCGACCACCGGGACCTCGCCCTTCATGAAGGCCTTGAGGTCCATCCCGGCGCAGAAGGTCCCGCCCGCGCCGGTGATGATGGCGACGTGCACGTCCTTGCGGGCGTCCACGTCGTCCAGGGCCTGGGCGATGAGCGTCGCGACCGCCGCGTTCACGGCGTTCTTCGCCTTGGGACGGTTGATGGTGATGACGGCGACGCCGTCCTCAGCCGTGTAGAGAACCTCGTCGGACACGGTGTCCTCCTACTTCGGGGGCATGCGGAGGCCGCCGTCGATCCGGACGACCTCGCCGTTGACGTAGCTGACCTCCAGCAGGGTCCGGGCCAGCTTGCCGAACTCGGCGGCGGTGCCCAGGCGCTTGGGGAAGGGGACCGGGGCGGCGAGGCGCTGCTTGAACTCCTCCGACCCCGGGCCGTCGCCGTAGATGGGGGTCTCCAGGATGCCGGGGGCGATGGTGTTCACGGTGACGCCGATGGCCGCGAGGTCGCGCGCCGCCGGGAGGGTCATGCCGATCACGCCGCCCTTGGAGGAGGAGTAGGCGATCTGACCGATCTGACCTTCGATGCCCGCGAGGGAGGCGGTGTTGAGGATGGAGCCGCGCTCGCCGTCCTCGTTGACCGGTTCGGTCTTGGCGATCTCGGCCGCCGACAGACGCAGCACGTTGAAGGTGCCGATGAGGTTGACCTGGATGACCTTCTGGTAGCTGTCCAGGTCGTGGGGGTTGCCGTTCCGGTCCACCGTGCGGGTCGCCCAGCCGATCCCGGCGCAGGAGACCGCGACGCGGAAGGGCTTGCCGGTGTCGACGGCGGCCTGAACGGCGGCCTTGACCTGGTCCTCCTGGGAGACGTCGGTGGAGACGAAGACGCCACCGATCTCCTTGGCGACCGCCTCGCCGCGCTCGGCGTTGAGGTCGGCGACGACGACGGTGGCACCGGCGGAGGCGAGTTCCCTGGCGGTGGCCTCACCGAGGCCACTCGCGCCGCCCGAGACGAGGGCGGAGATTCCGTTGAGATCCATGGCCGCACTCTACAGAGAATGTGACCCGCGCACTAGAACCGGGTTCGGTTAATCATGGGTAACGCCTCTGACCAGTGCCCTTGGAACCCCAGTGGAGCGGGTATGAGGAAGGCACGCTCTTCTGTCGTCACTTAGCGCTACCTTCCTGTCATGCGAAGAACAGCGACACCAGGGTGGCCCCGGGAATCGACCCAGGAGGACGCGATGGCCGAGCCGCTCCCCGACTGGTTCCTCACCCCGCCCGGGGGCTGGACCGCTGATGACATGGACCGACTTCCCCCGGGAGCACCCCGGATGGAACTCATCGACGGAGCGCTCGTCTTGCTGTCCCCCCAGACCCGCTTTCACTCGCACGTCATGCGCCACCTGGCCAACGCTCTGGAGGAGGCGGCGCCGAAGAACGTCGACGTCATCGCGCGGATGACGATGAAGCTGGGCAGGTACCAGCGCCCAGAGCCCGACCTCCTCGTCCACGAGTTCGAGGAGGGGAAGGACGACCACCTCGACTGGTACCAGGCCACCCACGTCCCGCCCGAGGACGTGCTCATCGCGATCGAGATCGTCTCCCCGGAGTCGCGGGAGCGGGACCGCACCACCAAACCGATGAAGTACGCGGCAGCCGGAATCCCGCACTTCTGGCGGATCGAACCAGAGGAGACGGAACCCGCGATCCACGTGTACGAGCTCGACGGGGGCCGCGACCCCCGCTACGTTCCGACCACCATCGCCCGGGAGCGGCTCACGCTGGACGTGCCCTTCCCCATCGACGTCGACGTGCGGGCGCTCACACCCCGGCACTGACTCACCACCGGGCCCTGCCCAGACGCGGCTGCCTGCGCCGTCTCCTCCCCCTCGGCAGGGCCTCCCGCGCGAGGTCGGCGGCGCCCACCAGCCCCGCCTGGTTGCCCAGGGCGGCGGCCACCACACGGGCCTCCGGCCGGTAGCCCCGGCCGGTCAACCCCCTGGCGAACGCGCTCCGGGCCGGGCCGAGCAACAGCTCGCCCACCTCGGACACGCCACCGCCGATCACGAACAGCTCCGGGTCGAAGGCGGCCGCCAGGTTGGCCAACCCCACCCCGAGCCAACCGCCCGCCTCCTCCAGGAGCTCCCTGCAGGCACGGTCCCCCTTGAGAGCCAACTCGCTCACCAGCGGACCGGTGATCAGCGCCGGGTCCCCGCCCACCGCCTGTCGCAGTGCCTCGGCCACCGGAGACCCGGCCGCGACCAGCTCCCGCGCCTCCCGGGTGAGCGCGTTACCGCTGGCGTACTGCTCCCAGCAGCCCCGGTTCCCGCACTCGCAACGGTGCCCGCCCGGCACCACCGTCATGTGACCGAACTCGCCCGCGATCCCGTAGCGGCCGCGCCGCAACTCCCCGCCCAGGACGACCGCGCCCCCGATCCCCGTCCCCAGGTTCACCACCACGACGTCGTCCACGCCGCGCGCGGCCCCCGCGCGCACCTCCGCCCAGGCCGAGGCGTTCGCGTCGTTCTCCACCACCACCGGCAGCCCCAGGCGCACCGACAGCGCGTCCCGGAGCGGCTCCTCACGCCACGACAGGTGCGGGGCGAACAACACCCGGGAGCGGCGCTCGTCCACGAACCCGGCCGCGCCCACGCCCACGGCCCGCACCCGGTACTCGCGCCGCAGCTCGGACACGACCGCCACGATCGTGTCCTCCACCACCGACGCGTTCCTGCTCCGGTCGGGAGTCTGTGTCCGCAGCCGCGCCAGCACCCTCCCGCCCGGTGTGACCACCCCGGCGGCGACCTTGGTCCCGCCGATGTCCACACCGATGGTCAGGGGGTGCCCGTGCCGCCCGTCCGCCGCCGCCATGCCCGCTCCACTCCGTCGTCCGAGGGCCGCGGGGCCCCGGTCGTCCGACCCTAGGGAGCGGCCCGCCCCACCACACCGCACACACACGAAACGCGCACCCGGGCCACGGTGTGCCCGGATGCGCGCGCTCGTCGAAACGTCTCCCTAGCCGAGGGCGGAGCGCACCACGGCGGCGAGGCGCTCGGCCACCGCCGTGGCCTGCTCCTGCTCGGGGGCCTCCACCATCACGCGGACCTTCGGCTCGGTCCCGCTGGGCCGGATCAGCACCCGGCCGGTCTCGCCCAGCTCGGCCTCGGCCGCGCTGACGGCGGCGGCCAGCTCCTCGGACTCCGCCGCCCGCGACCGGTCCACGTCCGCGACGTTGATGAGCACCTGCGGGAGGCGGGTCATCACCTTGGCCAGCTCGGCCAGGCCCTGGCCCCGGTGTGCCATCGCGGCCAGCAGGTGCAGCCCCGTCAACAGGCCGTCGCCGGTGGTGGCGTGGTCCAGCAGGATCACGTGGCCGGACTGCTCGCCGCCCAGCCCGAACCCGGCGCGCTTCATCTCCTCCAGCACGTAGCGGTCGCCCACCGCCGTCTCCACCACGGTGACGCCCTCACGCGCCATCGCCAGCTTCAGACCGAGGTTGGACATGACCGTCACCACGAGGGTGTCCTTCGCCAGGCGCCCGGCCTCCTTGGCCTCCGTGGCCAGGATCGCGAGGATCTGGTCCCCGTCCACCACGTTGCCCTCGGAGTCCACCGCCAGGCAGCGGTCGGCGTCGCCGTCGTTGGCGATACCGGCGTCCGCGCCGTGCAGCCGCACCGCCTCCTGGAGCGCGCCGAGGCTGGTGGAACCGCAGCCCTGGTTGATGTTGTGGCCGTCCGGCCGGTCGCCGATCGCGATGACCTCGGCGCCCGCCCGGCGCAGCGCCTCGGGCGCGACCGTGCTGGCGGCGCCGTGGGCGCAGTCCATGACGACCTTGAGCCCGTCCAGGCGGTGCGGGAGCGAGTCCAGCACGTGCCGGGTGTACAGCTCGGCTCCGTCGTGGGACTCGGTGACCCGGCCGACCGCGTCGCCCACGGCGGGGGTCGACGGCACGCCGAGCATGCCCTCGATCTCCTCCTCCAGGGCGTCCTCCAGCTTCTGGCCGCCCCGCGCGAAGAACTTGATGCCGTTGTCCGGAGCCGGGTTGTGGCTCGCCGAGAGCATGACGCCGAAGTCGGCGCCCAGGGTCCCGGTGAGGTAGGCGACGGCCGGGGTCGGCAGCACGCCGACCCTGACGACGTCCACGCCGGTGCTGGCCAGACCCGCGACGACCGCGGCCTCCAGGAACTCTCCGGACGCCCGGGGATCGCGGCCGACCACCGCGAGCGGACGCCGCCCCCCGTCGGCGGCGCGCGTCAGCACCCGCGCCGCGGCGATGGACAGTTCCAGGGTGAGAGAAGCGGTCAGGTCGCGTCCCGCGAGACCGCGTACGCCGTCGGTTCCGAACAGCCGAGCCACAGGCGACAGCCCCTTTCGAAAGCGGTGCCGGAGAGAGCCGGCACCGGTGAAGTTCAGCGTGGCGGAGAAAGCCACCGAAAAAACAGCGAGCCCGCACGCCGTTCCCGACAGAGGGAACGGCGTACGGGCGAAAGCTCAGCCGAGCGGAAGCCGGCGCATGAGCATTAGCGCTTGGAGAACTGCGGAGCCTTGCGCGCCTTCTTGAGACCGGCCTTCTTCCGCTCGACCTCGCGGTCGTCACGGGTGAGGAAGCCGGCCTTCTTCAGGGTGGGGCGGTTGTTCTCGGCGTCCAGGGAGGCCAGGGCACGGGCGATGCCGTGACGCAGGGCTCCGGCCTGGCCGCTGGTGCCGCCGCCGTCCAGACGGGCGGAGACGTCGTAGGCGCCGTCGAATCCGAGGGAGACGAAGGGGTCCTTGACGGTCTGCTGGTGAACCTTGTCCGGGAAGTAGACGTCAAGCGGCTTGCCGTTGATCTTCCACTCGCCCGTACCGGGGGCGATGCGGACGCGGGCGACGGCCTGCTTACGACGACCGGTACCGGCGCTGGGGCCGGAGGCGGTGGGAACGTAGGCGGCGGTCGTCTCGTCCGACTCGCTCGTGTACTCGGAGGGGAACTCCTCCGGGTTCTCGGCGATTTCCTGCTCGACGGCTTCGATGCCGGTGGGCTCGGCCACGGTTATCCTCGTGCTTCCTGTGAAAGTCTGCGAACGCCTAGGCGGGCTGCTCGATCTTCTTCATTTCGAACGGAACCGGCTGCTGGGCCTGGTGCGGGTGCTCCGCACCGGCGTACACCTTGAGCTTCTTGCCCATCTGACGGCCGAGGGAGCCCTTGGGGAGCATGCCCTTGACGGCCTTCTCGATGGCCCGCTCGGGGTTCTTCTCCAGCAGGTCGGCGTACGCGATCGAACGCAGACCGCCGGGGTAACCGGAGTGCCGGTAGGCACGCTTCTGGTCCAGCTTCTTACCGGTCAGCGCGACCTTCTCGGCGTTCACGACGATGACGAAGTCGCCGGTGTCGATGTGGGGCGCGTAGTAGGGCTTGTGCTTGCCCCGAAGCAGCGTGGCGACCTGGCTCGCCATACGCCCGAGCACGAGATCGGTAGCGTCGACAACGTGCCACTGACGCTGGACATCGTTTGGTTTGGGGCTGTATGTGCGCACGATCGTTCGCCTTCGCTCTTCCAGTCGGCTGCCCCATCCCGAACGGGATGGTGGACTCGTATTACGGAACACCCCTACGGGTGCGGGGCCGAACAGCCGCCGCGGGTGCGGGGCTGTTACGTGGCCGGATGTCCCATGTCCAATCAGGACGACCCGGTCGTGAGTGCGCAGACGATGGTGCGTGGATCGGCACCCAGCTTCGGGAGTTTGGGGCCCACGGCAACTCAACGCACAACGACGAAATATCCTACCTGTCCACCCTAACGCAGGTCAAAGAGCGCGTAGGGCCGACCGATGGGATACGTCTGGCGGGAAAGCGCCGGGACGGGTTCACATCCGTGACCTCTCCGCCTTTTATTATGCCTGTCGCCGGGAGTGCTTCGTCCTGCTCTCGCCCGCGCGTTGGTTACCCTTGCACCAAAAGGCCGGTATCCGCCCGGTACCACGGGCGGCGACCCGCACCTTGGAGACGCCCGTCACGATCGCCGAACGTCCGCTGACGCAGTACGGAAGCCACAACGCGGACACAGGCCAGGGGCCCGGCGAACCGCGGCCCAGTCCCACCCTCAGAGCCTTCGGAGACTCCCATCAGCACCCATCCGAACCCGCCTCAGTACGGCCCAGACGGACGACCTCTCCAGCCGGAGGCAGGCGACGGTCGGGACCTGCTCGGGGCGCCCTCCCAGCCCGAGGGCCAGCATTCCACATCCGGACCGCAGTGGCCGCACGCCACACCCGCCGCGGCCCCCTCCGGGCCGCAGTTCCCGCCGCACGCCGGGCCGAGCGGCCCGCAGGCGCCCCCGCCCGCGCCGGGCCTCCCCCCGCACGGCCAGTTCCCGCAGCCGCCCCGGGGCGCTACGGCGCCACAGGGTGTTCCCGGTGCGCACAGCGGTCCCCAGTTCCCGCCGCACGCCGGGCCGAGCGGCCCGCAGGCTCCGCAGACGCACGTCGGGCCGCCCCGTGGCGGCCTCCCGCCCGGAGCGCCGGGCGGACCCACCGGCGGCCACCCCGGAATGGGACATCTCACTCAGAGCGGGCCCAACGCGGCGCCCGGAGTGCCGCAGGGCGCCGTTCCCCCGGGCGGCCCCCAGGGACCCGCACCGGTGCCCGGCCTGCCGGGCACCGGACCGCAGGCGCCCGGGCCGACCCCTCCCGGGCAGCCCCGACCGGGACAGCCGCATCCCGGGCAGACGCTTCCCCCCGGAGCGCCCCGGCCCCACCCCGGGCAGGGCGCCCCGCCGCCTCCGCTCACCCAGGGCCGCCCGCCCCAGCCGCCGACCGGTCCGCACCCGGGCCAGGCCGGTCCTCCTCCCGGCCATCCCGGGAGCGGCGCCCAGGTGCCGCCCGGCGGCCCCCAGGCCATGCCCACCGGCGGTCAGCCGTCGATGCGCGGCCCGATCCCTCCCCCGCCGAACGCGCTGCCGCCCGGCGGCCCCGGGACACTCCCCGGCGGCCCCGGTCCCCAGCCGCACGGCGGTCCGGGCGCCCCCGGCATGCCCCCGCACGGAGCGCCCTCCTACCCGGCGGCGCCAACCGAGCCGCCCCGGCCCGCCGAGGAACCGGTCTTCCCGCCCGACGCCATGGGCGCGACCCAGAACCTGCGCGCCGTCCCCGCCGCGCCCGCGGGCAACGCCCGGCCGCTCTACCGGGACGAGGTGCCCGAGGACGCCGGAGCCGACACGGCCCAGTTCGACGTCCAGAGCGTGCGTGACGAGTACGACGACTACGACGATTACGACGACTACGACGACCGGGCCCCGCGCAGGCGCCCCCGGAGCCAGCTCATCCTCCTGGGCGCGGGCTTCGTCGCCCTGCTCGCCATCGCGGGCGGCGGCGCCTTCTACTTCGGGTTCGGTTCCGGCGGCTCCGGCTCTCCGGTCGCCGACGAGGACGCCGACTCCGGGTCCCTGGCGCCCGACGGACTCTTCCCCGAGGAGATCGAGATCGAGGGCCAGGGCACGTTCAGCCGCGTGGCCGTCGACGACACCGAGGACTGCGCCACCGGTACCCACGGCGACTACGGCACGGTCCTGGCCGACAACGACTGCCGACAGCTGGTGCGCGCCTCGTACCTGAGCGAGGACCAGAACCGGGCGGTCACGGTCGGGATCGCCGCCATGCCCAGCGACTCCGAGGCCGAGACGGCCCTGGGCGCGCAGGACCTGGTCGGCGCCGAGTGGTTCGCGGGCCTGCCCGGCGAGGAGGGCACCCCCGCCGAGCGCCTGGGCTACTCCGGCGGCCACGGCAGCAGCGGCCAGTGGGGCCGCTACCTCCTCTTCTCCCTGTCCGCCAACAGCGACGGCAGCGACGAGGAGACCGAGGACGGCTCCGACGCCACCGAGCTGCGCGACATCGGCGACGGGTTCATCGAGAACGTCCACCAGGCGCTGGCCGACGACCGCGCCTGATGACGGCCGCCGCGCACGCGAACGGCGCCGCCCCCGGTCCACGGTTCGTGGTCGGGGGCGGCGCCGTTCCGCTTCGGCGGACTACTCCGCGTGGCCCTTGCAGGGCAGTTCGCGGACCCGCCGGGTGAGGCTCGCCCGGCCCGCCAGCTCCTCGTCCGCCGGGTAGCGCACCTCCTCCAGGCTCAACCCCTGGGGGCCCACCACCTGGACCGACGAGTCGCGCACGGCGGCGCCCAGGACCCGACCCGGCCAGTCGACACCGCGCCGCCCGTCCCCCACCGTCACGAGCGCGCCCACGAGCGCGCGCACCATGTTGTGGCAGAACGCGTCGGCCTGGATCGTCCCGGCGATCAGGTGCTCGTCCTCCCGCACCCACTCCAGACGCAGCAGTTCCCGGATGGTGGTGGCGCCCTCACGCTTCTTGCAGAAGGCGGCGAAGTCGTGCTCACCGAGCAGCAGCGCGGCGGCCTCGTTCATCCGGTCGACGTCCACCGGGTGCCGGTGCCAGAGCACGTCGCGGCGGCGCAGCGGCTCCACCCCGTAGGGGGCGTCGCTGATCCGGTAGACGTACCTGCGGAACAGGGGCGAGAAGCGCGCGTCGAACCCCGGCGGCGCCACCCGGACACCGTTGACCCGCACGTCCCCGGGCAGCACGCCGGCGAGCCTGCGCAGCACCCGCTCCCCCTCGGCCTCCCAGGTCGCCAGCGGCACGTCCACCTGCGCCACCTGACCGCGCGCGTGCACACCCGCGTCGGTGCGCCCGGCGCACGTCACCGAGGCCGACGGCAGCCGCAGCACCTTCGCCAGCGCGGACTCCAGTTCACCCTGGACCGTTCGCCGGGTCGGCTGGGCCGCCCACCCGGAGAAGTCCGTGCCGTCGTAGGCGATGTCCAATCGCAGCCGGACGGTGGTCGTCTCGTTCTCGTCCATCCCCACCCCGCATCCGGGCGCACCCCCGTGGACGCGCCCCGGCCACCCCGGGGTCGCCGCGGCGACCCCGGGTGACCCCGTGAAAAGAGAAGTGCCCGACCCCCGCGAGGGTCGGGCACTCGGCGAGCCTGGTACGCGGGCCCCTTGGCCCTGCGCACGGCAGCCCTACTTGCTCTCGGAGCTCTCCTCGGTGGCCTCGGGGGCCTCCGTGGCGGTGTCCTCGGCCGTGGCGGTCTCCTCGACGGGAGCGGCGGCCGGAGCGGCGGGAGCGTTCAGCGCCTCGACCAGCTCGATGACGGCCATCGGGGCGTTGTCGCCCTTGCGCGGACCGATCTTGGTGATACGGGTGTAGCCACCGGGACGGTTCTCGTAGCGCGGGCCGATCTCGGTGAAGAGCTCGTGCACCACGGACTTGTCCGTGATCTTGGTCAGCACCTGACGGCGGGCGTGCAGGTCACCGCGCTTGCCCAGCGTGATGAGCTTCTCGGCGTACGGACGCAGGCGCTTGGCCTTGGCCTCCGTGGTGCGGATACGGCCGTGCTGGAACAGCGAGGTGGCGAGGTTCGCCAGGATGTGCCGCTCGTGAGCGGGCCCGGAACCCAGACGGGCGCCCTTGGTAGGCGTGGGCATGGTGTCGTTCTCCTAGTGATGCGGTCCACGGCCGCACTCGGCCGGGGACCTTGGGGCGACGAAGGTTAGTACTGCTCCGTCTCGACGAAGGACTCACCCTCGTCGTCCTCGGAGCCGTAGGAGTCGGCCGCGGTGCTGGGGTCGAATCCGGGCGGGGAGTCCTTCAGGGACAGGCCCATGTCGATGAGCTTCTGCTTGACCTCATCGATGGACTTGGCACCGAAGTTGCGGATGTCCAACAGGTCCTGCTCGGAGCGGGCAACCAGCTCACCAACGCTGTGGATGCCCTCACGCTTGAGGCAGTTGTAGGACCGGACCGTGAGGTTGAGGTCCTCGATCGGCAGCGCCAGGTCCGCCGCGAGCGCGGCGTCCGTGGGCGACGGGCCCATGTCGATGCCCTCGGCGTCGACGTTGAGCTCACGCGCCAGACCGAACAACTCGACCAGGGTCTTGCCCGCGCTGGCCACGGCGTCACGCGGACGGATGGCCGGCTTGGTCTCGATGTCGACGATCAGGCGGTCGAAGTCGGTGCGCTGCTCGACTCGGGTGGCCTCGACCTTGTAGGTCACACGCAGCACCGGCGAGTAGATGGAGTCGATCGGGATGCGACCGATCTCCTGCCCCTGCTGCTTGTTCTGCGTCGCCGAGACGTAACCGCGGCCGCGCTCGACCGTCAGCTCCATCTCCAGCTTGCCCTTGCCGTTCAGCGTGGCGATGTGCAGGTCGGGGTTGTGCACCTCGACACCGGCCGGCGGAGCGATGTCCGCGGCGGTCACCACACCGGGGCCCTGCTTGCGCAGGTACATCAGCACCGGCTCGTCGTGCTCGGAGCTGACGACCAGACCCTTGAGGTTGAGGATCATCTCGGTGACGTCCTCCTTGACCCCGGGCACGGTGGTGAACTCGTGCTCGACGCCCTCGATGCGGATGCTGGTGACAGCCGCACCGGGGATGGAGGACAGCAGCGTACGTCGGAGAGAGTTACCGATCGTGTAGCCGAAACCCGGCTCCAGCGGCTCGATGACAAACCTCGAACGCAGGTCCGAGACGACTTCCTCGGTGAGCGTGGGACGCTGTGCGATCAACATGGTCCGTGACTTCCCTTCCACATGGCCGCCCGCTATTTGACGGCCACCGGACGGACACCACCGGAAGCGGTGGCGTCCCCTGTTCGGATTCCTACCCGGTCCGCGCCGCTTCCCCACAGGGAGCGGCGGCGGACCGCACCGCGGGGTGCCCGCGCGGTAGGAGGCGCGGGCACCGGTGCCGATCAGACGCGGCGGCGCTTCGGCGGACGGCAGCCGTTGTGCGGAACCGGGGTGACGTCCTGGATGGAGCCCACCTCGAGGCCGGTCGCCTGGAGCGAACGGATGGCGGTCTCCCGGCCGGAACCCGGGCCCTTCACGAAGACGTCGACCTTGCGGACGCCGTGCTCCTGGGCACGGCGGGCCGCGGCCTCGGCGGCCATCTGCGCGGCGTAGGGGGTGGACTTACGCGACCCCTTGAAGCCGACCTGACCCGAGCTGGCCCAGGCGATCACCGCACCGGTCGGGTCGGTGATGCTCACGATCGTGTTGTTGAACGTGCTCTTGATGTGAGCGTGCCCGTGGGCGATGTTCTTCTTTTCCTTGCGGCGCACCTTGCGCGCGGCACCCTGACGGCCCTTAGGCGGCATGAGCGAAACTCCCAGAGATCATCGGTCCGTGTGTATCTTCTCGGACGCGGTTGACAGGTCCGAGGCGGACTACTTCTTGCCGGCCTTCTTCTTGCCGGCCACGGTCTTCTTCTTGCCCTTGCGGGTGCGGGCGTTGGTCTGCGTGCGCTGACCGCGGACCGGAAGGCCACGACGGTGGCGAATGCCCTGGTAGCTGCCGATCTCCATCTTGCGACGGATGTCGGCCTGGACCTCGCGACGCAGGTCACCCTCGACCTGGTAGTTGGCGTCGATCCACTCGCGCAGCTTGACCAGGTCCTCTTCGGACAGCTGGTAGACGCGGGTGTTCCCGTCGACACCGGTGTTCTTCAGGGTTTCGAGGGCGCGCGTGCGGCCAACCCCGAAAACGTACGTGAGAGCGATCTCCACCCGCTTGTCGCGGGGGAGGTCAACGCCGGCAATACGTGCCATGTGGGCGAGACTCCATCCATGCATATGCGGAGGTCTGACCCGTTCCCTCCTCTCGTCGCCCAATCGACGAGGCCCCGGCCTCCGACCGGGGGTTCTCCCCCGCGCGTCCTGGACGGCGGGAGATCGGAACAGGTATTCGTTGTTTCACGTGCCCGGCGGGGAGCTGTTCTCCCTACCGGGTCCTCGCTGTGCGGAAGCCGCGGCGAGCGAGCCGGGGTGTTAGCCCTGGCGCTGCTTGTGACGCGGGTCCGAGCAAATGACCATGATCCGTCGGTTACGACGGATCACGCGGCACTTCGCGCAGATCTTCTTCACGCTCGGCTTGACCTTCATGGTGACTCCGAACTCATCACATCACCAGTCTTGGGCCGTGCGGCCCCTGACGGGCTACTTGTAGCGGTAAACGATGCGCCCGCGCGTGAGGTCGTACGGGCTCAGCTCCACGACGACGCGGTCGTCGGGGAGAATACGGATGTAGTTCATCCGCATCTTGCCGCTGATGTGGGCAAGGACCGTGTGCTTGTTGTCGAGCTCTACCTTGAACATAGCGTTGGGTAGCGACTCGACAACGGAACCCTCGATCTCGATGGCGCCGTCTTTCTTCGCCATGTCCTCCACGCCTCGCTCATCGATTGGTTGATCATGACAACCCGACGCGACCCCAGTGGCCTCGCATGACACGAGAGCCCGAACGACCGGAGAGATCCTGGTCGTTTGAGCCTGAACACACTGGAAGCTCGGGCCAACTGCGAGAGAGCGTACGTCGAGTGGAATGACGTGGCACAAAGAAGGCAGACTGACCCAACAGCCCGCGTATGGGCTTTGACAGTCTATCCCCTCCGGGCAAGTACTCCTAACCGAAGGGCACAGAACCCTACACCGTCCGCCCCTCGGGCAGAACAGGTGTGCGGGCCGTTCCGTTCCCGGCCCGGTTCCCGGCTCCGGATCAGTCCTCGCCCTGGCCGCGCTGGGCGGCGAGGACACCGAAGGTCACCACGGACATCATGATCCCCCACGGGCCCAGGACCCACAGGAACCACGGGTAGTCGGCCCCGGTCGTGAAGAAGAGGATCATCCAGATGAAGAAGCAGAGGGCGTTGACCCCGCCGTAGAGGACCCACGGCACCATCAGCGCCGGGTCGCGCAACCGCAGCGGTGGGACAGCGGCGTCCGCCAGCGGCGCGCGGCCCACGTCGGCCAGGTCGCGCTCGGGCAGGTCCCGGGTCACCAGGGCCAGCTCCTCCACGGTCCTGGACCGGTACGCCTGGCTGAGGCGCTCGGTGAACTCCTCGTGGTCCAGCCGCCCCTGGGCGAAGTGCTCCTGGAGCAGGCCCGCCACGCGGTCGCGCTCCGAGTCGGACGTTCGTATCGACGGCACCGGGTCGGACACTGCGCGCACCTCGCCTCTCGTGGGTGGTCGCCGCCCCCGCCGCTCCGGCCGGTGGCCGGAGGGGTCCGGGGACGTGCCCGCCGTCACCAGGTCGGCTGGACGAGCCCCATCTGAGTGATTTTATCGCGGTTCGACTCGCGTGCGGTCAGCACCATCGGACCGTCCGCCGTGATCGCGACGGTGTGCTCGAAGTGCGCGGAACGGCCGCCGTCGCGGGTGACGACGGTCCAGCCGTCGTCCAGCTCCTCCACGTCGTGCCGACCACTCGTGGTCATCGGCTCGATCGCCAGGCACATGCCCTCGACGAGCTTCTGACCACGGCCCTTCTTGCCGTAGTTGAGCACGTGCGGGTCCATGTGCATCTGGGTGCCGATACCGTGGCCGCCGTACTCGCGCACGTTGCCGTAGCCGTGGGCGGCGATGTGGCCGCCGATCGCGAACCCGATGTCGCCCAGGCGGCCGCCCGGACGCATCTGCGCGATCCCCCGCCACATGGACTCCTCGCACACCTCCATCATCGCGAGGTCCTCGGGCCGGGCCTGGCCGACCGCGATGGTCACCGCGGAGTCGCCGTGCCAGCCGTCCAGGATGGCACCGCAGTCGATGGAGATGATGTCGCCGTCGGCCAGGACGCGCTCGGCGCTCGGGATACCGTGCACGACCTCCTCGTTCACCGAGGCGCAGATCGAACCGGGAAAGCCGTGGTACCCCTTGAAGGAGGGGATGGCCCCGGCGTCCCGGATGACCTTCTCGGCCACGGCGTCGAGTTCGAGGGTGGACACTCCGGGCCGCACAGCGGCCCGGAGGGTGTCCAGGGCGCGGGCCACGACCTGGCCCGCCGCCCGCATCTTCGCGATCTGTTCCGGCGTCTTGATCTGCACACCGGAGTCGCCTCTGGGAGACATCAGCGACCCGACCGCTTCTCCTCGATGGCGGCCTTCGCGCGAGCCGTCACCTCCGCCACGGGGCCCGTGGCGGCGATGGTGGCCAGCAGGCCCTCACCCGAGTAGAACTCGACCAGCGGCGCGGTCTGCTCGCGGTAGACCTTGAGCCGGTGCCGGATGGTCTCCTCGCGGTCGTCCTCGCGCTGGTACAGCTCCGCGCCCTCCACGTCACACTTGCCCGCCACCTCGGGGGCGTCGTACTCGACGTGGTACACACGGCCGCACTCGGGGCAGGAACGACGGCCCGAGAGGCGCTTGACGACCTCCTCCTCGTCGACCCGCAGCTCCAGGACGACGTCCAGCCCGGTGCCGAGGTCGGCCAGCATGCCCTTGAGCGTCTCCGCCTGGGGGACGTTGCGGGGGAACCCGTCGAGCAGGAAACCGTCCTTCGCGTCCCCCTGGGCCAGCCGGTCCTTGACCATGGCGTTCGTGACCTCGTCGGGGACGAGGTCACCACGGTCCATGAACTCCTTGGCCTTCTTGCCGAGTTCCGTACCACCGCTGACGTTGGCCCGGAAGATGTCACCGGTGGACACCTTCGGGATCGACAGCTCTTCCGCGAGGATCTGGGCCTGGGTGCCCTTACCGGCCCCAGGCGGCCCCACCAATACTGCACGCATTTATCGCAGAAAACCTTCGTAGTTCCTCTGCTGGAGGTGACTCTCGATCTGCTTCACCGTGTCCAGCCCGACACCCACCATGATCAGGATGCTCGTCCCGCCGAAGGGGAAGTTCATGTCGGCACCGGTGGCGCCGAGAGCGACCATGGGCAGGAGAGCGATCACACCCAGGTACAGCGATCCGGGGGTCGTCAGACGAGTCAGGACGAAGTCCAGGTACTCGGCGGTCGGACGCCCAGGTCGGATACCCGGGATGAACCCACCGTACTTCTTCATGTTGTCGGCGACTTCAGTGGGGTTGAACGTGATGGCCACGTAGAAGAACGCGAAGCCGACGATCATGACGAAGAACGTCGCCATGTAGACGGGGTGAGTGCCCGTGAGGAAGTAGGTCTGGAAGAACTGGGCCACCGGATGGGTGGAGTCCTGCCCGATCAGACCGACGACCAGCTGCGGGAGGTACAGCAGCGAGGAGGCGAAGATCACGGGGATGATGCCCGCCTGGTTGACCTTCAGGGGGATGTAGGTCGAGCTGCCGCCGTACATGCGACGACCCACCATGCGCTTCGCGTACTGCACCGGGATGCGGCGCTGCGCCTGCTCCATGAACACCACGGCGGTGATCAGAGCCAGACCGGCGACGCAGATGATGATGAAGATCCAGACCGACCGCTCCTCGTACAGACCCATGATCGAGGAGGGGAACATCGCGATGACCTGGGTGAAGATCAGCAGCGACATACCGTTGCCGACACCGCGCTCGGTGATCAGCTCACCCATCCACATGATGATCGCGGTACCCGCGGTCATCACGAAGACGATCGTCACCATGGTGAGGATGTCCTGGTTGGGCATGTAGACCGACGGGTCGATCGAGTTCTGGAAGAGGGCGCCCGTGCGGGCCATGGCCACGATGGAGGTGGCCTGGAGCACGGCGAGCATGAGGGTGAGATAGCGGGTGTACTGCGTGATCTTGCTCTGCCCGGCCTGGCCCTCCTTCTTGAGGGCCTCCAACCGGGGGATCACCACAGTGAGGAGGTTGATGATGATGCTCGCGGTGATGTACGGCATGACCCCGAGCGCGAACACCGCCAGTTGAAGCAGCGCGCCGCCGCTGAACAGGTTCACCAACGCGTAGACACCGGACTGGTCCTGCGCGGTGATGAAGTCCATCTGGTCCCTGATCGCCGCCGAGTCGATGCCCGGTGCGGGAATCACCGAACCCAGCCGGAACAGCGTCAGGATGAACAGTGTGAACAGCAGCTTATTGCGCAGGTCGGGCGTGCGGAATGCACGAACGAACGCACCTAGCACGTCTCCTCCTGCGCGGCTTCGGCGGCGGAACGGGTTCCAGACATCGCGGCCGATCCTGAATCGTCGTAGAACGTCAGCACCGGGCTGGTCGCCCGGTGCTCGGAAGTACTCACATTACGTCAAGCGGGGAGCTCAAACAGATGGCACTGTAACAGTCATCACCTGACGCGAGGTGTCGTGAGGCATAACGATCAACACTCACAACACGTGAGGGCGCCCGCCAACAGGACCTTTCGGACCTGCCGGGCGGGCGCCCCCAGTACGCATCGTAGGGAAACCCCTACAGCTCGGTGACAGTGCCACCGGCAGCGGTGATCTTCTCCTTCGCCGAGCCGGAGAACGCGTTGGCGCTCACCTGCACGGCGACGGTGATCTCACCCGTACCCAGCACCTTGACGAGCTGGTTCTTGCGAACCGCGCCCTTGGCGACCAGGCCCTCGACGGTGACCTCGCCACCCTCGGGGTAGAGCTCGCTCAGCTTGTCCAGGTTGACGACCTGGTAGGTCGTCTTGAACCGGGCGTTGCTGAAGCCCTTGAGCTTCGGAATCCGGCGGATGAGGGGCATCTGCCCACCCTCGAAGCCGGGACGAACGGTGTTACGAGCCTTGGTGCCCTTGGTACCGCGACCAGCGGTCTTACCCTTGGAAGCCTCGCCGCGACCCTTGCGGATCTTGGCCTTGTTGCTCCCCGGGGCGGGACGCAGGTGGTGCAGCTTGAGCAGCTCGTCGGGGTTGTAGTCGCTCATTCTGCGACCTCCTCGACAGTGACGAGGTGCGAGACGATCGTGATCTGCCCGCGAACCTCAGGGCGGTCCTCGCGGACGGTGGACTTACCGATCCGACCCAGGCCCAGCGACTGGAGAGCAGCGTGCTGCTTCACCTTGCCGCCGATCTTGGAGCGGGTCTGCGTGATCTTGATCTTGGCCATGATCAGGCTCCTGCCTTCGCCTCAGAGCGAGCGCGCAGCATGGCAGCCGGGGCCACATCCTCGATCGGCAGACCACGGCGGGCCGCGATCTCCTCGGGCTGGTTGAGACCCTTGAGCGCCGCCACCGTGGCGTGCACGATGTTCAGCGGGTTGGACGAACCGAGCGACTTGCTCAGGACGTCGTGGATGCCGGCGCACTCCAGGACGGCGCGCACGGGGCCACCGGCGATCACACCGGTACCCGGGGCGGCCGGACGGAGCAGGACGACGCCAGCGGCTTCCTCGCCCTGGACCCGGTGCACGATGGTGCCCTGGATGCGGGGGACGCGGAAGAAGTTCCTCTTCGCGGCCTCCACGCCCTTGGCGATCGCGGCCGGAACTTCCTTGGCCTTGCCGTAACCGACACCCACCATGCCGTTGCCGTCACCGACGACGACGAGCGCGGTGAAGGAGAAGCGACGGCCGCCCTTGACGACCTTCGCGACCCGGTTGATGGTCACGACCTTCTCGATGTAGGAGACACCCTTGTCTGCGGCGCCGCCGCGGCGATCGTCACGGCGATCACGCCGCTCGCCACCGGCGCCGCGCCGCGGTGCTGCAGCCATCAGTGGTTCCTCTTCTCGTGGTTGTTCTTGGCCAGTACAGAGGTCATCGAACTAGAACTCCAGCCCGCCCTCGCGCGCCGCGTCGGCGAGCTTGGCGATACGACCGGCGTAACGGTTACCACCGCGGTCGAAGACGACCTGGGTGATACCGGCGTCCTTCGCGCGCTGCGCGACGAGCTCACCGACCTTGACGGACTTGTCGGACTTCGTGCCCTCGGCACCCCGCACGTCGGTCTCGACGCTGGAGGCGGCGACCAGGGTGTGACCCTTGGTGTCGTCGATCACCTGCGCGACGATGTGCTTGGAGGAGCGGAACACGGCCAGACGCGGACGCTCGCTGGTGCCCACGACCTTCTTGCGGACCCGGAACTGCCGGCGCTTGCGCGAGGTGGTGGCCTTCGCGGTGCGCTTACGGCTCACGGTGATGCCCATGCCTACTTACCAGCCTTTCCGGCCTTGCGGCGGATGTGCTCACCCTTGTACCGCACGCCCTTGGCCTTGTACGGGTCAGGCTTGCGCAGACCGCGGATGTTCGCGGCGACCTGGCCCACCAGCTGCTTGTCGATGCCCTCGACGTGGAGGAGGGTCGGCTTCTCCACGCGGAAGGTGATGCCCTGGGGGGGCTCGATGACCACCGGGTGGCTGAAGCCCAGCGAGAACTCCAGGTTGGAGCCGCGGGCCTGGACGCGGTAACCCACACCGTGGATCTCCAGCGTCTTGGCGTAGCCCTTGGCGACGCCCTCGACCAGGTTCGCCAGCAGCGCACGGGTCAGACCGTGCAGCGACCGGTTCTCCGGCTTGTCGTCAGGACGAGCGACCGTGACGACACCATCCTCGAAGGAGGCGGTGATCGGCTCGGCGATCGTGTGCTTGAGTTCGCCCTTCGGCCCCTTGACAGTGACGTCTTGCCCGTTAATCGTGACTTCGACGCCCTTGGGGACCGAGAGCGGCAGTCGACCGATTCGCGACATGCTTCAGTCTCTCCCTATTACCAGACGTAAGCGAGGACTTCGCCGCCCACGCCACGCTTCTTGGCCTGCTTGTCGGTCATCAGGCCACCGGACGTCGAAATGATCGCCACACCGAGGCCGCCCAGCACGCGCGGAAGGTTCTCCTTCTTCGCGTACACCCGGAGACCGGGCTTGGAGACCCGGCGGATTCCCGCGATGGAACGCTCACGGGTGGGGCCGTACTTCAGGTCGAGGACGAGGCTCTGGCCCACGGGGGCCTCCTCGGTCCGCCACCCCTGAATGAAGCCCTCCTGCTGGAGGATCTCGGCGATGTGCGCCTTGATCTTGGAATACGGCATCGCCACGGTGTCGTGGTAAGCCGAGTTCGCGTTACGCAGACGCGTCAGCATGTCTGCGATCGGGTCGGTCATCGTCATGGCCGACTGGCCCTTCCTCACCGCGGTTTCCGAGTGCGGGCTTTCCCAGAGCCTGCCTCCCCTCGGGGTCGCCCCCGGGGAGTGCACAAACGGACCTTCGGCGTGGTCGTGGGCACCGCGGTCCCTTGGGGACTGCCGTGCCCTGTTTGAATGGATGTTGCCGGGCCGCGGACCGCCAGGAGGCGGTCACGGCCACTGCGATGTGCCACCGGTCAGGCGGCGTTTCGGGGGGCCGACCGCGCCGGAGCGCAGGGTCGACCCCACCGGAAACTACCAGCTCGACTTGGTGATACCGGGCAGCTCGCCCCGGTGGGCCATCTCGCGGAAGCAGATACGGCACAGGCCGAACTTCCGGAAGACGGCGCGCGGGCGGCCGCACCGAGAGCATCGAGTATACGCGCGAACGCCGAACTTCGGCTTCCGCTGCGACTTCGCGATCAGGGACTTCTTAGCCATCTGTGGTAACCCCTCAGGCTTCCTTGAACGGGAAACCGAGCCGCTTGAGCAGGCTGCGGCCTTGTTCGTCGGTGGTCGCCGTCGTGACAACCGTGATGTCCATCCCACGCTGGCGGTCGACCTTGTCCGGGTCGATCTCGTGGAACATGACCTGCTCGGTCAGACCGAACGTGTAGTTGCCGTTCCCGTCGAACTGCTTCGGGGAAAGGCCACGGAAGTCCCTGATCCGGGGCAGGGCCAGCGAGAGCAGCCGGTCGAGGAACTCCCACATCCGGTCGCCGCGCAGCGTGACGCTGGCGCCGATCGGCTGACCCTCGCGCAGCTTGAACTGCGCGATGGAGTTCTTGGCCCGGTTGATCTTCGGCTTCTGGCCGGTGATCGCCGTGATGTCGGCGATCGCGCCCTGGATCAGCTTCGCGTCCCGAGCCGCCTCGCCGACGCCCATGTTGACCACGATCTTCGTGAGACCGGGGATCTGCATGACGTTGGCGATGTCGAACTCGTCCTTGAGGCCCGCAGCGATCTCGTTGCGGTACTTCTCCTTGAGCCGCGGCATCGGCGGGGCCGTGATGTCGTTGGTAACCGTCATCAGATGTCCTTACCGGTGCGACGGGAGACCCGAACCTTGGTTCCGTCTTCCTCGAAGCGGTAGCCGACCCGAGTGGCCTTGCCGTCCTCCGCGAGCGCAACGTTGCTCACGTGGATGGGGGCCTCCTTCGTGACGACCTCGCCCTGCTGGCCGCCCGCCGGGTTGGCCTTCCTGTGCTTCTTGACCAGGTTGACGCCCTCGACGATGACACGGTCTTCCTTCGGCAGGGCCTTGACGACCTTGCCGGTGGCACCCTTGTCCTTGCCGGCGAGAACGATGACCTCGTCGCCAGATTTGATCTTCATCGCTTAGAGCACCTCCGGCGCCAGCGAAATGATGCGCATGTACTTCTTGTCACGCAGCTCACGGCCGACCGGGCCGAAGATGCGGGTGCCTCGCGGGTCCCCACCGTCCTTGATGAGCACGGCAGCGTTCTCATCGAAGCGGATGTAGGAGCCGTCGGGCCGGCGGCGCTCCTTGACGGTGCGCACGACAACGGCCTTGACGACGTCGCCCTTCTTGACTCCAGCGCCAGGCAGGGCGTCCTTCACCGTGGCGACGATCGTGTCGCCGATCCCGGCGTAGCGCCGACCCGAGCCACCGAGAACACGGATGGTAAGGATCTCCTTGGCACCCGTGTTGTCGGCGACCTTGAGTCGCGACTCCTGCTGAATCACGTCTGCTCCTGATGTGATGCGTGCGGTCCACTGCCGCACGGCTAGGTGGTCTCACCCCTCGCGCTGGCGGCCGACAACGCGTGTCGGCCGCCAACAGGCTGGGGTTACTTAGCCTTTTCCAGGATCTCCACGACGCGCCAACGCTTCGTCGCGGAGAGCGGCCGGGTCTCCATCATGCGGACCCGGTCGCCGACGCCAGCGGAGTTCGCCTCATCGTGCGCCTTGTACTTGGTCGTCCGTCGGATGACCTTGCCGTACAGGGCGTGCTTGACGCGGTCCTCGACCTCGACAACGACGGTCTTGTCCATCTTGTCGCTGACGACGTAGCCCTCGCGCACCTTGCGGTAGTTGCGCGTCTCGGTCTGGTTCTCACTCATTCGGCTGCTTCCTTCGTCTCCTCAGCCGACTCACCAGACAGCGGGACGATGCCCAGCTCGTGCTCGCGCAGGACCGTGTAGATCCGCGCGATCTCGCGCTTGACGGTACGAAGACGGCTGTGGTTGTCGAGCTGGCCGGTAGCGGCCTGGAAGCGGAGGTTGAAGAGCTCTTCCTTGGCTTCCTTGAGCTTCGTGACCAGGTCCTCGACGGACTGGTCGCGCAGCTCGTGGGCAGTCACGGACTTCGCCATCACTCCCCCTCCCGCTTAACAAACTTGCACTTCATCGGGAGCTTGTGCATCGCACGGCGCATCGCCTCCTTGGCAATGGCCTCGGGCACGCCCGACAGCTCGAACATCACACGACCCGGCTTGACCGGGGCGACCCACCACTCGGGAGAACCCTTACCGGAGCCCATGCGGACCTCGGCCGGCTTCTTCGTCAGCGGACGGTCCGGGAAGATGTTGATCCACACCTTGCCGCCACGCTTGATGTGACGCGTCATGGCGATACGAGCGGACTCGATCTGACGGTTCGTCACGTAGGCCGACTCCAGAGCCTGGATGCCGAACTCACCGAAGGTGACCGACGTCCCGCCCTTGGCCTTGCCGCGAAGGTCCGGGTGGTGCTGCTTCCGGTACTTGACCTTGCGAGGAATCAGCATCGGTTAGCTCCCCTCGGTCTTCGGAGCCTCGGCCGAAGCACCAGCCTTGGCCTCGGTGCCCGGCGCGCCGGCGGCACCGCCGCGACGACGACGCTGCGGACGCTCACGACGCTGACCGCCACCGGCGGTCCGCTGCGCGGCCTGGGCGGCCTCGCGCTCGGCGCGGGTCACAGGGGCGTCGCCCTTGTAGATCCACACCTTGACACCGATGCGACCGAAGGTCGTACGGGCCTCGAAGAAGCCGTAGTCGATGTCGGCGCGCAGCGTGTGCAGCGGGACGCGACCCTCGCGGTAGAACTCCGAGCGGGACATCTCGGCCCCACCCAGACGGCCGCCGCACTGGATACGAATACCCTTGGCGCCGCTCTTCATCGCGCTCTGCATGGCCTTGCGCATCGCGCGGCGGAACGCCACGCGGCTGCTCAGCTGCTCAGCGACGCCCTGGGCGACGAGCTGAGCGTCGATCTCGGGGTTCTTGACCTCGAAGACGTTCAGCTGCACCTGCTTGCCGGTGAGCTTCTCCAGGTCCGTACGGATTCGGTCGGCCTCGACGCCGCGGCGGCCGATGACGATGCCCGGCCGGGCGGTGTAGACGTCCACGCGGACACGGTCACGGGTGCGCTCGATCTCGACCTTGGAGATGCCCGCGCGCTCCATGCCACGGGTCAGCATCCGACGGATCGCGACGTCTTCCTTAACGTAGTCCTTGTAGGACTTGTCGGCGTACCAGCGGCTCTTGAAGTCGGTGGTGATGCCGAGGCGGAACCCGTGCGGGTTTACCTTCTGCCCCACTATCGGGTCCTTTCCTTGGTCTTGGACGAGGCGCCCGCGCCCTCAGCGACGACCACGGTGATGTGGCTCGTGCGCTTGGTGACCCGGAAAGCCCGGCCGAAGCCCCGGGGACGAATGCGCTTCAGGGTCGGACCCTCGTCCACCCAGACGCGCTCGACCACCAGCGACTCGCGGTCCAGCTTGTCGTTGTGCTCAGCGTTGGCGATGGCGCTAGCCAGCACCTTGCCAACGGGCTCGCTCGCCGACTGGGGCGCGAACCGGAGCACCGCCTGTGCCTCGTCAGCGGGCAACCCGCGAATAAGGTCCGCCACCCGGCGAGCCTTTCGGGGCGTAACGCGGACGAACCGCGCCTGTGCCCTCGTTCCCATCGCTTTTCCCTCGCTCACGGAAATTCCTTCCCCACTCACCGTGGAGAAAATGGTTCTTACAACTGCTGCAACCGCTAGCGGCGGCTGCGGCGGTCGTCCTTGACGTGGCTACGGAAAGTACGCGTGGGAGCGAACTCACCGAGCTTGTGGCCGACCATCGACTCCGACACGAACACCGGAACGTGCTTGCGGCCGTCGTGGACGGCGATCGTGTGACCGATCATCTCCGGGACGATCATGGATCGCCGGGACCACGTCTTGATGACGTTCTTGGTCCCCTTCTCGTTCTGCGACTCCACCTTCTTGATGAGGTGGTCGTCGACGAAGGGACCCTTCTTAAGGCTACGTGGCATCAGACGTGCTCCTTACCGCTTCTTCTTACCGCTACGCCGACGCCGCACGATCAGCTTGTCGCTGGCCTTGTTCTTGGCCCGGGTCCGGCCTTCCTTCTTGCCCCAGGGGCTGACCGGGTGACGACCACCGGAGGTCTTGCCCTCACCACCACCGTGCGGGTGGTCGACCGGGTTCATGACCACACCGCGGACGGTCGGGCGCTTGCCCTTCCACCGCGAGCGGCCGGCCTTGCCCCAGTTGATGTTGGACTGCTCGGCGTTGCCGACCTGACCAACCGTGGCGCGGCAGGAGATCTCGACCATGCGCATCTCACCGGAGGGCATACGCAGCGTGGCGTAACGGCCCTCCTTGGCGAGGAGCTGGATCTGCGACCCCGCGGAACGACCCAGCTTGGCACCGCCACCGGGCTTCAGCTCGACCGCGTGCACGAACGTACCCGTGGGGATGTTGCGCAGCGGGAGGCAGTTGCCCGGCTTGATGTCGGACTGGGGGCCGTTCTCGATCTTGTCGCCCTGCTTGAGGCCGGCGGGCGCCAGAATGTAGCGCTTCTCACCGTCCACGTAGTGGAGCAGAGCGATGCGAGCGGTGCGGTTGGGGTCGTACTCGATGTGAGCGACCTTGGCCGGCACGCCGTCCTTGTCGTGACGACGGAAGTCGATCACGCGGTAGGCGCGCTTGTGGCCACCACCCTGGTGACGAGCGGTGATCCGGCCGTGGCCGTTACGACCGCCCTTGGAGTGAAGCGGACGGACCAGGGACTTCTCCGGCTCCGAACGCGTGATCTCGACGAAGTCGCTCACGCTGGAGCCGCGACGACCCGGCGTCGTCGGCTTGTACTTACGAATGCCCATCTTCTTCGCGCATTCCTTTACGTGTTGCTTGACATGTAGCGGTCAGACCCGGGAGAGGTCAGACACCGAAGATGTCGATCCGCTGGCCGTCGGCCACGCTGACGATCGCGCGCTTGGTGTCGGGACGCTTCCCGAAACCGAAACGGGTCCGCTTGCGCTTACCCTTCCGGTTGATCGTGTTCACGCTCGTGACCTTCACCTCGAAGATCTTCTCGATCGCGATCTTGATCTGGGTCTTGTTGGCGTCCGGGCGAACGATGAACGTGTACTTGTTCTCGTCCATGAGCCCGTAGCTCTTCTCGGAGATCACCGGCTCAATGATGATGTCCCGGTGGTCGGCGATCCTCACTGGTCGTCCTCCTCGGACTCAGCGGCCTTCGAGGCACCGGCCGCGTGGGCCAGGAACTCGGCGTAGCCCGCCTCGGTGAAGACCACGTCGTCCGCGTAGAGGACGTCGTAGGTGTTCACCTGGTCCGCGTCGAGGATGTGGACCTCTTCGAGGTTGCGCAGGGCGCGCCGGTTGTGCTCGTCCTCGCGGGCCAGGACGACGAGGACCTTGTCGGACTCGGTGACCTGGCGCAGCGCCTTCAGAGCGGTCTGCGTGAGCTTGCTGTCCGCGCCCTCACCGACGAACTCGGTGATGACGTGGATGCGGCCGTGGTTGGCCCGGTCCGAGAGGGCGCCACGCAGGGCGGCGGCCTTCATCTTCTTCGGGGTCCGCTGGCTGTAGTCACGCGGCTGGGGACCGTGGACGGTGCCACCACCGGTGTACTGCGGGGCGCGGATCGAGCCCTGACGGGCGCGACCGGTTCCCTTCTGGCGGTAGGGCTTCTTGCCACCGCCGCGGACGTCGCCGCGGGTCTTGGTGGCGTGGGTGCCCTGCCGGCCGGCGGCCAGCTGGCCGTTCACGACCTGGTGGATCAGCGGGATGCTGACCTGCTGGGCGAAGACGGACTCGGGAAGCTCGACGCTGCCCTTGGAGCCGCCCTCGGGGTTCTTGACCTCGATCTGGGCCATGACTTACTTGTCCCCCTTCACAGCGGTGCGGACGAGCACCAGACCGCCGTTGGGACCCGGGACAGCACCCTTGACCAGGATGAGGCCCTTCTCCGCGTCCACGGAGTGAACGGTCAGGTTCTGGACGGTCTTGCGCACGTTGCCCATGCGCCCGGCCATCCGCATGCCCTTGAAAACGCGGCCGGGCGTGGCGCAGCCGCCGATGGAGCCGGGAGAGCGGTGCTTGCGCTGGGTGCCGTGCGAGGCGGAGAGACCACGGAAACCGTGGCGCTTCATCACACCGGCGAAACCCTTGCCCTTGCTCTTGCCCGTGACGTCGACCTTCTGGCCGCTCTCGAACGCGGCGGCGTCGACTTCCTGGCCGAGCGTGTACTCGGAGGCGTCGGTGGTGCGCACCTCGACGTAGTGGCGGCGCGGGGTCAGGTCGTTCGCGCGCAGGTAGTCGCCCAGGGGCTTGTTGACCTTGCGCGGGTTGATCTGCCCGTAGCCGAGCTGGATGGCGGAGTAGCCATCGGTGTCGGGGGTCCGGATGCGGCTCACGACGCACGGACCGGCCTTCAGGACGGTCACGGGCACCATCTTGCCCGCGTCGTCGAAGACCTGGGTCATGCCGAGCTTTTCGCCCAGAACTCCCTTGATCTGCTTGGTGGCCATGTCTGTGCGTCCTTAAAGCTTGATCTCGATGTCAACGCCAGCCGGGAGGTCGAGTCGCATGAGCGAGTCCACCGTCTTCGGCGTGGGGTCGATGATGTCGATCAGCCGCTTGTGGGTGCGCATCTCGAAGTGCTCGCGCGAGTCCTTGTACTTGTGCGGCGATCGGATGACGCAGTAAACGTTCTTCTCCGTCGGCAGCGGCACCGGGCCCGCGACCTGTGCGCCAGTTCGCGTCACAGTCTCAACGATCTTGCGCGCCGAGCTGTCGATGACCTCGTGGTCATAGGCCTTTAGCCGAATGCGGATCTTCTGTCCCGCCATGTGGCCTGTTCGTCCTTCGCTTCAGTGTCCGTAACGGTGAGCTGTCCGGGCACAGACGCCCAGGCCTGTCGGCGAAACCGCCGGCTAGTTGGCCGTGAGCCCCTATTCCCTTGAGAAACCGCAACAGGGCTTGCCCCTGCGGTGCGTCACCGTCACAGAGCCCGATGACGTCTTGTCAGTGTGGTGGGCGGGCCGCGGTGAAGCGGCCCACCCACCACGTGGGGGCGGCTCCGGAAGGGGCCACCCCCACGTGTGTGCTACTTGAGGATCTTCGTGACGCGACCCGCGCCCACGGTCCGGCCACCCTCACGGATGGCGAACTTGAGGCCCTCTTCCATCGCGACCGGCTGGATCAGCTGGACGGTCATCTCGGTGTTGTCACCGGGCATGACCATCTCGGTGCCCTCCGGCAGCGTCACGACGCCGGTGACGTCGGTGGTGCGGAAGTAGAACTGCGGGCGGTAGTTGTTGAAGAACGGCGTGTGGCGGCCACCCTCGTCCTTGGACAGGATGACGACCTGACCCTCGAACTCGGTGTGCGGGGTGGTCGTGCCGGGCTTGATCACGACCTGGCCGCGCTCGACGTCCTCGCGCTTGATGCCGCGCAGGAGCAGACCGACGTTGTCGCCAGCCTGGCCCTGGTCGAGCAGCTTGCGGAACATCTCAACACCGGTGACGGTGGTGGTCTGCTTCTCTTCCTTGATGCCGACGATGTCAACGGTCTCGTTGACGTTGACGATGCCGCGCTCGATACGACCGGTGACGACGGTGCCGCGACCGGTGATCGAGAAGACGTCCTCGATCGGCATGAGGAAGGGCTTCTCGGTGTCACGCTCGGGCTCGGGAATGAAGCTGTCCACGGTGCCCATGAGCTCCAGGACGGCCTTGCCCCACTCGGCGTCGCCCTCGAGGGCCTTGAGAGCCGAGACCTTGGTGACGGGGATGTCGTCGCCGGGGAACTCGTACTCGCTGAGGAGCTCACGCACCTCGAGCTCGACGAGCTCGAAGATCTCCTCGTCGTCCACCATGTCGGCCTTGTTCAGGGCGACGACGATGGCGGGGACGCCGACCTGGCGGGCCAGGAGGACGTGCTCCTTGGTCTGCGGCATCGGGCCGTCGGTGGCGGCCACGACCAGGATCGCGCCGTCCATCTGCGCGGCACCCGTGATCATGTTCTTCACGTAGTCCGCGTGACCGGGGCAGTCGACGTGGGCGTAGTGACGCGCCTCGGTCTGGTACTCGACGTGAGCGACGGAGATGGTGATACCGCGCTCGCGCTCCTCGGGAGCGTTGTCGATGTCCTCGAACGGCGTGAACGGGTTCAGGTCCGGGTACGCGTCGTGCAGCACCTTGGTGATGGCCGCGGTCAGCGTGGTCTTGCCGTGGTCAATGTGACCGATGGTGCCGATGTTGACGTGCGGCTTGGTCCGCTCGAACTTTTCCTTCGCCACTGGAAGTCTCCTAGACGTACAGATCTATCTGACTGTGGTCCAACCCCGCGGGCACGGGGTACAGCCGGGTTGCTTGCTCGCGACTATTCGCCGCGAACCTTCGCCACAATTTCTTGGGCGACAGCGGACGGAACCTCCGCGTAGGAGTCGAACACCATCGAGTAGTTGGCTCGACCCTGCGTACGGCTGCGCAGGTCACCCACGTAGCCGAACATTTCCGAAAGGGGCACCTGGGCCTTGACGAGACGGACGCCGGAACGCTCGTCCATGGACTGAATCTGTCCACGGCGGGAGTTCAGGTCACCGATCACGTCACCCATGTACTCCTCGGGAGTGGTGACCTCGACGGCCATGACCGGCTCGAGAAGAGTCGGCTTCGCCAGCCGGACGGCCTCCTTGAAGGCCATCGAACCGGCGGTCTTGAACGCCATCTCCGAGGAGTCGACGTCGTGGTACTGACCGTCCGTCAGCGTCACCTTGATGCCGACGAGCGGGTAGTGCGCGAGCACACCCAGCTCAGCGGCCTCCTGGCAGCCGGCGTCGACCGACGGGATGTACTCCCGCGGGATGCGGCCACCGGTGACGGCGTTGACGAACTCGTAGCCGGAGGAGTCGCCGTCCTCGGAGGTCAGCGGCTCCAGGTCGATCTTGACCTTGGCGAACTGGCCCGACCCACCGGTCTGCTTCTTGTGGGTGTAGACGTGGCCGTCGACCTTCTTGCGAATGGTCTCGCGGTAGGCCACCTGGGGCTTACCGATGTTCGCCTCGACCTTGAACTCGTCGCGCATGCGGTTGACCAGCACCTCGAGGTGCAGCTCGCCCATGCCCGAGATCACGGTCTGACCGGTCTGCTCGTCCGAGGCCACCTGGAAGGAGGGGTCCTCGTCGGCCAGACGCTGGATCGCGATGCCCAGCTTCTCCTGGTCGCTCTTGGTCTTCGGCTCGATGGCCACCTCGATGACCGGAGCCGGGAAGGTCATGGACTCCAGGACGATCGGAGCGGACTGCTCGCAGAGCGTCTCACCGGTCGTGGTGTCCTTCAGGCCCATGACGGCGACGATGTCGCCCGCACCCGCCGCGGGGATCTCCTCGCGCTTGTTGGAGTGCATCCGGTAGACCTTACCGATGCGCTCCTTGCGGCCCTTGAGGCTGTTGAGCACCTGGGTGCCCGCCTCCAGGACGCCGGAGTAGATCCGCACGTACGACAGCTTGCCCAGGTGGGGGTCGCTGACGATCTTGAAGACCAGGGCGGAGAACGGCTCGTCCACGCTCGGCTTGCGCTCGAGCTTGGTCTGCTCGGTCTCGTCCTTGGGGTCGTGACCGTCGATCGCCTCGACGTCCACGGGCGAGGGGAGGTAGGCGACGACCGCGTCGAGCAGGGGCTGGACGCCCTTGTTCTTGAACGCGGTGCCACAGACCACGGGGATGGCGGTACCGGCGATGGTCGCGCGACGGATCGCGGGGACCAGCTGCTCGACGGTGGGCTCCTGGCCCTCCAGGTACATCTCCATGATCTCGTCGTCGGCCTCGGCCAACGTCTCGAGGAAGAAGTCCCGGGCCTCGCGAGCGGCCTCGGCGTGGGTGTCGGGGATGTCGATCGTGTCGTACATCTCGCCGAGCGCGGCCTCGTCGTTCCAGACGTAGGCCTTCATCTTCACGAGGTCGATGACGCCCTTGAAGTCGCTCTCGGCACCGATCGGCAGCTGGATCGGCATGGCGTTCGCACCGAGGCGCTCACGGAACATGTCGACGCAGCGCTGGAACTCCGCGCCGATCTTGTCCATCTTGTTGACGAAGCAGATACGCGGCACGTTGTACCGGTCCGCCTGACGCCAGACCTGCTCCGACTGGGGCTCGACGCCTTCCTTGGCGTCGAACACCGCGACGGCGCCGTCAAGCACACGCAGCGACCGCTCGACCTCGACCGTGAAGTCGACGTGGCCGGGCGTGTCGATGATGTTGATCGTGGTGTCGTTCCAACTGGTGGTGATCGCAGCCGAGGTAATGGTGATACCCCGCTCCTGCTCTTCCTTCATCCAGTCCATCGTCGAGGCGCCGTCGTGCGTCTCGCCGAGCTTGTGGTTGACACCCGTGTAGTAGAGGATCCGCTCGGTCGTGGTCGTCTTGCCCGCGTCGATGTGGGCCATGATGCCGATGTTGCGGACCTTGGCCAGGTCAAGCAAAGTCTTAGCCATGAGGCTCGTCTTCCCTAGGTCTCAAGGAATCGATTCGCCGCGGGGTTACCAGCGGTAGTGGGCGAAGGCCTTGTTCGACTCGGCCATCTTGTGCGTGTCCTCACGCTTCTTGACAGCCGCGCCCAGACCGTTGCTGGCATCGACCAGCTCGTTCATCAGACGCTCGGTCATGGTCTTCTCACGACGCTGACGCGAGTAGGAGACCAGCCAGCGCAGGGCCAGCGTGGTGGACCGGGAGGCGCGAACCTCGACCGGCACCTGGTAGGTCGCGCCACCGACACGGCGGCTGCGGACCTCCAGCGCGGGCTTGACGTTGTCCAGGGCTCGCTTGAGAACGACGAGCGGGTCCTGACCGGTCTTCTCGCGAGCACCCTCCAGGGCGTCGTACACGACGGCCTGGGCGATGGAGCGCTTGCCGTCGAGGAGCACCTTGTTGATGAGTGCGGTGACGAGCGGCGAGCCGTAGACCGGGTCGGTGATGAGCTGGCGCTTCGGCGCCGGGCCCTTGCGCGGCATGCTTACTTCTCCTTCTTGGCGCCGTAGTGGCTACGGGCCTGCTTGCGGCCCCGGACACCCTGGGTGTCGAGCGAACCGCGGACAATTCGGTAGCGAACGCCCGGCAGGTCCTTCACACGACCGCCACGAACCAGCACGATGCTGTGCTCCTGGAGGTTGTGACCGATGCCGGGAATGTAGGCCGTGACCTCGATGCCGCTGCTCAGCTTGACGCGAGCGACCTTACGCAGAGCGGAGTTCGGCTTCTTCGGCGTAGTGGTGTAGACACGCGTGCACACACCACGACGCTGCGGACTCCCCTTCAGCGCCGGGGTCTTGTTCTTTGCGACCTTGTCCTGTCGGCCCTTGCGGACCAGCTGCTGGATGGTGGGCACCGCGTCTCCGTCTTCCTCGTGACCTACGCCGGTTCTCGTAGCCGATATCGCTATTGACCTGCTGAATTTCCCGAATCTCCCCGACCCACGTGGTCGGGCGTGTCGCCCTCGTTCCCACGCATGGCGAACGGATGCACACCCGGCCGGAGGCCGATTCACAGGAGGGGGTTCACGCGCGCCGCGCGCCCTGTGTCCGTCCTAGGGAGGACTGGGGCGCCGCACACACACGTGTGACCCGTCGACTCACGGGCACAATCACACAGGCTACCGCTTACCGAACAGGCGGTCAAAACGGTGTGCGACATGGCGAGACAAGCGGAACCGGATCTCGCGTAGCCGTGGGTCTCCCCCAGTCTACGTGCTCCCGGACCCGCTTCGCCCCGGGTTTGCCGTCAGGGGGCGTGCGGAGTGCCAAAACGCGATCGGCCGCTGCCGGAGGACCCATGGTCCCCCGGCAGCGGCCGGGATTCTACAGAACGAACCAGATCGCGACGGAGATCACCGTCACGAGGATGCCGATGACCGCGAACACGGTGCCGGTGGTGATCAGGCCCAGCCCGTCGAGCGTTCCCCGCGACTCCCGGATCGCCCTCTTCGCCTTCGGTCCGGTGACGAACAACGCCAGGATCGCGGTGATCACACCGAGGCCGGGGATCAGCGAGGCGATACCGAGCCACAGGGTGGTGGTCGCCCCGGGTTCGGTGTCCGCGAGGAAGTCGACGCTGTCGTAGCCCGGGTAGTCGCCGTCCTCCCGGGCCTCGTCGAATCCGGGGAAGTCCTCGGCGATCCGGTCGCGGCGCCGCTTGGCGGGCTTGGGCCGCTCCGGCATGCCGTAGTCCGCCGGGGTGAAGTCGTCCTCGTACTCAGGTTCCGCGTCGCGTTCCCGCCGGTCCGAACCGACCTCTCCCTCCTCACGCGGATCGTCCCCGCCGACGTCGCCCGGGTATCCGTCGTCGTACCGGTCGTCGGGGTCGGCGCTCGGGTCGTCGTACCGGTCGTCCGCGTACCCCTCCTCGCGGAACGGATCGTCCCCGTAGCGGTCGTCGGACGGTGCGGGAGTCCGGTCGAAGGAGGGCGCGGTGAACATCTGGGTGGCGCCCTCGCCGCCCCGCCAGGAGTCGTCACCCTCCGTGGAGGCGGCGTCCCACGGCTGGTCGACCTCCTCACGGGACTCCCTGGACCTGGCCCGGGTCTGCATGTCGGCGATGGCCGCCAACGGGTCGTCGGAGCCGGGGACCGCCGCGGAGAGCGTTCCGGTGTCGGGCTCCCCCTCGGAGGCGACGCCCCAGTCGGTGTGGGCGGGTTCCGGCGAGGAGGAGTCGCGGCGGCGCCGCTCCGCGTCACGAACGACGTCGGGAAGGCGCGGGTCGTCGCGGTCGAAGGCCCAGGTGTTGCCGCTGCCACCCTGGTCGGGTGCCGCGGAGGGCTCGTCCCCGTAGCGACCGCCGGAAAGCTCGTCACCGTAGCCGTCGTTGGAGGGCGGGACCCCACCGCCGTACTGGTCGGCGGACGGTGAGAACTCGTCGCCGTACCGGCCACCCGAAAGCTCGTCACCGTAGCCGTCGGTAGACGGTGAGAGCTCGTCGCCGTACCGGTCGGCGGACGGCGAGAGCTCGTCGCCGTACCGGTCGGCGGACGGCGAGAGTTCGTCGCCGTACCGGTCGGCGGACGGCGAGAGTTCGTCACCGTACCGGCCACCCGAAAGCTCGTCACCATACCGGTCAGCGGACGGCGACAGCTCGTCACCGTACCGGTCGGCGGTACGGTACGTCGTCTCCTCCACGGGGCGGGGGGACAGCTCGTCGTCATAGCGGTCACCGTCCCGGTGCGGAGTGCGGGCGTGGTCCGACCAGGGGCGTTCCGTCTGCTCGGCCCAGGGCTCGGTGGCCCCGCCCTGCCAGGTGTCCGTGGAGTCCGTGGACGGGCTCCAACTGTCCAACCCCTCGGTACCGTTCCACTCCCCGGACGGTTCCCCGCCGGGTTCGGGCTTCCAGAGTTCCTCGCCCGCACCGGGCGGGCTCCAGGAGTCGGAGGTGTCGGCCTCGGGCGTCCAGGGGTCCCGGCCGGGGCCGGACGCGTCAGTGTGCCGGGGCTCCTCCGTCCCTCCGAAGGACCCCGTGGGCAGCGGCTGGTCCAGCGCCGGGTCCGGCGTCCGCACGTCCCCCGTGTCCGAATCACCCACGCCCGTCGAGTCCCACGGAGCGGGGTCGGAACCGGAGTCGCGCGGAGTCCAGGGAGCCTCACCCGCACCCTGAGCCGACGGCCCGGGGTTCCACGCCTCGCGGGACGCGTCCAACGGGTCCCGGTCGTCGGCGACACGCGGCTCCCACGGAGCGGGGTCGCTCACGGGCCCCGGGGACGCGTCGGAGGGAGCCTCCGACCACGGGGTCTCCTGGGACGACCACGGGTCCCGAGCGGCCAGCGGGTCCCGGCCCGCGCCCGGGTCCCAGGCGGAACTCTCGGCGACGGGGTCCGGTGAACCGCCCCAGGCGGTCGCGGAAGCGCGATCCGAGGCGGAGTCACCGGATGTCACGGGCTCCCAGGAGTCACGGGTGCCGGAGCCCCAGCCCCCGTGGGCGTCCTCCGCGGGCTCCTCGGGCGGCAGCGGTACGTCCGCGCTGGCCGCGATGCCGGGGAAGCCTCCGGAGGGTGCGTCCGGCTCCCGCCCGGAGAGCGGGTCGTCACCGGGTACGCGCGTCACCGGCTCGTAGGCCGAGGTCCCCGCACCCGGGTAGGAGATGGCGCCCGGGACGTACCCGGAGTCCGGGGCCGGGGCGCCCAACGCGTCCGGGTAGGGCTCCACCATCGCCGGACGCGAGGCGCTCAGCCCCGCGTAGCCGCCGCTGTCCGGGAAGACCGCACCGCCCGAGGGGCCGTCCTCCTCGGAACGCTCCCCCGGGTGCGCCGCCGCGTCGTCCTCCAGGGGGTCCTGGTACTCCGACTGTGTGCGGTAACGGACCTCGCTGGGCTTGAACCAGGAGTCCGCGTCCGCCTGGGGCGCACGGTCTCCCGGCGCCCCGCCCCCGTTATCAGTCACTTGCCTGCTCTCCCGACAGCGCCGAAGCGCCTTCTCCCCGTCCGCACCGCAGTGTACGAACCGACAACGACGAAACGGCGGCGGGGCCACCCCCGGTGATGGGGGTGGCTGACCACCGCCGTCAGCTCAACCAACGTTCAGGTTGGACTTACCGGTTGTAGGGACCGAAGTCGTACTCCTCCAGCGGGACGGCCTCGCCCGATCCCTGACCGAAGGTGTACTCGCTGGGCTCCTCGTAACCGGAGACCGAGTACATCGAGGCCTTGGCCTCCTCGGTCGGCTCCACCCGGATGTTGCGGTACTGCGGAATACCGGTACCGGCCGGGATGAGCTTACCGATGATGACGTTCTCCTTGAGGCCCAACAGCGGGTCGCTCTTACCGTGGATCGCGTTCTCCGTCAGCACGCGGGTGGTCTCCTGGAAGGAGGCCGCCGACAGCCAGGACTCCGTGGCCAGAGAGGCCTTGGTGATACCCAGCAGCACCGGACGTCCGGCGGCGGGCTGGCCGCCCTCGGACACGACGCGTCGGTTGATCCGCTCGAACTTCGGCCGCTCGACCATCTCACCGGGCAGGAGCTCGGTGTCACCGGACTCCAGGATGTTCACCCGCTTGAGCATCTGGCGGACGATGATCTCGATGTGCTTGTCGTGGATGGACACACCCTGCGACTTGTACACCTCCTGGACCTCCGACACGAGGTGCTGCTGCACCGCGCGCGGACCCTGGATACGCAGCACCTCGTGCGGGTTGATCGCACCCTGGATGAGCTGCTGGCCGACCTTGACGTGGTCGCCGTCGCTCACCAGGAGCTGCGCACGCATCGGGACCGGGTAGGCGATCTCGTCCGTGCCGTCGTCGGGGATGACGACGATCTTCCGGCTCTTCTCGGTGTCGTCGACCCTGATCCGGCCCTCCATCTCGGAGATCGGGGCCACACCCTTGGGGATGCGGGCCTCGAAGAGCTCCTGGACACGGGGCAGACCGTGGGTGATGTCCTGACCGGCCGAACCACCCATGTGGAAGGTACGCATGGTCAGCTGGGTACCGGGCTCACCGATGGACTGGGCCGCGATGATACCGATCGCCTCGCCGACGTCCACCGGCTTGCCGGTCGCCATGGAGCGGCCGTAGCAGGTGGTGCAGACGCCGATCTTCGCCTCACAGGTGAGCGACGAACGGATACGCACCCGGGTGACCCCGGCGGCGACCAGCTTGTCGATGTTCTGCTCGGAGGTGTCGGACAGCGCCGGGAGGACGAGCTTGCCCTCGGGGTCCAGCGTGTCCTCGGCGATGGTCCGACCGAAACCGGTGTTCTCGACGTTGTGCTTGCGCACGACGACACCGGCGGCGTTCTTCTCGCCGATCTCGTGCCAGAGCGAACGGTCCGTGCCGCAGTCGATCTCGCGGACGATGACGTCCTGCGCGACGTCCACCAGACGACGGGTCAGGTAACCCGAGTCGGCGGTACGCAGGGCGGTGTCCGCCAGACCCTTGCGCTGACCGTGTGTGGAGATGAAGTACTCCAGCACGGACAGGCCCTCACGGTAGGAGGACTTGATCGGACGCGGGATGGTCTCACCCTTGGTGTTGGAGACCAGACCACGGATACCGGCGATCTGGCGCACCTGCATCGGGTTACCACGCGCACCGGACTGGACCATCATCCACACCGGGTTGTCGGCGGGGAAGTTGTCCTCCATGTTCTTGGCGACCTCGGCCGTGGCCTGGGTCCACACCTCGGTGAGCTCCTGACGGCGCTCGTCGTCGGTGATCAGACCGCGGTCGTACTCGCGCTGGATCTTGTCGGCCTTGCGCTCGTACCCGCCGAGGATCTCCGCCTTCTGCGGAGGCGCGACGACGTCCTCGATGCCGATGGTCAGACCGGACCGGGTGGCCCAGCGGTAACCGGCGTCCTTCAGGGCGTCCAGGGTCGTGGCGACCTGGACCTTGGGGTAGTTCTCGGCGAGGTCGTTGACCAGGACCGAGACCTGCTTCTTGCCCACCTGGAAGTTGACGTACGGGTAGTCCACCGGGGTGGCCTCGTTGAAGAGGTACCGGCCCAGCGTGGTCTCCAGGACGTAGACGTCGCCCTGCTCCCAGCCCTCCGGCGGCGTCCAGTCCTTGGGCGCGGGAGCGCCGTCGGCGATACGCAGTCGGATCTTGGCCTGCAGGTCGAGGTCGCCCAGGTCGTAGGCCATGATGGCCTCGGCCGGCGAGCGGAAGGCACGGCCCTCGCCCGGGGCACCCGCGCGCTCCGTCGTCAGGTAGTACAGGCCGATGATCATGTCCTGGGTGGGCATGGTCACGGGCTTGCCGTCGGACGGCTTGAGGATGTTGTTGGTGGCGAGCATCAGCAGCCGCGCCTCGGCCTGGGCCTCGGCGGACAGCGGAAGGTGCACGGCCATCTGGTCGCCGTCGAAGTCCGCGTTGAACGCGGTGCACACGAGCGGGTGGATCTGGATGGCCTTGCCCTCGACCAGCTGCGGCTCGAAGGCCTGGATGCCCAGGCGGTGCAGCGTCGGGGCGCGGTTCAGCAGCACCGGGTGCTCGGTGATGACCTCTTCGAGGACGTCCCACACCACGGGGCGGGACCGCTCCACCATGCGCTTGGCGCTCTTGATGTTCTGCGCGTGGTTCAGGTCCACCAGGCGCTTCATCACGAACGGCTTGAAGAGCTCCAGGGCCATCTGCTTGGGCAGACCGCACTGGTGCAGCTTCAGCTGCGGACCGACGACGATGACCGAACGGCCGGAGTAGTCGACGCGCTTGCCGAGCAGGTTCTGACGGAAACGGCCCTGCTTGCCCTTGAGCATGTCGGACAGCGACTTGAGCGGACGGTTACCGGGACCGGTGACCGGGCGACCGCGGCGGCCGTTGTCGAACAGCGCGTCGACGGCCTCCTGGAGCATCCGCTTCTCGTTGTTGACGATGATCTCGGGCGCGCCCAGGTCCAGCAGCCGCTTGAGGCGGTTGTTCCGGTTGATGACGCGGCGGTACAGGTCGTTGAGGTCGGAGGTCGCGAAGCGGCCACCGTCCAGCTGCACCATCGGACGCAGGTCCGGCGGAATGACCGGGATGCAGTCCAGCACCATGCCCATGGGGCTGTTGGTGGTGTTGAGGAACGCCGAGACGACCTTGAGCCGCTTCAGGGCGCGGGCCTTCTTCTGGCCCTTGCCGGTGCGGATGGTCTCCCGGAGCTTCTCCGCCTCCTCGTCCAGCTCGAAGTTGGACAGGCGGTCCTGGATGGCCTGGGCGCCCATGCCACCGCGGAAGTACTTCCCGAAGCGGTCGCGCATCTCACGGTAGAGCATCTCGTCGCCCTCGAGGTCCTGGACCTTGAGGTTCTTGAAACGGCTCCACACCTCGTCGAGGCGGTCGATCTCGCGCTGGGCGCGGTCGCGCAGCTGGCGCATCTCGCGCTCTGCGCCCTCGCGCACCTTGCGGCGCGCGTCGCCCTTGGCACCCTGCTCCTCGAGCTCGGCCAGGTCGGCCTCGAGCTTGCGGTGGCGCTCCTCGATGGTGGAGTCGCGGCGCTGCTCCAGGTGCTGCTTCTCGACCGAGATCCGCGCCTCCAGCGACTGGAGGTCGCGCTCACGGGCCTCGGTGTCCACCCACGTGACCATGTAGGCGGCGAAGTAGATGATCTTCTCGAGATCCTTCGGCGCCAGGTCCAGCAGGTAGCCCAGGCGGGAGGGCACGCCCTTGAAGTACCAGATGTGCGTGACGGGAGCGGCCAGCTCGATGTGGCCCATCCGCTCACGGCGCACCTTGGCACGGGTCACCTCGACGCCGCAGCGCTCACAGATGATGCCCTTGAAGCGGACGCGCTTGTACTTACCGCAGTAGCACTCCCAGTCCCGGGTCGGACCGAAGATCTTCTCGCAGAAGAGTCCGTCCTTCTCGGGCTTGAGGGTTCGGTAGTTGATGGTTTCGGGCTTCTTGACCTCGCCGTGCGACCACTGGCGAATGTCGTCGGCGGTGGCGAGGCCAATCCGCAGCTCGTCGAAGAAGTTGACGTCGAGCACTTAATTCGTCCCCTGCTCTCGAAATCCGCGGAAGTTAGACCTCTTCGACACTGCTCGGCTCACGCCTGCCCAGGTCGATTCCCAGTTCTTCCGCGGCGCGGAAGACGTCCTCGTCACTGTCCCGCATCTCGATGGACATACCGTCACTGGACAGCACCTCCACGTTCAGACAGAGCGACTGCATCTCCTTGATGAGCACCTTGAAGGACTCAGGGATGCCCGGCTCGGGGATGTTCTCGCCCTTGACGATGGCCTCGTAGACCTTGACGCGACCCACCACGTCGTCGGACTTGATGGTGAGCAGTTCCTGGAGCGCGTAGGCGGCGCCGTACGCCTCCAGCGCCCAGACCTCCATCTCGCCGAACCGCTGGCCGCCGAACTGCGCCTTACCACCCAGCGGCTGCTGCGTGATCATGGAGTACGGGCCGGTGGAACGGGCGTGGATCTTGTCGTCCACGAGGTGGTGGAGCTTCAGGATGTACTTGTAGCCGACGGAGATCGGCTCGGCGAAGGGCTCACCGGTACGGCCGTCGAACAGGCGGGCCTTGCCGTCCTCGTTGATGAGGCGGTTGCCGTCCTTGTTCGGGCGGACCGACTGGATGAGGCCGCTCAGCTCGTCACCGTGCAGGCCGTCGAAGACCGGCGTGGCCACGCGCGAGTTGGGCTCGACCTCGGCCGCCCCGATCGCGTGCAGCGACTTCTGCCACTCCTCCTCGACCCCCTCGACCAGCCAGCCGTTCTTGGCCAGCCAACCCAGGTGGACCTCCAGTACCTGGCCGACGTTCATACGGCCGGGGACGCCCAGCGGGTTGAGGATGATGTCGACGGGGGTGCCGTCCTCCAGGAAGGGCATGTCCTCCTGGGGCAGGATCTTCGAGATGACGCCCTTGTTGCCGTGACGGCCGGCGAGCTTGTCACCGTCGGTGATCTTGCGCTTCTGGGCCACGTAGACGCGGACCATCTCGTTGACGCCGGGGGCGAGCTCGTCGCCCTCGTCGCGGCTGAAGACGCGGACGCCGATGACCTTGCCGGTCTCGCCGTGCGGCACCTTCAGAGAGGTGTCGCGGACCTCGCGGGCCTTCTCACCGAAGATGGCGCGCAGCAGGCGCTCCTCCGGGGTCAGCTCGGTCTCGCCCTTGGGCGTGACCTTGCCGACGAGGATGTCGCCGTCGACGACCTCGGCGCCGATGCGGATGATGCCCCGGTCGTCGAGGTCGGCCAGGACCTCCTCGCTGACGTTGGGGATCTCGCGGGTGATCTCCTCCGGGCCGAGCTTGGTGTCACGGGCGTCGACCTCGTGCTCCTCGATGTGGATCGAGGAGAGGACGTCGTCCTGCACCAGGCGCTGGCTGAGGATGATGGCGTCCTCGTAGTTGTGGCCCTCCCAGGACATGTACGCCACGAGGAGGTTCTTGCCCAGCGACATCTCGCCCTGGTCCGTGGACGGACCGTCGGCGAGGACCTGCTTGACCTCGATGCGCTGACCCTCGTGCACGATGGGGCGCTGGTTGAAGCAGGTGCCCTGGTTGGAGCGCTGGAACTTGCCCATGCGGTACGTCTTGCGCGTGCCGTCGTCGGCCATCACGGTGACGTAGTCGGCGGTGACGTCCTCGACCACACCGGCCTTCTCGGCGAGGATGACCTCACCGGCGTCGGTGGCGGCGCGGTACTCCATGCCGGTGCCGACGAACGGCGACTCGGCGCGCAGCAGCGGCACGGCCTGGCGCTGCATGTTGGACCCCATGAGCGCGCGGTTGGCGTCGTCGTGCTCCAGGAAGGGGATCATGGCGGTGGCGACCGACACCATCTGGCGCGGCGACACGTCCATGTAGTCGACCTCGTCGGTGCTGACCTGCTCGAACTCCCCGCCCTTACGGCGGACGAGCACACCGGCCTCGGCGAAGCTCCCATCCGGGTTCATCGGCGTGTTCGCCTGCGCGATGACGTAGAGGTCCTCTTCGTCAGCGGTCAGGTAGTCGACCTGGTCGGAGACCTTGCCGTCGATGATCTTCCGGTACGGCGTCTCGACGAAGCCGAAGGAGTTCACGCGGCCGTAGGCGGCGAGCGAACCGATCAGACCGATGTTCGGGCCCTCGGGCGTCTCGATCGGGCACATGCGGCCGTAGTGGGACGGGTGGACGTCACGGACCTCGAAGCCCGCGCGCTCACGGGACAGACCGCCCGGACCCAGCGCCGAGAGGCGGCGCTTGTGGGTCAGGCCCGCGAGGGGGTTGGTCTGGTCCATGAACTGCGACAGCTGCGAGGTGCCGAAGAACTCCTTGATGGAGGCCACGACGGGACGGATGTTGATCAGGGTCTGCGGCGTGATCGCCTCGACGTCCTGGGTCGTCATCCGCTCGCGCACCACGCGCTCCATGCGGGCCAGGCCCAGGCGGACCTGGTTCTGGATGAGCTCGCCGACGGTGCGCAGGCGCCGGTTGCCGAAGTGGTCGATGTCGTCGGTCTCGACCGGGCGGAGGCCGAGGACGGTCTCCTTCTCGACCTCACCAGCGTGCAGGCGCACGAGGTAGTCGATGGTCGCGACGATGTCCTCTTCGGTGAGGGTGCCCTGGGTGAAGTCGGTGTCGAGGCCGAGCTTCTTGTTGATCTTGTACCGGCCGACCTTGGCGAGGTCGTAGCGCTTGGGGTTGAAGTACAGGTTCTCCAGCAGCGCCTGGGCCGACTCCTTCGTGGGCGGCTCTCCCGGACGCAGCTTGCGGTAGATGTCCAGCAGCGCGTCGTCGGTACCGGCGGTGGGGTCCTTCTCCAGGGTGTTGCGGATCGACTCGTACTGGCCGAAGCGCTCAAGGATCTGGTCGGTGGTCCAGCCGAGCGCCTTGAGCAGGACGGTGACGCCCTGCTTGCGCTTGCGGTCGATGCGGACGCCGACGAAGTCGCGCTTGTCGACCTCGAACTCCAGCCAGGCGCCGCGGGACGGGATGACCTTGCAGCCGAAGAGGTCCTTGTCCGAGGTCTTGTCGACGGACTTGTCGAAGTACACACCCGGGGAGCGGACGAGCTGGGACACGACGACGCGCTCGGTACCGTTGATGATGAAGGTGCCCTTGACGGTCATGAGCGGGAAGTCGCCCATGAACACCGTCTGGCTCTTGATCTCACCGGTGTCGTTGTTGATGAACTCCGCCGTGACGAACATCGGGGCGGAGTACGTCATGTCCTTGTCCTTGCACTCCTCCTCGGAGTACTTGGGCGGCTCGAACCGATGGTCACGGAACGAAAGGGACATCGTGCCCGAGAAGTCCTCGATCGGGCTGATCTCCTCGAAGATCTCTTCGAGACCGGACTGCTCCGGAACGTCCTTGCGGCCGGCGTTGCGGGCCGTCTCGACCCGGGTCTTCCACGTGTCGTTGCCCAGCAGCCAGTCGAACGACTCGGTCTGCAGGGCCAGAAGGTTCGGAACCTCGAGGGGTTCCTGGATACGGGCGAAAGAAACGCGGTGCGGACCAAGGGCGTTAGCGGAGGCGTTGCGCGAGGCTGCCAACAGGGGTCCTTCCGAAGGCTTGTGGCGGTTGAAGCGCGCACGCCAGACGATCCGTCACGAGAGGGACCGCCGCAACGCGGTTGAGACGGTCACATCGAGCGGGTGACGGGCCTTCCGGAACCAGAGAAATGGGATGCGGAAGCCGTACACCGACACAGGGATCACCAAAGGGCAGCGCAAAAGAGCAGTGTAGCCGAACACCACACCGCTGTCCACTCACGGTCCACAGCGCCACTCACGACACCGGCAGGATCACCCCTGGAGGGCGATCCGTCAAGCCCGGCGTGCGCCCACCCGCGCCCCCGGAGGGAGCCGACGGCCCCGGGTCGTACCCGGGCGACGGCCGTACCGCCACCGCTCGCATCCCCGGGGGTAGGCCCTGGACCATCAGGGTGAAACAGTGCGCCTGCCCTGGCCCCACGGGGGATGTGAGCCAACGGACACCCGAGAGGATTCCCCCGCCCCAGGCGGGTAAACACTCTCTCCGGAGGCCTTCAAGATTCCCGGGACGGGAGATTATCGCGTCCCGGGGACAGTTCGCACACGCGCACTCGGGGTTCACGCCCGCGAACCGCCCCAGCTTCGCACACCGCCCAGCTCACGACGGTTCAGACACGGCGTCGTACACGACATACGGGACGTCGGTCCGTGGTTCGCCCCCGTGGCGGCCCGGGTTCCGGACCCCTGGCCGGAACCCTCGGTTTTCCGCAGGACCGAATCCCCCGGGCCGTCTCCGGACACGAGAAAGCGGCCGCCCCTCCCAAAGGAGGAACGGCCGCTTCACGCAGACCAGCGGGCGGCTGGCGCCCGCGGAGGACTACTTGAGGGTGACGGTGGCGCCAGCGCCCTCAAGGGCGGCCTTGGCCTTCTCCGCGGCCTCCTTGTTGACGCCCTCGAGCAGAGCCTTCGGGGCGTTGTCGACGAGGTCCTTGGCCTCCTTGAGGCCCAGGCTCGTGAGACCGCGGACCTCCTTGATGACCTGGATCTTCTTGTCGCCAGCGGACTCGAGGACGACGTCGAACTCGTCCTTCTCCTCCTCGGCGGCCGGGGCGGCACCGGCGGGGCCGGCGGCGACGACGGCGGCCGGGGCGGCGGCGGTGACGTCGAACTTGTCCTCGAACAGCTTCACGAACTCGGAGAGCTCGAGGAGGGTCATCTCCTCGAACGCGGCAAGCAGGTCCTCGTTGCTGAGCTTCGCCATGATGCGATCTCTCTTTCTCTAACGACACGCGCGCCCAGTGGCGCATCGTGCGAGCCAGTGGCCGGGCGCCGGGGGCACCCGCCGTGGTTCATGGGGTTTAAGCGGCTTCCTCGGAACGCTTGTCCGCCAGGGCCTGCGCGAGACGCACAGTCTTGGACGGGAGCGCCTGGAAGACGGCGGCGGCCTGGCCCTGCTTGGCCTTGAGCGCACCGGCCAGCTTCGAGAGGAGAACCTCTCGGGACTCCAGATCGGCCAGCTTGGTGACGTCCTCGGCGCTCATCGACTTACCGTCGATGACGCCGCCCTTGATCACCAGCGGCGCGTTCGCCTTCGAGAAGTCACGCAGACCCTTGGCGGCCTCGACAACGTCCCCGTGGACGAAGGCGATGGCGGACGGGCCCTCGAGCAGATCGTTGATCTGCTCGTCGACGCCGGCCTCCTTGACCGCGATCTTGGTCAGCGTGTTCTTGACGATGCGGAAACGCGCTGTCTGACCGAGGCTGCGGCGCAGTTCAGTGATCTGCGCGACAGTGAGCCCCCGGTATTCGGTCAGCACGGCGCCGTTCGACTCACGGAACTCGTCCGTGAGTTCGGCGACCGCGGCTGCCTTGTCCGGCCTCGCCATGGGACTCCTTCCAACAGTGAACGCTGGTTGATTCCCAAGGGCTCCATGATCGGCGTCAGCACGAGAAAAAGCCCCGAGCGCGAGGCGCACGGGGCACGACCGCGTTCTCAGTACGTGACGTGCACGCCCCGGAACGGGAAAGCTCTGGTGACACCTGCGCGGGCGCCCATCAATGGGTCCTTGGGTCACCCGAGCGGGTGACGACCAGCGGTCTTCGGCAAGTACCAATCGTAGCCGACGCCCGGAGTGCTCGGCCCCCGAGAGGCACCCGCACCACGTGATCGCCACCACTGCTCACCCGCCGGGCGGCGAGGTGACAGCATGGGGGCCCGAGCCCCGCGCCTGAGGAGTCCCCACCGTGGAATCCCCCCGTTCCGCCCTGCTCCTGACCTGTGCCCTGTCCGCGACGCTGGCCGTGCCCGGCTGCGCCCTGTTCCCCGGGGCCGACCGGCCCTGGTACGAGGAGGCCGACACCGAGGCGCTGCTCGCCGTCCTGCCCGACACCGTGGCGGGAGCCGACGACTACACCCTCGACATCGGTGTCGGCACGGGGCCGGAGGGCGGTACCGCGACCCTGCTCACCTACGAGGTGTCGGCGTCCCCCGCGGCCGTGCGAGCCACGCTGAGCACGCCCGGCAGTCCCGAACTGGTGGTGGTCCGCCCCGAGGACGGCCAGGCCCTCCTGCACGACCCCGGGCGTGTGCTGGGAGCCCCGACCGACTGGGTCAGGGGTGACGCGCTCGTACCCTCCCCCTCCCCCGCCGACGTGTTCGACCTCGGCTCCGTGGCCGAGGTGGTCGCGCTGCTCTCCGGGATGGAGGGGGTCGAACCGGGCCCCGCCGAGACCGTCGCGGGCACGGGGACGCTCCCGCTCCACGGTGTGCTGCCCGCGCTCGCGGACGGCGCCGACCCGCAGGGGCGGGCCGTCGTCGGCCCGATGCTGGGCGAGGAGGGCTCCGGACGCCTCGACGTGTCCGTCTGGGTGGACTCCGAGGGCTTCCCCGTCCGCCTGGAGTCCTCGGGCCCCACCTCCTCGCTGTGGCTGGAGTTCAGCGACCGGGGCGCGACCTCCTTCCACGTCCCCAACGGCGACGAGATCAGTGAATCCGTGCCGACATGAGCCCCACCGGGAACCGCGGGTCCGGATTGTCCGTCGAAGGTGGAAAGATCTAGGTCGAAGGGCGTCCCGCTCCATGAAGCGCCCGGGTCCTCCTCCACCGAGAAAGTGAATGATCCCCCGTGAAGACGCGCACCCCGGCCGTGGTCGCCGCCGGTTCCCTGTCCCTGGCCCTCGCCCTCACCGCCTGCGGTAACGACGCGGCCGACGAGACCACCGTCGAGGCCTCCGAGGAGACAGAGGAGAAGGGTGGTCTCCAGGAGCTGCTCAGCAGCCTCGGTGACAACACCGACGACATCACCAACTACACCCTCAGCCTCGACCTGAACATGCCCGACCCCGAGCTGGGCGACATCTCGATGGACATGGTCTACGAGGTGATGGACGACCCCGAGGCCGTCCAGACCACCATGTCCATGCCGTTCCTCGGCGAGATGATGCTGGAGCTGATGTCCCTCGGCGGCGAGGCCCCCGAGGGCGTCACCGCCGACGACCTGGGCACCTTCATCGTCATCCTCCAGCCCGGCCAGGACCCGCTGGTCGCCGACCAGCACGGCCTCCAGGGCGACAGCCCCTGGCTCCGTACCGACGAGGCCAGCATGGACCAGGACCCGGACGAGTTCTTCGACATCGAGTCCCTGCCCGAGCTCGCCGGCGCGTTCGCCGCCCTGGAGCAGGCCGAGGAGACCGGTACCGAGGAGGTCGACGGGATCGAGACCACGGTGGTGTCCGGCTCGATGACCAACGACGACCTGGCCGAGCTCGACCCCGAGCAGGCCCGCGCGGTCAAGGACCTGGTCGGCAGCGACATCGCCGGGACGCTCGACGTCACCCTGTGGATCGACGGAGACGGCTTCCCGATGCGCATGGAGTTCTCCGACGACGAGGCCGACATCGCGATGGAGTTCTCCGCCATCGGATCGACCGCCTTCGACCTCCCGTCCGAGGACGAGATCGGCACCGTGTAACCGCCGCACACGCGAAACGGCCCCCGCTCTCCCTGAGGAGGCGGGGGCCGTTCGTGTGTCACACGAGGACCGCGAAGACCCTAGGCGTCGAGCGGGATGCTCGGGCCCATCGTGGTGGTGACCACGGCCTTCTTGATGTAGCGGCCCTTGGCGGCGGACGGCTTGAGGCGGTTGACCTCGTCGATCGCGGCCTGGTAGTTCTCCAGCAGCTTGGGCTCGTCGAACGAGACCTTGCCGATGATGAAGTGCAGGTTCCCGTGACGGTCCACGCGGAACTCGATCTTGCCGCCCTTGATCTCGGTCACGGCCTTGGCCACGTCCGGGGTGACGGTGCCCGTCTTGGGGTTCGGCATGAGGCCACGCGGACCGAGCACGCGGCCCAGACGGCCGACCTTGCCCATGAGGTCCGGGGTGGCCACGACGGAGTCGAAGTCGAGGAAGCCGTTCTGGACCTTCTCGACCAGGTCGTCGTCGCCGACGATGTCGGCGCCAGCGGCACGAGCCTGCTCGGCACGCTCACCGGTCGCGAAGACCAGGACCCGAGCGGTCTTGCCGGTGCCGTTCGGCAGGTTCACGGTGCCGCGGACCATCTGGTCGGCCTTGCGCGGGTCGACGCCCAGACGCAGGGCGACCTCGACGGTCGCGTCGAACTTGACGGAGGTGGTCTCCTTGGCCAGCTTCAGAGCCTCGGCGGGGCTGTAGAGCCGGTCGCGGTCCACCAGGTTGTTTGCTTTGCGGTGGTTCTTGCTGCGCTTCACGCTGTTCTCCTACGGGAACGTGTGGTCCTAGGGCCAGCGCCTGGCCCTGCCACGGTGGTTCTTGCCGTCGAGCTACCCCGAGGGGAGCTACTTGACCTCGATGCCCATCGAGCGGGCGGTGCCGGCGACGATCTTGGACGCGGCCTCGATGTCGTCGGTGTTGAGGTCGGGCAGCTTGGTCTGCGCGATCTCACGGACCTGGTCGGCGGTGATCGAACCGGCGGTGCTGCGACCCGGGTCGGTGGCGGCCTTGTCCAGCCCGGCGGCCTTCAGGATCAGCCGAGGCGCCGGGGGCGTCTTGGTGACGAAGGTGAAGGAACGGTCCTCGTAGATGGAGATCTCGACGGGGATGACGTTGCCGCGCTGGGCTTCCGTAGCAGCGTTGTACTGCTTGCAGAAGTCCATGATGTTGACGCCGTGCGGACCGAGCGCGGTACCGACGGGCGGCGCCGGGGTCGCCTGACCGGCGGGCAGCTGCACCTTGACGAGTGCGGCAAGTTTCTTCTTCGGAGGCATATCGGGTCCTTTGCCTGATCTGCGTTGTGTGCCGTCCCTGCCTCCCCCACGGAGCCACGGGCCACGGGGACCGCGGTGGAACCGCTGCCGAAGGAGGCTGTCCGTGCCGGAGGCACGGTGTCACGGACCGTCGGGACCGGACGGACCGGAGCGCGTTCCGCCCGGATTCGCACCCGGGCGGGACAGCGCGACAGTGGGCCCGTCCCGCGAAGGACGGACCCACCAAGTCTACGTCGCCCGGACAGTGGTCCGGGCGGGTCGTGGGGAAGGCCCCACGGGGATCAGATCTTGGCGACCTGGTTGAACGAGAGCTCCACCGGGGTCTCGCGACCGAAGATCGACACCAGCACCTTGAGCTTCTGGGTGTCCGCGTTGATCTCGCTGACGGTGGCGGGCAGGGTCGCGAACGGACCCTCCATGACGGTGACGGACTCGCCGACCTCGTACGCCACGTCGGAGCGGGTCTCGGAGCCGCCGCCGGACGCCTTGGCCTGCTGCGCCTGCTCGGGCTCCACCTCCGGCTCGGGCGCCAGGAGCTTGGCGACCTCGAACAGGCTCAGCGGGGCGGGCTTGTTCGACAGGCCCACGAAACCCGTGACGCCGGGGGTGTTGCGGATGGCCGACCAGGACTCGTCGGTCAGGTCCATGCGGACGAGGACGTAGCCGGGCAGGACCTTCTCGGTGACCTGCTGGCGCTTGCCGCTCTTGACCTCGGTGACCTCGTGCTCGGGCACCTCGACCTGGAAGATGTACTCCTCCATGTTGAGGGACTGGGTGCGGCTCTCGACGTTGGCCTTGACCCGCTTCTCGTAGCCCGCGTAGGTGTGCACGACGTACCAGTCGCCGGGCAGCAGGACCAGCTCGTTGCGGAACTCCTCGACGGGGTCGAGACGGGGCAGCTCGGGCTCCGCGTCGGCCTCGTCGGCGTCCTCGGTGCTCTCGTCGGCCTCGCCGGCCAGCTCCGGGCTGTCGGCGTCGGTCGGCTCGACCGCTTCCTCGGACAGCTCGCCCGCCAGGCCGGTCTCTTCCGCCGACGACTGATCCGGCTCCTCTTCGGGGAAGTCGTCAGAGGTCAGTGGGGACTCGGACACGGCTGCTCTTTCTCTCGTCGGATGCGCTAGTGCGTGCGACGCACACCGAAAACGGGCCGTGCGTCGAACCCAGTCCTGCCAGCTTACGGTCTCTCCGGGCGAGGCGGGACCAACGCGCGGACGAGCGTGGCCGGACGGAGCCGACCGGGAGGAACCGGGTGAGGGTGGACACGGCCACCGTCGAGCGGCGCCCACGGGGCGCCGGGAGGGCCGGGGCTAGGCGCCGGCGGGACGGCCGAAGGTGCCGTAGAGCCAGGTCACGGCCTCGCCGAAGGCGAAGTCGAGAAGGGAGACGTAGGCGAGGACGATCACGACGAACACCATCACGACGATGGTGTAGGTGACCAGCTCCTTGCGCGTGGGCCAGCGGACCTTGCGGAGTTCTCCGACGACCTGCTTGGTGAACGTCACCGGACCGGTACGACGCTTCGGCTCCTTGTCGGGCTTCGCGTCGGCGTCAGTCTGAGTCACCTGGGGTCCTTAGGGTCGCGGGTTGCTTCGTATCCCCGTAGTTCCGTCGCCCTCGCGGCCGGGGCGGCGTACACGCCACCCCGACCACGCGCGGACTTGCAGGGCAGGAGGGACTCGAACCCCCAACCGCCGGTTTTGGAGACCGGTGCTCTGCCAATTGAGCCACTGCCCTTAGCGGAAACTGCGTTCCCCACCATAGCCGGTCCTGAGTGCTGTCGCACACCCCTGGCGGAATGTGACGCCCGCACGGCGACCGGCCGACGCGGAAGAGTGTACGCCCTCGGCACGGCGGTGGACAAACCGGTATCCCGCCGTCCGCGCGCCGGTGCCCCTCCCTGGTATCCGCCGGGCCCCTCCCGCCCCGCCGCCGCGACGCGCCTCGTGCTGTGGTGTTGGTCATTCCTGGCACGCCCGGTGCCCCCGATACGGCAGGCTTGGTTCATGGAGACACCGACCACCGCTCGCCGACTGGATCGGCTGCCCAAGGCCCACCTGCACCTGCACTTCACCGGATCGATGCGCCACGGCACCCTGGTGGAGCTGGCCGAGGAGCGCGGCGTGCACCTGCCCCAGGCCCTGGTCAAGGAGTGGCCGCCCAAGCTCAGGGCCACCGACGAACGCGGTTGGTTCCGCTTCCAGCGCCTCTACGACGTCGCGCGTTCGGTGCTGCGCCGCCCGGAGGACATCCACCGCCTGCTGTTGGAGGCCGCCGAGGACGAGCGCGCCGCCGGCTCGGGCTGGTTGGAGATCCAGGTGGACCCCAGCGGGTACGCGTCGCTCTTCGACGGGCTGACCGCGACCCTGGAGCTGATCCTGGACGCCGCCCGGGTCGCCGAACGCGAGACCGGAGTGGCGATCGGCATCATGGTGGCCGCCAACCGCACCCGGCACCCGCTGGACGCCCGGGCGCTGGCCCGCCTGGCGGCGCAGTACGCCGGGCGCGGGGTGGTCTCCTTCGGGTTGAACAACGACGAGCGCCGGGGCCGGGCCCGGGAGTTCGAGGCGGCCTTCAGGATCGCCAAGCGCGCGGGCCTGCTCTCCACGCCCCACGGCGGGGAGCTCAACGGGCCCCGCAGTGTCCGGGAGTGCCTGGACGAACTGGACGCCGACCGCGTCGGGCACGGGGTGCGCGCCGTGGAGGACCCGTACCTGCTGGAGCGCATCGCGACCCAGGAGGTCACCCTGGAGGTCTGCCCGACCTCCAACGTGGGCCTGGGCGTGTTCGAGGAGCTCGGCCACGTCCCGCTGCGCAGGCTCTACCAGGCCGGTGCCCCGATCGCCCTGGGGACCGACGACCCCCTGCTGTTCGGCCCCCGCCTCGTGGAGCAGTACCGGATCGCCCGGGAGGTGTTCGGGTTCACCGACACCGAGCTGGCCGACCTGGCCCGGATGTCGGTTCGCGGCTCGGGCGCCCCCGACTCCCTGAAGAAGCAGTTGCTCGCCGGGGTGGACGACTGGCTGGCGGGGGAGCCGGAGCCGGTGGAGGCCTGACCGGGTGAAGGCCTGACCGGATGGCGGCGCCCCCGGTGGGGGCGCTCAGGCCAGGACCATCCAGGCGCCCTGGCCCAGCATCGCGACTCCCGCGACGAAGAACAGTACGGCGGCGCCGATCCGGATGGCGCGTTCCGGAAGCTTCTTGCCGAGCACGGCGCCGATGGCGATCGCGATGGCGTCGGCGGCGACCATGCCGACGGTGGAGCCCAGCCACACCGGGAGCCAGTGGTACTGCGTACCCACGGTGATGGTGGCGAGCATCGTCTTGTCGCCGAGCTCGGCGACGAGGAAGACCACGAACACGGTCATGAAGCCGGACCGGATGCGGCGGGAGGCGGCGCGTTCCTCGTCCTTGTCGGTCATCTCGTCGCCGCGCAGCGTCCACAGCCCGAAGACGAGGAACGCGGCCCCGGCCGCGAGGGTGAGCCAGTCGGTGGGGATGGCCGCGCCGAGGACCTCGGCGATGAACACGCTGCCCAGGTGCACCACGGCGGTGGCGACGGTGATGCCGAGGATGACGGTGAGGGCGCGGTAGCGGGTCGCCAGGGACATGGCGACCAACTGGGTCTTGTCGCCCATTTCGGCGATGAAGATGGCACCGGCGCTCACGCCGAGGCCGACGAGAAATGCTGACATGGTTCTCCCGCTGTCCGTGATGGGCAGAAGGAGGCGGAGAACGCCCCTTCAACCCGGTCGATTCCTACCGGGTCAAAGGTCTCGTCCGCCCGCTGAGCTGGGCTCACACGGCCGGGACGACGTGTCCAGTATGTCGACCGCGCACATTGGGGACTACTCCCCTTCGACAGTCACGACATTACCAGAACGAATTCACATGGCAATTTGTCGACTGCGCTAATTGTTTTATCAGGAAGGCCAGACAACGGAGTTGGCGGCGCCCAACTTATTTCTTGGCCGAACAGTCACCAGTGGTGACACCCCGCTGACCAGGAGTTTCGTGGCAACCGGCATCCTGTCTCACGCGTCTAGGGGACACATTCCCCGACACGAGGAGCTCCCACGTGGTCCGCAAGACACCCCTCGCCGTGAGCGCGCTCACGGCCGCGCTGTTCCTGGTCGGTTGCGCCGGAGAGCCCTACGACCAGAACGCGCACCGGGAGACGATCGAGACCTACGGCGAGCGGGTGACCGACATGGACGCCGTCACCCGAGCCACCGAGTCCGCGTGCGCGGCGGACAGCGCTGACGCCTGGGTCGACGACTACATGGACCAGGGCGGCGACCCCGGACTCCTCGTCATCGGGCTCGACCAGATGTGCGCCGACCGTGTGAAGGAGTTCGAGGGAGCGCTGTCGCCGTACGGGTGGTGACCGGGGGTCTCAGAGGCTGACGCCGAGCATCACGGGCTCGTTCACCAGCCGCACCCCGAAGGCCGCCTCGACCCCGGACCGCACCTCGCGGGCCAGGTCCAGGAGGTCGGCGGTGGTGGCACCGCCCGGGTTGGTCAGGGCCAGGGTGTGCTTGCCCGAGATGCGGGCGGGGCCGTCGCCGTACCCCTTGGTGAACCCGGCCCGGTCGATCAGCCAGGCCGCGGAGAGCTTCACGTTCCCGGCGTCGTCGGGGTGCCCGGGTACCTCCGCGTCCGCGCCCAGACGGGCGACGGCGCGCTCGCGGAAGGCCGCGTACTCCTCGGGCGACAGCACCGGATTGGTGAAGAACGAGCCCGCGCTGCGGGTGTCCGGGTCGGCGGGGTCCAACACCATGCCCTTGCCCCGTCGCAGGCCGAGGACGACCTCGCGCGCCCGCTCCAGGGGCACCCTCTCCCCCGCGTCCACGCCCATGGCGCGGGCCACCTCGGCGTAGCGGACGGGGCGGCTCAGCGGTCCCCGGCGCAGCTCGAAGACGACCTCGCAGACCACGTACCGGTCGTGCCCCTTGAAGGCGCTGTCCCGGTAGGTGAAGCCGCAGTCGGCGTTGGAGAGCGTGACCAGCTCGCCGGAGGCGCGGTCCAGGACCAGCACCTCGCGGACGGTCTGGCTCACGTCCTGGCCGTAGGCGCCCACGTTCTGGATGGGGGTCGAGCCCACCCGGCCGGGGATGCCGGACAGGAACTCGACGCCGTTGAGCCCCTCGGCCACGGTCCGCTCCACCAGCGGGTCCCACTCCACGCCCGCGTCCGCCCTCAGCAGGACGACCTCCTCACCCGTCTCCGGGTCCGTGCCGCCCGGCGCCGTGGTGACGCCCTGGGAGGCCACCAGGACCACCGTGCCGGGGAACCCGTCGTCCGCGACGACCAGGTTGCTGCCTCCGCCGAGCACGAGCACGCGCTCACCCGAGCGGTCGGCCTCCCTGACGAACGAGACGAGCTCGTCGGTGGAGCTGGCGGTCCGGAAGGCCTTGGCGGGGCCGCCCAGGCCGAGGGTGGTGTGGTCGGCGAGCATCGTGGACACGGGGCATACCTCTTGCGGAGAGAACGAACGCGGGTGCGGGCGGGCCGGTGCGGCCGGGCTACGGGGCCAGACGGACCACGGCCGAGGCCTTGGCCAGGACCTTGGCGCCGCCGGAGCGGGCGGTGAGCAGAACGGTGACGGTGCCGTCGTCGTTCTTGGCCTTCACCTTGCCGCTGACGGTGATCTCGGCGCCCTGGTCGTCGTCCGGGACGACCACCGGCGCGGAGAAGCGCACCGCGTAGTCGACGACGCTGCCCGGGTCCCCGGTCCAGTCGGTGACGACCCGGCCCGCCTCGGCCATCGTGAACATGCCGTGCGCGATCACGTCGGGAAGCCCGACCGACTTGGCGAACCGCTCGTTCCAGTGGATCGGGTTGAAGTCACCCGAGGCGCCCGCGTAGCGGACCAGGTCCAGTCGGCGGACCGGGAAGGTCCGCTCGGGGATCTGGGTGCCGACCTCGACGTCGGCGTGCTTGATCCTGTTCACTGTCTTCCCCGCTTCCTAGGAACCCCGGACGACGAGCATCATGCCCGCCGTCACCACGTGCTCGCCGTCGGCCGCCTCGGCCACCGTCTCCATGGTGATGAGCTCGTTGCCGCCCAGCGCCTTGATGTCGGTGATGCGGGTGACCGTGCTCAGGACGTCGCCCGCCTGGAGCGGACGGCTGTAGCGGAAGCTCTGGTCGCCGTGGACAACCCGGGAGAAGTCGACCCCGAGGTCCGGGTCGGACAGGGCCAGCGCGGAACCGGCCATGCCGAGGATCACCGGGAAGGTGGGCGGGGCGATGACGTCGGCGTACCCGAGGGCCTTGGCGGAGGCACGGTCGAGGTAGACCGGGTTGAGGTCGTTGATCGCCTCGGCGAACTCGCGGATCTTGCCGCGCGTCACCTCGTAGGCCTCGGGCGCGGGGTACTCCCGGCCGAGGTAGTCAGGGTTGATCGCCACGCTCTGTCTCTCCTGTGCGGTGTGCGCTCACGAACCGGCCGGGGCCTGCGCCCGCCGCCCGTGTCAGCAATAACAAAAGCCCGGTGAGCGAAGTGCTCACCGGGCTGGAGTCTACGAGAAGCCGACCGCTCCCTGCCGGGGACGACGGACCTGGAGAACCTAGCGGGTCTCGCGGTGGTCGTTGTGCTTGCGGCAGTTCGGGCAGAACTTCTTGATCGTCAGACGGTCGGGGGTGTTCCGACGGTTCTTGCGCGTGATGTAGTTCCGGTGATTGCACTCCTGGCAGGCCAGGGTGATCTTCGGCCTCACGTCTGTGGCAGCCACTTCGGAGTGCCTTTCTCGCTGGAGACATTACCTGGGCGCAGTTGAACACTGCTGGAGACCCACAACGACCCCTGAGTACTGGGCCTCAGGGGTCAGCGGGTTGGTAGCGGGGGCCGGACTTGAACCGACGACACAGCGATTATGAGCCGCTTGCTCTACCGACTGAGCTACCCCGCCCCGATCAGAACGGAAGGACATCCTACCGCGGATGTCCCTCTGTCAAGGCCGGTGAAGTTCCACCGGCCACCCACCTGAGTGGACCGGAACCTCGTCAAGTGGTGGAGCCCCTTTACGGAATCGAACCGTAGACCTTCTCCTTACCATGGAGACGCTCTGCCGACTGAGCTAAAGGGGCGCGCTGTGGGACTTTCTCTCGTCCGCCCCGGGGGTGTTGCCCCCTTGCGCTGAACACGACTATACAGGGGTTCGGGGGTGGTCTGCCACATCGAGCGCCGGGCACCCCCGCAGGGGCCCGCGGAGCACCGCGCCAGGCCTCTCCCCCGTACACCCCGGAACACACGAAAACCCCTGCTCAGCAGGGGTTTGATCGCGCCCCAGGCCACTCGGAACCCTCCGGAGCGCGGCTCGAAAAAGGCCGCCGATGTGACGCCGTGCACCCGGCCCCCGGTGCTCGGGGGCCGGTGTTCGGGAGCCGTGCCGGACCTCAGCCGTTCGGTTCGGCCAGCCAGACGTTGGACATCGCGTCGCGGTTGATCGTGCGGATGTCGGCGGGCAGGCCCAGTCTGCGCAGGGCGTCCGACAGCCGGGTGTCGTGCGTGAACACGATGAGCTGCCGGTGCCGCCCCACCTCCGCCAGGACCGCGGCCAGCCCCTCCACGGTCTCGGTGTCCATCGCCTGGACCGGGTCGTCCAGCAGCAGGAACCCGAAGGGGTTGCCGTCCACGAGGGCGCGCGGCAGGCAGATGGACAGCGCCAGCGCCTGGAACTCGCCCTGGCTGAGCAGCCCGGGCGCGCTGGTCTGGTCGTCCACCCCGTCGACGGTGACGTCCACCTCGACCCGGCGGCGGGCCCCCCGGCCGATCAACCGCATGCCCTGGAGGTCGATGTGGCGCTCCTGGCGCAGCCGGAACCAGACCTGCTCGGCCTGGGCGGCCACCGGGCCCAGCCGCTCCGCGCGCACGCCGCGCGCGTACTCCGCCAGCCAGTTCAGGGCCGCCTCCGCCGCACCCAGGGTCTCGCTCGCGGCCACGGCGTCCTGGGCGTCGTCCAACCAGGAGGCGAGTCGCTCCGCGAGCTCCGCCCACCCTTCGGTGGGGTCCTCCAACCGTTCCGAGGCGTCCCGGCGGGCGCTGACCGCCGCCGCACGGAGCCTGCGGCCCACCGACTCGATGTGCTCCGCCAGCTCACCGAGGTCCTCGATGTCGGAACCGGACTCCCAGAGCGCCCAGACCTGGCCGAGCTCGCTCTCCGGTGGCAGCCAGGACGGCACCGGGGAGAGCAGGAAGCGGGCCTGGTCACGCGCCGCGGTGGCGCGGTCGTGGGCGGAGGAGGCAATGGCGGCCTGGGGGCGGAGCGCGCGCAGCTGCGCGTTGGCGCGGCGCACCCAGTCCGCGCCCAGCGCCCCGGTGGCGGAGCAGGTGGGGCAGGTGGTCTCGGTGGGGTGGCGCTTGTGGTGCTCCAGCGCCTGTTCGAGGAGCTGGACCACACCGTGCGCGTGGTCGCCCTTCGTCCCGGCGGCCATCGCCAGTTCCATGGCGGCGCCGCGCAGTTCGTTCACGACGTCGGCGATGATCGTGCGTTCGGGAACGGCCAGGCGGCGCAGGCGGCGCAGCACCACGTGCAGGGCGGGGTCGCTGGGGCCGTCGTCGGCGGCCACCCGGCGCAGTGCCTCCAGGTCCATGGAGGGCGCGGTGAGCACTCCGACGGCCTGCGCGGCCCGGGGGTCGCCGGAGGCGCCCAGGACCTCCAGGAGGGGGCGGATCTCCCGTGAGGGCCGTTCACGGCGCCGGACGAGGGCGTCGCAGACCTTGGCCAGTCGGCGTTCGGCCTCGGCCAGCCCGGTGAGCCCGAGCAGGGCGGTGAGGGTGTCGTAGAGCTCGGCGGCGCGTCCCGTGACGGTACGGCCTAGTTCGTCGTAGGAGAGGAAGGGGCGGTAGCGCACCAGGTTCTCGCCCCAGTCGAGGGTGCGCAGCGGCGAGACCTCGCCGCCGGGGTGCACGACCTCACCACGCGCCGAGCGGACGCTCTCCCCGGTCCAGCGGCGGCTGATCCGGGTGGGGCCGGGGTCACCGGCGATGTGGATGTCCACGGTCGCCTCGGTGCGCTCGTCGTAGTGCAGGTTGCGCCATCCGTCGCGCCAGCCCGTGGGCATGGCGTCCCAGCGCGGGTTGCGGCCGGTCAGCGCGGCCTCCGCCGCCTCGGCGAAACTCGACTTGCCGGAACCGTTGCGGCCGACGATCACGGTGAGTCCCGGCCCCGGCGAGAAGGTCAGGTCGGCCGGGCGGCCGATGCCCCGGAACCCCTGGACGCGGATACCCGTGAGGTAGGCGCGGCGCACCCGTCCGGGCGAGGGCTCGGGATCGCCCTCGGGCACCAGCCCGGGGACGTGTTCACCCCTCAGGAGGGCCTCCAGCGCCTCCTCGCCCCACACGGCGGCCCCGACCCAGGCACGGACCTCCTCGGGCAGCCCCGACACCGCCAGGGCGTCGAGGAGGGCCTTGGTGGTGGGGTCCTCGGTCTGGGACGCGGCCGCGTGGCCGTCCCGTCCTGTGCGTGTGTCCGCCTCGGGTCCCCGAGTCACCTTCGCCACCCCGCTCCGTTATCGAACCTGCACCAGCAGAGTAGGACAGGACGGGAGGAAGCGCGCTGGTGGTGCGCCCGCCGGACGGCTCCCGGCCCCGGTCCGGCCCGCCCACGGCGCCGACTCGGGGGCGGTGCGGCGCCCCCGGCCGTCCCGGACGCCCGTCCCCCGCCGACCGCCCGACTCCTCCCGCACGGTGCTCACCGTCCCCACACTCCCCGGCGCCCTCGTGTTCGCCGCCACCGACACGCCCCCGGCGCCTTCCCCGGAAAACGGACGTGACCCACGCCACTGTGGCACGGTCGGCCGGAGCGTGTCGGCGTGTCCCCGAAACCGCCCCGGCCCGGGGTCACACCCCGACCAGCCGCCTCCTGCTGCCGTCCCAGGTGAAGTGCAGGGTCGCGATGCCCGGGACGTTCGGGTCGCGCAGGCACTCGTAGATGTTGAGACTCGGCACGCTCGCGAAACAGCCCCAGACGCGCTCGGACGTCAGCACGAAGTCCAGGTCGAGTTCGACCAGCAGGCCGAGCAACCGCCCGTGTGTGGGCTCGTCGACCTTGGCGAAGGCGTCGTCCAGCAGGATCAGGCGCGGCGCCCACGGGGCGCGGACCGCCAGGGCGTCGAACTGGGCGGCGGCGGCGGCGAACAACACCAGGTAGGCGACCACGCGCTGCTCGCCCTGGCTGAGGGCGGTGCGGTGGCCCAGACGGCGCTCGTCTCCGGCGGAGTCGGTGACGTACACGGTGAAGGTGAACCAGGACCGGTAGTCGAGCGCGGCGCGCAACTGGGCTCCGCCGGTGGCGGTCGGGTCCAGGCGGCGGATCGCCTCGATGCAGCGGCGCAGGGCGTCGCGCAGGCGGGTGGTCTGGACCCGGGTGCGCTCCTCGGGCGGGGTGGCCAGCAGCGGGACGACCGCCTCGACGTCGGCGCCCGCGTCCGGGGCCAGGCTCCAGTCCATGCGTACGCCGAGACCGGCCGAGGTGGTGACGTCCTTGAGGACGTCGTTCATGGTCGCGATGAGGGCTCGCGCCTCGTCGATCTGGCGGGAGAGGTGACCGGCCAGCTCGCCCAGGAGGTGGCGCTCGAAGGCCTCCTCCTCGGCGACGGCCACGGTCTCCTCCGCGCGCACGACCGCCTCGGCGACCCGTTCGGCGTAGGCGGCGACGTCGTGGGCGCCGTCCTCGTCGTGGACGGTGAGGCGCTTCACCCCGCGTGGTTCGCTGAGTTCGGTACGGGTCTGCCCCCAGCCCACCGAGGTGAGGAGGCGGTGCAGCTCCTCCCGGCTGCCGAGGATGCCGCTGTCGTCGACCTCGACGACCTCCTCCTGAGCGGCCAGCCCGCCCTCCAGCTGCGAGGCGAAGGAGGCCAGCAGGGCCAGGCGCTCGTCCGGCCCGGTGGTCTCGGCCTCCGGGCCGCCGTTGACGGCCGCGAGGTAGCGGGCCAGGGGCGCGTCGTCCCCCGCGCAGTCCTCCAGCCCCGCCGCGCGGAGCAGCACGGCGTCGGGAACCGTGTCCTCCGTGCCGGTGACCGCCCTGCTGTCGGGGTCGCCGACGGTGGTGACGGAGGAGACCAGGGCCTCGCCCGCCGCCAATGCCCGGCGCACCTGCTCGGCGCGCTCGGTGGTGGCGACCTCCAGGCGGGCCTCCGCGCTGACGCGCTCGTCGCGGGCGCGCTGGGCGTCGCGTTCGAGTTCGGGCAGCCGACCGGCGGCCTCCTCGGCGCGCTCCCTCACCTGGGCACGGGCCGCGTCGATCTGTTCCGGAGCGACGCCCCGGGCCCGGTCGCCGAGCTCGAACTGACGGCGCACGGTGATCATGTCGTCGATCGCCGCCGCGCGGGCGTCCTCGGCCAGGACCCGGGCGGCCCGGGCCCGCGACCACGCGTGCGTGTGGCGTTCGTGGTCGGCCAGCTCCCAGGCGAGGACGTCCAGGTCGCGCAGGGCCGAGGCGATCAGGACCCGTAGGTGGTCCAGGGCCCGCAGGGCGCTGTCGAGTTCGGCGCGCACGGTGGGCAGGCGCTCCTCGCGGGCCGCCTCGGCCAGGCGCGAGCGGATGCCGAGGAGTTCGGTCCGGGCCGCCTCGGCGGCGGACCCGGCGGTGTCGTGCGCCCGCCTGGCCGCGGCCACGTCGGCGCGGGCGACGTCGAGCGCGGCCCAGGCGCGGATGAGCGGAGCGGCCTCGGGGAGGTCGCGGGAGACACCGAGCAGTTCGGTGTAGGAGCGCTCGACCCCCCAGCGGCGCTCGCCCGCCTCCGCGAGGAGGGCCTCGGCGATGGCCATACGGCGGTCGGTGTTGGCGGACCGGCGGTCGCGGGCGCGTTTACGGGCGGCCTCGCCGATGAACTCGGGCTCGGCCTTGAAGTGGGCGCCGGAGGCCACCCCCAGGCGCCACCCACCGGAGAGCGACATGGAGCTGACCGTGGTGACGGCGCTGTCGCGGCGGTGCTTGGGTTCGGCGTCCTCGGAGCTGCCGGGCGTCTCCGAGTGCAGGGCGATCGAGGACAGCAGGGAACGGAGGTTGTCGCCGTGCGCGCCCCGGTCGGGGAAGGCGACGGGCACGAGGACGTCCAGCAGGGTGCGGCCCTTGGCGGGGCGGGCCGGGGTCACCATCAGGTCGCGGGTGGCGGGGTCGACGAGGGTGCCGTCCGCGCGAATCCACCCGGCGAGCAGGCCGCTGGCCTCCAGCGCGGCCTCCAGCCCGGCCTGGTCGCGCGGGGAGAGGCCGTCCGCGAAGTCCACGGCCAGGTGGAAGGGGACTCCGTCGGCCTCCGGACGCGGGTAGGTGGCCCAGGCGGGGCGTTCGGGGGCGCTGTCGGCGTTGCGGGCGCGGCGGGCCGCGAGGTCGGCGAGCTCGTCGGAGAGCTGGCCCTCCTCGTTGACGGCGACGTCGCGACGGGCCCGCAGCTCCTCCAGAAGAGGGTCGACGGCCGTGTGGGCGAGCCGGGCGACGGTGGCCGGGACCCGGGGGTCCAGCACACGCAGGGTGTCCGTGATGGGCAGCTCCACACTGCCCTCCAGCTCGTGGATGGCCTCGCCGAGGGCGTGCGCGTGGCTGGAGTCCCGCAGCCGGGCCGCCCAGGCGCGGACCCCGTCCGCGTAGGCGGTGCTCTCGGCGCGCAGCGCGCCGATGGCCTCCTGTTCCCGGGTGTGGGCGTGCTCCAGGACGGCCTCGGCGCTCTCGGCCTCGCTGGTCAGCGCGACCAGGCGGCGGTCCGCCGCGGCCGCCGCGGAGGTGAGGCCGGTCAGCCGGGCGGCGAGGTCGGTGCGGTCGGCCGCGGAGTCGGCGGCGGAGGTGAGCCGGTCGTGCAGGCGGCCGAGCTGCTCACGGAGGTCGGCGAGGTCGACGCCCTCCACCGGGGCGCGCTCCACCGCCTGTTCGAGGCCCTGGAGGTCGACCCGGGTGGCGCTCTCCCTTGGCGCGTGCACGGCGGTGCGGGCGTCGGGGATCTGGCCGAGCGCGCGGGTGTCGAGCCCGGCGGCGGTGGCGGCGCGCGCCGCCTCGACATGGGTCTGGCGCAGGACCTCCAGCGCGCGTTCGATCGCCGCGGAGTCCTCACCGAGGCGCTCCACCGCGTGGGTCTCGGTGGTGGCGGCGTGCTCGGCGGCGGCCCAGGCCGCCTCCGCGGCGCGGATGTAGGCGCCCACGGCGGCGTCGTAGGCGCGGCGCTCGTTGGCGGTGGCGGTGGCGGCGCCGTTCTGGGCCGAGGCGAGGGTGCCGTCGTCGGCCTCGGCGGTGTCGCGAGTGCGGCGCGCCTGGTCGCGTTCCTCCGCGATCTGGCTCTCGGCGGTGATGAGGTCGTCCAGCTCCGCGCGCAGGCGGTCGGTCTCGTCCGTGCGGCGCGTGCAGGCGTCGAGCTGTTCTCGGACCTCCGAGGAGCGGGCGCGCAGGGTGTGCAGGAGGTAGCCGTGGTAGTCGGTGAGGAAGGCGGCGACCCCCGCACCGGCCTCGGCGAGCCCGTCCTTGTCGCTGCGGGCCTGTTCGAGGTCGGCGATGTTGCGGGCGACCTCGTCCAGGACGGACTCGTCCATGGGCGGGAGCGCCTCGGACAGCACGCCGACCAGCTCACCGGCCTCCAGGCGGTCGCCGATGGTGGGGCGGCGCAGGCGGTAGAGCAGGTGGATGAGGTTGCGGTAGCGGACGGAGTCGTCGATGCCGAACAGGTCGCGCATCACCCGGGCGCGGTAGGGGACGGCGCTGGTGAAGCAGTTGTCGGAGCCGATCTCCGAACGCAGCCGGTCGACGGGCTTGGGGCGTCCGTCGGTGACCAGTTCGAGGTCGTGGCCGACGCGGCGGTCGGTCACGAAGAACACGCAGCGGGGGTCGGCGTCGCCGACCGCCATCACCGCCGCTCCGAGGGTGATGTGGCGGGGCGGGACGCCGGGGTCACCGGTGTCCGCCACCGTGGCGTCGGTGCCGGGGTCCTCCCCCTCGGGTGAGGCGCCGCCCTCCCCTTCGGCCGCCGGGGCGGGGACGAGGGCGGCCAGCAGGGCGGAGGCGGTGGTGGGAGCGGACGCGGCGAGCGAACGGGCGGGGGCGTCCAGCCCCCGGTCGCCGCGCGCGGTGGTGAACTCGACCCACAGGTAGCCCAGGCGGGTGGCGGGCCCGGACCCGGTCTCCCCGCCGTCGCCGGGGGCCGCCGGGGCGGCGCCGTCCGCGGGCCCCGTCTCCTCCTCCACCTCGGGAGCGGGTTCCGCGGGGCCGCCGAGCAGGTCCGGGCCGGTGTCCTCGGGGACCGGCCCGCGACCCGCGCGGGGGTCGTCGGCCATCAGCCACCGCAGGCTGGTGCGGTTGGTGCCGGTGGTGTCCAGGCGGCGGACGTCGCCGTCCAGCAGGAACGGCAGCAGCATCTCCAGGGCCTTGGACTTGCCCGCGCCGTTGCGACCGCGCAGCAGGAGCCGCCCTTCGGCGAAGTCCAGGACGTGGTCGTCGTACTGCCAGACGTTCCTGATGCCCGCGCGTTCCAGGCGGTAGCGGGGGGTGTCGGCAGGATCAGCCGGAGCCGTCCCGGGGGCCTGGATCGTCTCCTGTGTCACCACTGGTCGCGCTCACCTTCTCGTTCGCCACCGTTTGCAGCACGGACGCCACACGGTCGAGGTCGCCTCGGGCGTCGGCCCCGGGGGCGGGCCCGTCCTGACCGGAACCACGCGGAGGCGCGGGGTGTGTCCGGCTGTCTTCGTCATTGTCCTGGATCAGGGGGACGCACTCGTCCACGTCGGCGCCGAACCGGGCCGCGGCGGCGGTCAGCGCCCACGCTCCGGGGCCGCCCGACAACAGGCCGAGCCCGGTGAGGAGCTCCGTCACGAGACCGGACAGGCGTTCCGGATCGGGGATCTCGGGCCCGGCCGCGCGCGCCCACTCGGCGCGGGCCGGGGCGTCGGCTCCGCCGAGGGCGTCCAACGCGGTACGTAGTTCCAGGTCGGACACGGGGACCGAGGTGGCGGGGCGGCCGGGGTGCAGGCGGCCGGACAGGTGGCGGACCAGGGCGAGGGCCGTTCGACCCACCGGGTCGTCCGAGGGGAAGCGCACGGCGGCCTCCGTCTCGTCCGGCATGACGAGCGCCACACCCTCGGCGCGGATCTCGGTGTCGCAGCCGAGCAGGTTCCCCAGGGCGGCCGCGGCCCGCCACTGGTGGGCGGCGAGCCGGTCGCGCTGGCGGTCGGGGAGGTGTTCGCGGTAGACCACGGCGGTCTCGGCGAGCAGGCGGCGCAGGGCGATCTCACCCGCCTGGTCGGTCTCCGGGTCGGGGTCCGACGCGTCGGCAAGGAACGTCCCGGGGTCGTCGCCCGCCCGGGGTAGGTGGGCGACGACGGCGCGCAGGGCTCCGGTGTCCGGGGCCAGCTCGACCCGGTGGGCGGGGTCCGCCTGGTGGGCGAGGACGCTCCCCGAGGTCTCGGTGAGCGCGCCGAGGCCCACGAGGTGCCGGAGGGCGGCGCAGAAGGCACGGCGCTCGCCGAGGCCGCGGCCCGGGTCCGCGTCGACCCCGGCCTCTCTCGCGGCCGCGCGGACCCGTTCGGCGAGGACCCGCGCGGTGACCGCTCCGGTCTGCTCGACCAGGACCGCCAGGACCAGCGCCAGGTAGGTGTGGGTCCGGGGGGTGAAGCGGGTGCCGGTGGTACGGGTGGCGGGCCGCACCACCTCGTCGACCAGGCCACGCTTGACCAGGCGGGCGTGCTCGTCGGCGACGGTCAGGCGGTAGCCGAGCACCCGCTGGAAGCGCTGGACGAGCCATTCGGTGTGGGAGCGCACGAGGGAGAACTCGGCCGGGTGGGTGCGCCGGGTGAGCAGGGGGTGGGCCATGAGCGCGCGGGCCGCGGCCTGACGCTCACCGATGAGGGCGGCGTCCTCGGTGTGGGTACCGGTCTCCATCACTCCCACCTTCCGGTTCGGGGCGTGTCTCCGGCGATGTCGATGGGGCCGGTGGTCTCGACGTCGGGAGCGGAGCCGGTGGGGTCACCGGTGCCCGGGGGTTCGTGGGGTGCCCGGCCCGGCGGGACGGGTCCGGGGGGTGTGGTCCTCCCGGGGGGACTGGAGCGCTCGGAGAACACGGCGTGCGCGCCGGGCCCACCCGGTGCCCAGGAAGCGTCCGGCGCACCGGAGGCCGGGGACCCGCCGCCCGGGGCGGGCGCGGGGGGCGCGCCGGGTGTGGCGCGACCACCGGTCCCACCCGGGCCGTCGGGCGCGGGGGGCGCGCCGGGCACACGGGGGCCGCTGGGCCCGGGGGCGGAGTACGCACCCTCCCAGGGAGCGCGGGAGGCCGGGGCGGGCGGCCCCGGCCTCTCGGAGGCGAGGGGCGGAGCACCGGGTACCGTCCCGGAGGCCGCACCGGTCTCAGGGGTCCTACGGGGTCCACCGGAGGCTCGGGGCGGCGCGGTCCCGCGCGACCCACCAGCCGCACCGGGACCCGGGTACCCAGAGGTCACGCTCGGCGCACCAGAGGCAGCGTTCCGGTTCTCCGGGGCACCGGACGGCGCGCCCAGAACACCGGGCCCGCTCACCGCCTGATCCCCACCAGGCCCACCAGGCGCAGCAGGCCCACCAGTCGCAGCAGACCCCGAGTCCCCAACGGCCGCGCGGGCCCCTTCCGGGGCTCCTTCGACGAGGGGCCCACGGGGCGGCGCGGACCCCAAGGACCCACCGGGCTCGGTTCCCGCCATCGCACCGGTACCCGAACGTCCCGAAGGCCCGGCGTCGCGAACGCCGGGGGCCGGTGCCCCGCCGAGTACCTCAGAGGCGCCGACCCCGGATACCTCCGAGGCGCCGCCCCCCGAAGACCCGGACGTCGTGATGTCGGCACCCGTGTCACCCGTCGCGAGGGGTACACCGGTCACGGGTGTCGTGCCCCCGGCCTCCGCACTCCCGGCGTTCGCGACAGGAACACCGGAATCGTCCGGCGCGGTGGAGTCCCCGACCGCACCGGGCGCCGCCGCCCCCGGAGCCTCCGTGGGCCCTGCGGTGACCGTCGGCGCGCCACGGTTGTCGAGCGCCCCGGACTCGCCGGGTTCGGGCGCTCCACCGGCCGCGGTGGACTCGGGCCTGCCGCCGGAACCGGCGTCCGTCCCAGCGCCGGACGTGCGGTCACCCGAGAGGACGGTCCCGGCCGCTCCGGGCTCCGCGTCCGCCCCGGGGGCGGTCGCCCCCGAGGAGTCGGACCCGGCGGGCGCAGCGTGCTCTTCGTAGGAGGTGACGCACAGGCTCAGGCCCTCCAGCGTCAGGTCGCCGCCCTCGCCCCGGACGGTGAGCTCGGCCCCGGGCGCGGAGACGACGTGCAGGCGCAGTCCGAACTCCAGGTCACCGGCGGAGGTGGGGCGCCTGGAGGCGTCGCCGGAGCCCAGCGCGGCGGTGAGGAGCTCCATGAGGACCTCCATGCCCGCGCCGGACAGGTCCAGACGGGCGCGGTCGGCGGTGGGTTCGGTGAGCAGGGAGCGGATCTGTTCGGCGCCGGCGCGACGCCAGTGCGCGGAGGACTCGGCCGCGTCGCGCAGGCGCGCCTGCTGGGCGCGGTGGTCGCGCACGGGCTCGGGCGGTCGGGTTCCGGGGTGTTCGGTGACGGTGCTGCGGTCCGCCTCGGCGTGCCACCAGCTCGTGGTGGCCGCGACCGTGTCGTCGACCCGCCCCTCCAGGTGCCGTGCGGGGTGTAGGGCGAACGCGGCCGTGGCCAACAGCTCCGCGCGGTCCGGTTCGGCCTCCTCGAACCAGGCGGCCAGGCGCAGCAGAGCGGCGCGGCCGTGCCGTGGCACCGGCCGGTCACCGGTGCCCTGTCCTTCGTCCGCGCGGTCGTCCGCCCACTGGTTGAGTCCCACAACTCAGCAGACTAGAGACCTCCGGGGCCCGCCACGCCCGGATCGGCCGGACCGGAGTCGGGTGAAACCCGCTCGGCGCCCGATCTGACCAGCGGGTTCGATAGTTTTCTCGACTTTGTGAGGATTCCGGGGAGCGGGGGCGGAGTCGAAGCTCACGTCCCCCCGCCCGGGGGCCCGGGCCCCGACGATCATGCCGCGCTCGCGACCACCGGGCGGCCGTCCGCGTCGATGGCGGCTCCACCGACACGATCGGACAGCGTGGAAGGACGGGCTCTAGTCGCCCGGGGCGGCGGGCAGGGTCAGCCGTCCGTCGTCGGCCTCCGCCAGGGCGTCCCGCTGCTCCTGGGGCATGTCGTCGTCGTACTCGGTGATCGAGTAGGTGGAGAAGTACCAGGTGCCGTCGACCTCCACGGGGTCACCGAGCTCGACCTCGACGTCGTAGGGGTCGTCCTGGCACCCCTGGTCCATGCACCAGGTGCCCAGGACCTCGCCCTCGCCGCGAGCGCGGGTGTCGTCCCACTGGTCCCACTCCATGTCGGTGAAGGTCGTGGACGCGGTGGCGACGTAGACCCCCGGTGTCTGGTCCTCGAAACCCTCCTCGTCCCCGTGCAGGTTGAGGACCCGGACCTCGCCCTCGGCGGCGGGGGTGTCCTCGTCGTCCTCGTCCCGGGGCTCGCCCGTGGCGTCCTCGCGCTCGGTGGGACGGTCCTCGGCGGGGTCGCCCGCCTGACCGCAGGCGGGGAGGGTCAGTGCCAGGGCGGTTCCCAGCAGCAGGGTTCGGGCCAAGAGTGCGGGCTTCAACCGGCCTCCTCGGTTCATGGGGGCTCCTGGCTCCACGACCATCATCGCCGTCGTGGTCGCCGTGGGGGAAGCGGTGAGGCCCCCCGGCATGTGCCGGGGGGCCTCGATCCCGCTCTGTTCCGTCACCGGAGCCCTGGGGCCCCGTCGATCACCGTCGGGTGATCAGTAGCCGTAGCCGTGGTCGTGACCATGGTCGTGGTCGACCTCGTCGGCGCGGTCGTGGTCGACGTTGGTGCCGACCGGACCGTTGACGCAGTCACCCGTGGTCTGCGGCGACAGGATCGGCACGTTGGCGCCGACCAGCCCGACCGCGAGCTCGGTGTTGCACAGCTGAACCGGAACCAGCTGGAGGTTCTGGTTGAACTGCTGGTCGCCACCGTGCGACGCGGAGGCCGGAGCGGCCGCGAGCATCGCGCCGAGCGCGACACCGGCGATCGCCGTGGCGGCGGTGAACCTGCGCAGCATGTGGGGCTCCCTAGTCGATGTTGGTGCTGACCGGACCGTTGACGCAGTCGCCGGCGGTCTGCGGCGACAGGATCGGCACGTTGACGCCGGCGAGCAGGCCGACAGCCAGCTCGGTGTTGCACAGCTGAACCGGAACCAGCTGGAGGTTCTGGTTGAACTGCTGGTCGCCACCGTGGGAGGCGGACGCGGGAGCGGCCGCGAGGATGGCGCCGAGCGCGACACCGGCGATGGCGGTGGCAGCGGTGAACTTACGCATTGTGGGGTTCTCCTAGTCGATGTTGGTGCTGATGGGGCCGTTGACGCAGTCGCCGGTGGTCTGCGGCGACAGGATCGGCACGTTCACACCGACCAGGCCGACGGCGGCGCTGGTGTTGCACAGCTGGACCGGGATGGCCTGGAGGTTCTGGTTGTACTGCTGGTCGCCACCGTGGGAGGCGGAGGCCGGGGTGGCGGCCAGAACGGCAGAGAAAGCAGCACCAGCGACGAGGCCGGCAACACCGAGCTTACGCAGCATTGAATTACCCTTCAGAAGAATGTGAGATATGGTCTCGGTCGAACCGATGCCGGAACTAGCTGATGTTGGTGCCGATGGGGCCGTTCACGCAGTCGCCCGTGGTCTGCGGCGACAGGATCGGCACGGTGACGGCGACCAGACCAACGCTGCCCGTCAGGTTGCAGGACTGGATCGGGACGAGCTGGAGGTTCTGGTTGAACTGCTGGTCACCGCCGTGCGAGGCGTGAGCGGGAGCGCCCATGAGGAGCGCGCCCATCGCGGCACCAGCGACCAGGCCAGCAGCGGTCAGCTTCTTGATCATGTTTCCCCCGAGAATTCAAGCGAGGCATTGACAGAAAAAGACGCAGGCGCTTTTGCACCTGTGTCGCGGTGGACTGGTGCAATCATCATCCGACCCACGATTTTTGTCAACGCCGAAACTCCGGCGACCATTTGTCCAGATTGCCAGTAGCATTCCTTTTGCCCCCGAAAACAAAAGGGACAATGCGATGATTTATCAGCACGCCGAGGGCCTGCCGGGACGATCAAAGGTCACACAGAGTGACCAAAGCGCACTCGGAGCGTGACCGTCTCGCAACCGCCCGAATCGCCGGACCGTCCGCGCGCCCTCCCGATCCCGCGCGAGCCCCGCGTGCCTTGAGAGAGGCGGTCCCACCCCTCAAGCGTGTCGTGTCCGGCCCCGGCCGCACCCCGACCCCGGACACGACGAAGCCCCCGGCACCTGTTGGTGCCGGGGGCTTCGTACTCCCTGTGGCGGGTGAAGGATTCGAACCTTCGAAGGCTAAGCCGACGGATTTACAGTCCGCTCCCATTGGCCGCTCGGGCAACCCGCCTGGGCTGCTGCGACGCGGTGCGTCGCTGCGCAGGAACGACAATAGCGGATGATGGGCCCGAACCTGAAATCGATTTCCCAGGCGCGTCCTCCCAGGGCTCGTCAGACGGGTCCGCGCGGGGCGCGGCTAAGCTCGGAACCCGGCCCGGACCGGGCCGGACGAGACGTACACGGGCGCCCCGGCGCCCGTGACCCATGAGACGTAGCGGGGTGTGAGAGTACGTGGCCGCCGAATCCAGTTTCGACGTGGTGTCCAAGCTCGACCGTCAGGAGGTCGACAACGCGCTGAACCAGGCGGGCAAGGAACTGTCCCAGCGGTTCGACTTCAAGGGCACGGGGACCACCATCGCCTGGCAGGGCGAGGACGGCATCGAGATCAAGAGCGGCTCCGAGGAGCGCGCCCTGGCCGCCCTGGAGGTCTTCAAGGAGAAGCTGATCAAGCGCAAGCTCTCCCTGAAGATCCTGGACCCGGCCGAGGAGGCCAAGCCCTCGGGCAAGGAGTACCGGCTGCCGATCAGCCTCAAGGAGGGCATCACCTCCGAGGACGCCAAGAAGATCTCCAAGCTCATCCGGGACGAGGGCCCCAAGGGCGTCAAGGCGCAGATCCAGGGTGAGGAGCTGCGGGTGAGCTCCAAGAAGAAGGACGACCTCCAGAGCGTCATGAACCTCATCAAGGAGAAGGACTTCGACCTGGCGCTGCAGTTCGTGAACTACCGCTAGCCACCCGAGACGCGACGGCCGCCCGCCCCTGCCGGGGTGGGCGGCCGTCGCGTCTCGCGGAGCGCCCTCAGCCCAGGTCCCATCTGCGGCGGAGCTCGCGCAGGCGCCGCACCCGCTCCTCGACCGGCGGGTGCGCGGCGAACAGGCGCCCCACGCCCCCCGGGAACGGGTTGGTCGTCATCAGGTGGGAGGCGGCCAGCAGGGCGCGCTCCCGGGGCAGGGGGTGCTCACGGTTCCCCTCCTCCAGCCTGAGCAGCGCCGAGGCCAGCCCCAACGGGTCGCCGGTGATCTCCGCGGCCCGTTCGTCGGCCCGGAACTCCCGCGCACGACCCACACCGAAATAGACGACCACCGCCGCGAGCGGGGCCAGCACGGCCATCATCAGGCCGCCCAGGAGGTTGGGCAGGTCGGTCTCCTCGGAGTCCCCCAGGGGAAGCAGGAAGGAGACCGCGGTCAGGGCGGTGATGAGGGCGGTGAGAGTGGCCGCCACCGAGCTGATCAGCGTGTCGTAGGAGCGGATGTGCGCCAGCTCGTGCGCCAGGACGCCGCGCAGCTCGCGTTCGTCGAGGGCGCGCAGGAGCCCGGTCGTGCAGCACAGGGCCGCCCTGCGCGGGCTGTTCCCCGTCGCGAAGGCGTTGGGCGAGCGGATCGGGGACAGGTAGAGCCGGGGCATGGGCTGTCTCGCGGCGGTGGCCAGCTCCCGCACCATCCGGTAGAGCTCGGGCCGTTCGATCTCGCTGACCGGCCGGGCCCGCATGGCCCGCAACGCGAGGGAGTTCCCGAAGAGGTAGACCAGGATCGCGGCGCAGGCGACCAGCGCCACCGAGGCCTGCACGCCCTTCTCCGCCCCGCACAGCCAGCCGACGACGACGGCGAGCACCGAGGTGCCGACGAAGAGACCGACCGCGCGGATCGCGTTGACGTGCACGCGGCCCTCCTTCCGCTCTTGGCCGCTGCCCGGCTATGGATGCGTACATGGTGACAAACGTGCGGGTCGGCGTCTTGCGTTCCCCATGTGACCAGCTGTCGGTCACATCCCCCTTCCAGCCCGGACGCGGAGCGGCTGTGACAATGGCCACCCGCCCCGCGTCCGCGGGAGGGCGACGACCTATAGTGCGAGCGTGGCCCTCGTCACGGCCGACGGCCGTGAGGACACCATCCGGGTTGGCGCACCCGGGGCGTGTGGGGCCGCGCCGTCCCCTGACCCCGATCCAGGCACCCGGCCCGTGACCGCGAGCTTCGGCCGGGGACAGACACCACAGCGCCGCCGCCCGTCACGACCGGTGGCTGACCAAGGAGGTCGTCGATCTCAGTGGCCAAACGGATACAACAGCTCGACCGGGTCATCATCCGGTTCGCCGGGGACTCCGGCGACGGGATGCAGTTGACCGGAGACCGCTTCACCCAGGAGACCGCGTCGTTCGGCAACGACCTCTCGACCCTGCCGAACTTCCCCGCCGAGATCCGGGCCCCCGCCGGAACCCTGCCCGGGGTCTCCAGCTTCCAGCTCCACTTCGCCGACCACGACATCGTGACGCCGGGCGACGCCCCGGACGTGCTCGTGGCGATGAACCCCGCCGCTCTGAAGGCCAACCTCGGGGACCTGCCCGGGGGAGCGACCGTCATCGTCAACACCGACGAGTTCACCAAGCGCAGCCTCGCCAAGGTCGGATTCGCGACCGACCCCCTCACCGACGGCACCCTGGACGGCTTCCACGTCAGCGCGGTGGGCCTCACCTCGATGACGGTGGCCGCCCTGGAGGGGTCGGGCCTGTCGAAGAAGGACGCCCAGCGCGCGAAGAACATGTTCGCCCTGGGGCTGTTGTCGTGGATGTACAACCGGCCCACGGAGGGGACCACCTCGTTCCTGGAGTCCAAGTTCGCGAGTCGGCCGGAGATCCTCGCCGCCAACCTCACGGCGTTCCGGGCCGGGTGGAACTTCGGCGAGACCACGGAGGACTTCGCCGTCTCCTACGAGGTCAGACCAGCCAGGCTCGCGCCGGGCACCTACCGCAACATCACCGGGAACCTGGCCACCGCCTACGGGTTGATCGCCGGGTCCGAGCGGTCGGGCCTGCCCCTGTTCCTGGGCTCGTACCCGATCACCCCGGCCTCGGACATCCTGCACGAGCTGTCCCGGCACAAGCGGTTCGGCGTGCGCACGTTCCAGGCCGAGGACGAGATCGCGGGTGTCGGCGCGGCCGTCGGCGCCTCGTTCGGCGGTTCCCTCGGGGTCACGACCACCTCCGGCCCGGGCATGGTGCTCAAGCAGGAGGCCGTGGGCCTGGCGGTGATGACGGAGCTCCCGCTGGTCGTGGTCGACGTGCAGCGGGCCGGGCCCAGTACCGGCATGCCCACCAAGACCGAACAGACGGACCTGCTGATGGCGCTGTTCGGGCGCAACGGCGAGTCGCCGGTGCCGGTGGTGGCGCCCTCCTCCCCCGCCGACTGCTTCGACGCGGCCCTGGAGGCGGTCCGGCTGGCGGTGCGGTACCGGACCCCGGTGATCGTGCTGTCCGACGGCTACCTGGCCAACGGCTCCGAGCCCTGGCGGCTACCGGAGGTCGCGGACCTGCCGGTGATCGACCCCGGTTTCGCCACGGAGCCCAACGGCCCGGACGGCACCTTCCTTCCGTACCTGCGTGACGACCTGACCCTGGCCCGGCCCTGGGCGGTTCCGGGCACGGCGGGCCTGGAGCACCGGATCGGCGGGATCGAGAAGCACGCGCGGACCGGCGACATCTCCTACACGCCGGACAACCACGACCTGATGGTCCGCACCCGGCAGGCCAAGGTGGACGCCATCGCGCGGGACATCCCCGACCTGGAGGTGTCCGACCCCACGGGCGACGCCGACGTGCTCGTACTGGGCTGGGGCGGCACCCACGGTTCGATCACCGCCGCGGTGCGCCGCGTGAGGCGTGCGGGGGGCCGGGTCGCCCAGGCGCACCTGCGCCACCTCAACCCCTTCCCCGCCAACCTCGGCGAGGTCCTGCGGGGCTACGACCGGGTGGTGGTCCCGGAGATCAACCTGGGCCAGCTGTCGCTGCTGTTGCGCGGCCGCTTCCTGGTGGACGTGATCGGTTACAACAAGGTCCGCGGGCTGCCCTTCAAGGCCGAAGAGCTCGCTGACGTGCTGCGGGAGGTCATCGACCGTGACTGACGACACGAACGGAGCGCTCCCGGACCGGGCCCCGGCCGGGCTGCGGCTGGTACCCCGGACCGACACCGAGTACCGGGCGAAGGACTTCAAGTCCGACCAGGAGGTCCGCTGGTGCCCCGGGTGCGGCGACTACGCCGTCCTGGCCGCCTTCCAGTCGTTCCTGCCCCAGCTGGGGGTGCCGCGCGAGAACATCGTGATGGTGTCCGGGATCGGCTGTTCCTCCCGGTTCCCCTACTACCTGAGCACGTACGGCGTGCACTCGATCCACGGGCGTGCCCCGGCGATCGCGACGGGGCTGGCCGCCAGCCGACCGGACCTGTCGGTGTGGGTGGTCACGGGGGACGGCGACGGGCTGTCGATCGGCGGCAACCACCTGATCCACGCGCTGCGCCGCAACGTCAACATCAACATCCTGCTGTTCAACAACAGGATCTACGGGCTGACCAAGGGCCAGTACTCCCCCACCTCCGAGACCGGGAAGGTCACCAAGTCCTCGCCGACCGGGTCGCTGGACCACCCGTTCAACCCGGTGTCGCTGGCCCTGGGCGCGGAGGCGGGCTTCGTCGCGCGGACCGTGGACTCCGACCGCAAACACCTGACCTCGGTGCTGCGCGCGGCGGCGGACCACCCCGGCGCCTCGTTCGTGGAGATCTACCAGAACTGCCCGATCTTCAACGACGACGCCTTCGAGCCGCTGAAGGACCCGACCTCACGGGACCTGCGGCTGCTGCGCATGGAACACGGCGAGCCGCTCCGGCTGGGACCGGACCGGGGGGTGGTCGCGGACGGCTTCGGCGGGCTGGAGGTCGTGGACACGGCGTCGGTCGGTGAGGACCGGCTGATCCGGCACGACGCCCACCGCCCGGACCCGGGGTACGCGTTCGCACTGTCCAGGCTCGACCAGCCCGCCTTCGAGCACGTGCCGGTCGGGGTGTTCCGGGACGTGCGGCGGCCGGTCTACGACGAGATGCTCAACGCTCAGGTGGAGGAGGCCCGCACCCGCCAGGGCGCGGGCGACCTGGCGGCCCTGCTGTCCAGCGGTGACACGTGGACCGTGGAGTGACGGCGCCCTGACCCCCGCCATCGGTCAGGGGGTATTCCCCCGGGCGGCGTCGGGAAGTTCACCGTCGCCGCCCGGGGGTCGTCCCCGGTGCGTCGGCCTCCCAGGCCCTACGCTTCCCTCATGCGTATCGTCATCGCCGGTGGACACGGGAAGATCGCGCTGCGGCTGGCCAGGCTCCTGGCAGCACGCGGTGACCAGCCCGTCGCCCTCATCCGCAACCCCGACCACACCCAGGACGTCGTCGACGCCGGAGCCGAGCCGGTCGTCATCGACCTCGAGAAGGCCACGGTCACCGAGCTGACCGAGAGGATCATGGGCGCCGACGCCGTGGTGTTCGCCGCCGGCGCCGGGCCCGGCAGCGGCGCGGCCCGCAAGACCTCGGTGGACCACAAGGCGGCGTCCCTGACCGCGAACGCGGCGGCCCTGGCGGGGGTGCGCCGCCTGGTGCAGGTCTCCGCGATCAACGTGGACCAGCCGGTTCCCGAGGGCTCCGACGAGGTGTGGGCGGCGTACGTGGCGGCCAAGAAGGCGGCCGACGACGACCTGCGCGAGCACGACCTCGACCTGGACTGGACGATCCTGCGGCCCGGCCGGCTGACCGACGAGGCCGGAACCGGCCAGGTGGACCTGGGCGAGGACGTGGAGCGCGACTCGGTGACGCGGGACGACGTGGCCGCGGTGATCGTGGCACTGCTGGACGAGCCGGGGACGGCCAAGCGGGTCCTGAACCTGGTGAACGGCGGCACGCCGGTCGTGGAGGCGGTCCGCGCCGCCGCCGGATAGCGAACCCGTTCGGCGGCCCGGGCTCCGGACCGCCGGTTCCCGGTGCGGCACCGGGGGTGCCCGCGCGGCGCCCCCGGTGCCCCCGGCGGTTCCCGCCCTTGTCGGCGGTTCCGGGCCTCTGTGGCCAGATGCCCTCATAGGAGGCATGATGGGGGCGGAGCCCGGCGGAATCCCGTCACGGTGGACGCGGGCGACCGGGAACGAACCCGACGGGTGAAGCAGCTCCGCAGAGCAGATGGGTACGGTTATTCATGAGCGTCACGCAGGTCGTGAGGGACAGCACTGTCGTCGAGCACGCCAAGGTCGCCGCGCAGCAGAAGCGTCGGATGTTCATCATCCAGCTGGAGGTCAACGCCTACGACGAGGCGTCCAGCAAGCTGCGGCCGGGCCTGACCCGCATCCTCGAGGGCATCGAGGAGGCCGGGTGGCGTCTGGAGCTGATCACCCCGAGCGAGACCGGTGAGTCCGCCGCCGCGCGTCTGTTCATCTTCCGTCCGGACACCGGGTCGACGAAGGAGTCCGGGGCCGAGGCGCCGCAGGCCCAGCAGCAGGTGGCGCAGGACCAGTCCGGCCAGCAGCAGGCCTACCAGCAGCACCCGACGGGCGCCCAGCAGCCGGACCCGTACGCGGGTTACGGCCAGGGCTACGGCCAGCAGCCGCAGTACCCCGGCTACGACCAGCAGCAGTACCCGGGTTACGGGCAGCAGCAACAGCCGGGATACGGCCAGCAGCCCGGCTATGGGCAGCAGTACCCGGGTTACGGACAGCAGCAGGGCTGGTAGCCGAACCCCTTCCGAACAGCGGGGCCAGCACGGTGAGACCGTGCGGGCCCCTTTTTCTTGTCCGGTTTGGCACCACCACGTCGGTTCATGTCGTGCATGGTCGGATTCCGATGCATTTGCCAGAACTCTGATCCAGGCACGCTTTCGTTTGTGTAACGCGGACGGGTTCCGTGTGGCGACATGCCCGCCATGTCCGACCCGAAGCCGAAGAATCTCCAGGGAAACTCTGGAATCTTCCCGGAAATCACTTCAAGCACGTGCCTAGCTACGCTAAGTTAATTCCGGCGGCCGCAGCCAACCTGTTTTGCACTTCCGAAAGGTAACCACCATGACCCGTATCGCCAAGGTTTCCGGTTTCGTCCTCGCCACCGGCCTCGCCTTCGGAGCCCTGACCGGGACCGCCGCGGCCGACAACAACGCCCAGATCCAGAACATCACCATCCCGGTCTGCCTCGACGTCCTCAAGGCCTCCGGCTTCAGCGCCAGCGGCTGCAACGTCGTCGACTGGAACTCCACCTCGGGCATCGCCGTCCACGACTAGGCCAGCCGTCGCGTAGGCCGGCCGTCGCGGGCCCCCTCTTCAGACCTTCCAGTTTCACCAACGCAACACCAACCGAAAGGGATACACACCATGCAGCGCATCACCGCCGTCTCCGGTCTCCTCCTCGCCACCGGCCTCGCCCTGGGCGCCATGACCGGCACCGCCGCCGCGGACAACAACGCCCACATCCAGAACATCACGGTGCCGATCTGCGCCGACGTCATCTCCTTCGCCGGCTTCAGCTCCGAGGGCTGCAACGTCATCAACAGCACCAGCACCTCCGGCATCTCCGTCTTCGACTGGTAGTCGAGACTCCCGGAACGGGAACCACGCGGGGCACGGTGATCACCCACCGTGCCCCGCGTTTCGTGTGCTCAGCCCCCGCAGACCCCCTCCGCCACACCCTCGACCGCATCCGTGACCAGACGCGCGTGGGTCCCGGTGTCGAAGCGCGAGGTTCCGTAGCGGAGCTTGGCCCGCTCGATCCCCTCCGGCCGGAACCCCGCCCGGCGCGCCGCCACACACGACCCCGGGTTGTTCAGCCGGTGCCCCGTCTCCACCCGGAACAGGCCCAGCTCCCCGAAGGCGAACCGGGCCACCAGGTCGGCCCCGGCCGAGGCCACACCCCGGCCCTGCTCGGCCGGGTGCGTCCAGTACGACAGCCACCCCAGACCGTGCCTGCGGCTGGTGACGCCGAGCTGCGCGTGCCCCAACACGCGGTCCGTCCCGTCGACCACCGCGAACCCGTGGACGTCGCCCTCCGCGGCAAGGACCGGCCTCCGGTCGATCCACTCCAGAGCCTGGTCGCGCGTACGCGGCACCTCGGGCTCCTGACGGGCCAACTCGTCCCAGGCGAAGGCCTCCAGCAACCGGTCGGTGTCGCCCCGGTTCCACTCACGTAGGACGTACAACCGCCACCCCTCTCACCGACGTTCCCGATCGCGCCAACCTAGGGCCGGTCCCCCCACGAGGCAAGCGCCCCGCTCCGAACGGCCTCCGCCTGACGTGTCACGGAGGGCGAAGGGTGATACGTCTGTCCTGACATGACGACGACAGAGGTCTTCGAATCCCATCGCCCGCTGCTCAACGGGGTGGCCTACCGGGTCCTCGGGAGCGCCGCCGACGCCGAGGACGTGGTCCAGGAGGCGTGGCTGCGGTGGTCCGGGGTGCCCGTCGGCACGGTCGACAACCCCCGCGCCTACCTGGTCACCGTGGTGTCCCGGCTGGCCATCGACCGGCTGCGCAAAGCCAGCACCCAGCGCGAGTCCTACGTGGGCGAGTGGTTGCCCGAACCCGTCAGCGACCTGCCCGACGCCGCCGAGCGCGCCGAGCTCGCCGACTCGGTGGAGTTCGCGCTGATGGTGGTGCTGGAGACGCTCAGCCCCCTGGAGCGCGCCGTGTTCGTCCTGCACGAGGCCTTCCAGCTCCCCTACGCCGAGATCGCCGAGGTCATCGGGCGCAGTGAGGAGGCCACCCGCCAGCTGGCCCGGCGCGCCCGCGACCACGTGCGCGAACGCCGCCCACGTTTCGAGGTCGACCGCCCGAAGCGCCGCCGCATGACCGAACGCTTCCTCCGGGCCTGCCTGGAGGGCGACCTGGACGGGATCACGGGCATGCTGGCCGAGGACGCCACCATGGTCAGCGACGGCGGTGGCAAGGCCCGGGCCCCGCTGCGGGTGCTGCACGGCCCCCGGAAGGTGGGCCGGTTCCTCACCTCGGTGACCGAGAAGCGCAACGTCACGCGCTTCCTGCGGTCCGTGGGCGCGGACACCATGGCGGAACTCTCCATGGAAGTCACCGAGGTGAACGGCGGCCCGGCGGCGGTGGTGAGCGCGCGGGGGGTTCCGGTGCTGCTGCTGGCACTGGACGTCTTCGAGGACCGGGTCCGGCACGTGTACCTGATGGCCAACCCCGACAAGATGTCACGTCTGCGGACCGCCGACCCGTCCTAGGGGTATGGACATCACCGTTGTGGGCGGTGGCCTCGCCGGACTGACCGCGGCCATCGCCAGCGCCGAACTCGGCGCGAACGTCACCCTGCTGGAATCGCACCGGACCCTGGGCGGGCGGGCCCGCTCCACCGCACCGCCGTACGTGGCCAACGACGGCCCGCACGTGCTGTACTCCGACTCGGCGCCCTACGTGTGGCTGCGCGCGCGGGACCTGGTCCCGCCCGCCAGGACCATCTCACTGAGGGCCTCGCTGGGGGTGCGCTGGCGGTACCGGGGCAGCGTCGGCGGGCCGCCCGCGGCGGTGCTCCGCGCCGCCGCGCGCCGGAGGCTGCGCGCCCCGCACGACCGGGACTTCGGCTCGTGGGCCGAGGAGGCGCTGGGGGCCGCGTCCGCCCGCGCGGTGGGCAACATGATGGGGGTGGCACTCTTCGACGCGGAGCCCGCGCGACTGTCGGCCGCCTTCGTCTGGGACCGCTTCCTGCGCGTGACCCGGCCGGGCCTGCCCTCCCCCCGGTACGTGGTGGGCGGCTGGACCGCCCTGGTGGACCACCTCGCGGCGCGGGCCCGGCAGGCCGGGGTACGGATCGAACTGGAGGCCCGGGCCGAGGGACGGCCCGAGGGGGCGACCATCGTCGCCACGTCCCTGGACTCCGCGCGCGCCCTGCTCGGAGACCCCTCCCTGACCTGGGAGAGCGGCCACACGCTCATGGTGGACCTGGGGGTCCGGCGGCGCGCCGGGGACCCGTTCCTGGTGTTCGACTCCGACGAGTGCGGGTTCCTGGAGCGCTACAGCGTCGTGGACCCCACCCTCGCTCCGGCCGGGGAGGACCTGGTCCAGGCACAGCTGCCGGTACGGCCCGGGGAGTCGCGCGCCGCGACCACCGCGCGACTGGAGGCGCTGCTCGACACCGCCCTGGCGGGATGGCGTGACCGGCTCACCTGGCGCCGGGACCAGGTGGCCCGGGGTCGCACCGGGGCGCTGGACCTGCCGGGCACCACCTGGCGGGACCGACCCGCCATCGACCGCGGGGACGGCGTCTACCTGGCCGGTGACGCCGTGGCCGCCCCGGGACTGCTGGGCGAGGTGGCCCTCACCAGCGCCGTGCGCGCCGCCGAGCTGGCCACGGGGCGGAGCGCGTCACGGACCGGAGCCCGTTCGGGAGCGGGCGCCCCCTGACACCACGGGCCCGGGGCGTTCCGGTCCCGGGCCCGTGCCGTCCGGTCGGCGATCTGCGGTCCGCCCCCACCGACCCGCCGCGCCGGGAATCCGCGCACGCGGGACCGCCGGTCAGCCCGGTACGTGGCTGACCGCCTCCACGTTGTTGCCGTCCGGGTCGCGGACGAAGGCCCCGTAGTAGTGCTCGTGGTACTCGGGCCAGACCCGGGGCTCGTGCAGCACCTCGGCGCCGGTGGCGACAGCCGCCGCGAAGAAGGCGTCGACCGTCGCCCGGTCCGGTGCGCGGAAGGCGATGTGCGACTCCCGCGCGGGCCCCTCCGTCTCGCTGGGGGAGATCCAGAACTGGGGCTCCTCCGTGCCGTAGCCGATGACCGGCCCGAACTGGAGGACACGCCGGTGCCCCAGGGCGGCGAGGACGGCATCGTAGAAGGCGGTGCTGGCTTCGGGGTCGGCGACCTGGATTCCTAGGTGATCGAGCATGCTCCGAGTGTGACACGCGCCACCGACGTTCCGGCGGCTCCGCGCCACCGTGCCATCGGTCCGTTCGGGGCTGTGGAAACCCACCGGTAACCCGGCTTCGCCGGAGACACTGGGCCTACCGGACCAGGAGAGGCGGTGTGCGGGCCATGACCACCAGGCACCCGGACGTACCCGAACGACGGCCGACGGCCCCGGGGTCAGGCGACCCAGCGGTAGAGGTGCTCGGGGCGGCCCGCCGAACCGTAGCGCATCCGCAGCTCGGCCCGGCCGTCCGCGCACAGGTGCTCCAGGTACCGGCGCGCGGTCACCCGGGAGACCCCGGAGCGTTCGGCGACGTCGGAGGCCGAGACCTCGCCCTCGGCCTCGCGGAGCACACCCGCGACCAGGTCGACGGTGGCGGCGGTCAGCCCCTTGGGCAGCGACCGCGCGGCGGGCGGGCGCAGCAGCCCGAACAGCCGGTCCACGTCCTGCTGGGTGGCCTGCCGCTCGCCCTCCATCTGGCGCCGCGCCACCGCGTAGCGCTCCAGCTGGTCCCGCAGGGCGCTCAGCGGGAACGGTTTGAGCAGGTAGTGCACGGCCCCGCCGTGCAGGGCGGCGCGGACCTGGGCGATGTCGCGGACCGCGGTGATCATCAGGAAATCCGGCTGCGGCGCGCCGTGGCCGGTCGCCGAGCGCAGGGTGTGCATCACCGAGATGCCCGAGGCGTCCGGCAGGTGGAGGTCGAGCAGGACCAGGTCGGGGCGGTGGCCGCGCACCTGGGCCAGCGCGGCGGCCGCCGTGTGCGCCACGCCCACCACCGTGAACTCCGGCACCGACTCCACCAGCTCCTGGTGGTTGCGGGCCACCCGGACGTCGTCGTCGACCACCAGCACGCGGATCACCGGCCCACCCCCGCCGTGACCACCGGCAGGCAGGCGGTGAACACCGCGCCCTCCTCGGCGTCGGGTGCCTCCATCTCGATGCTTCCCCCTCTGCTCTCGCACACCTGCTTGACCAGCGCCAGCCCCAGACCACGGGTCCCCCCGTCACGGGAGGCCTTGGTGGTGAACCCGTAGCGGAAGATCTCCTCCGCCAGGTCGTCGGCCACCCCCTGCCCGGAGTCGGTCACCCGGATCTCCAGGAGGTCGTGGGGCAGCCCGGTGTCGGCCCGGGTGTGCAACCGCACCATGAGCTCCACCCACCCGTTCGGGGTGACCGCGTCCAGGGCATTGTCCACCAGGTTGCCCAGGGTCAGCAGCGCGTCGGAGCGCAGGTCGCCCTTGAGCGAGACCGGGACGCTGGTCATGGGTGACAGGCGCAGGTCCACGCCGAGCTCGGAGGCCTGCGCGGACTTGGCCAGGGTGAGCGCCGCCAGCGCGGGGTCGCGGACGTGCTCGGCCACCCCGCTGGAGGTGCGCGTGTGCGTGGCCGCGAGGTCGGCCAGGTAGGCGCGGGCCTCGTCGTGGGCGCCCAGCTCCAGCATCCCGGCGACCGTGTGCACCCGGTTGGCGAACTCGTGGGTCTGGGCGCGCAGCCCCCGGGTCACGGTTCGCGCCCCGTCGAGTTCGCCGGTGAGCCGGTCCACCTCGGTGCGGTCCCGCAGGGTGACCACGGCCCCGGCCTCCTCGCCCCGGATGCGCACGGGCATCCGGTTGGCGACCAGCACGCGCTCCCCGGAGAGCAGGATGAGGTCGTCCCCCGGGTCGGCGCCGGACACGATGTCGCGGACCCGCTCGGAGAGGCCGAGCTCGTCCAGGCGGCGGCCCTCCACCCCCCGGGGCAGGCCGAGCATGGTGCGGGCGGGCTGGTTGACCAGTAGGACCCGGTCGTCCCGGTCCACCGCGAGCACGCCCTCGCGCACCGCGTACAGCAGGGCCTCCCGGCTCTCCAGCAGGGCGGTGATGTCGGCCGGTTCCAGTCCGTGGGTCTTGGCGCGGACCTGGCGGGAGAGCACCCACGAGCCGCCCACGCCGAGGATCAGCACGAGCACCGTGGCGGCGAGGATGACCGGGATGGAGGCGCGGGCGTCGGTGCTGGCGCTGGAGTCGAGGATGCCCAGGGACACGTACCCGATCACCTCCCCCCGGGCGTCGCCGCCGTTGACGGAGCCCCCGCCGGAGAACACGGGGATCTTCGCGCGCACCGTGCGGCCCTGGGTGCCGTCCTGCACACCCGTCCACTCGGTGCCGTTCACGACGGGTCCGGGGGCGGTGGACACCGTCTCCCCTATGCGCTCCTTGTCGGGGTGGGTGTGCCGGGTTCCGTCGGGTGAGGCGATGACCAGGTAGTCCGCGCCGGTGGCGGCGGAGATGCGGTCGGCCAGGGGGTCGAGCTCCTCGGAGGGGTCGGGGTCCCCGAGGCCCTCGACGACCTGGGGCAGGACCGCGACCGACCGGGCGACGGTGAGCACGCGTTCGGCGTACTGGCGGTCGGTCTCCCGGTTGAGGTGGATCGCCCAGAGGGAGCCGATGACGGTGAGGGCCACCGCCAGAAGGCAGACATATCCAATGAAAAGGGACCCGGTGAGTGTGAGGCGACCGGGAACGGGGCGTGGGTTCATGGGCACTCCAGTGGCCGGGGAGACATCTCCCGGCCGGTGAACGCGCAGGTCGGCGTCGTGGGGACGGCTTCGCCGTCAGGCTTCACGAACAATACGACCAATATGACTCCAGTTTTAACAAAGACCTCACAGTGGCGTGCCCGCCGTCACACTGTGGTCTGGATCTCCCCTGCGTCCGCGCACCGGGAGACGTGCACGGACACTCAGGAAGGAGAGGACGATGCGCGATCGTGGCGTGCCGCTCCGCGTGGCGGGAGGGCTCTGCGCCCTGCTCCTCGTCGGTACGGCACTGTACGACGTACGTCAGAGCGCCGCGTCCGGTGACGGGGCCCAGGAGAAGGTCCTGCTCATCGCACCGGCCGGACCCGGCGGCGGTTGGGACACCCTGGCCCGCGAGATGCAGAACGGCCTGCGCGAGGAGGACCTGCGCTTCAACGTGGAGGTCCGCAACGCGGAGGGCGCGGGCGGCACCATCGGGCTGGCCCAGACCGTGGGCCGCGACGGCCAGGACAACGTGCTGACCATGACCGGCCTGGGCATGGTGGGCGCGGTGGAGACCACCGGGTCGCTCTACACGATGGAGGACGCCACCCCCATCGCCCAGCTGGCGTCGGAGTACCTCGCGATCGTCGTCCCGAAGGACTCGCCCTACGAGACCATCGACGACCTCGCCGAGGACTGGAACGAGAAGTCCGGGACCCTGCCCGTGGCGGGCGGCTCCATGGGCGGCGTCGACCAGATCTTCGCCGCACAGGTCGCCCAGTCGATGGGCATCTCGCCCGGGGAGATCAACTACCTCCCCTACTCCGGTGGCGGCGAGACCCTGACCTCGCTGCTGTCCGGAACGTCGGCGGTCGGGTTCGGCACGCTGGGCGACTTCAGCGACCAGATCGAGGACGACGGCCCGCTGCGTGCGCTCGCCGTGTCCTCCCCCGAGCGCCTGGACGGCGTGGACATCCCGACCATGGTCGAGCTCGGCTACGACCTGGAGATGTCGAACTGGCGCGGGGTGATCGCCCCTCCCGGCCTGTCCGATGAGGAGGCCGACGAGCTGGAGGCGCTGGTGGGCGAACTGCTGGCCACCGAGTCGTGGGCGGACACCTTGGAACGCAACCGGTGGACCGACACCTACCAGGGGCGCGCCGAGTTCGAGGAGTTCCTCGCCGAGGAGGTCGCCCTGACCCAGGAGACCGTGAAGGAGCTGGGACTGTGACGCCCGACGAGACCCGCGCGACCGCCGGGTCGGAGAAGAACCCCGTGACCGGGAGTGCCGCCGAGGCCACAGGTGCGGCCGCGACTTCCGGGGACGCGGAGACGGCGGTGGCCACCAAGACCGGTGGGACCGCTGAGGCCTCCGGGACCACCGAGGTTTCCGGGACCACCGGGGCCACCGGGACCACCGAGGCCACCGGAACCCGTGCGGCGACCGAGCGGCCCGCCGGGGCCGAGGACCCAAGCCCCGCCGAGGAGGGCGACGACGCCCAGCCCTCCCAGGCTGAGGCGCTCGACCCCGAGACCACCGTCTGGCGCGGCCCCAGCGCGTGGATCATCCCCGCGCTGGTCGCGGTGCTGGGCGCCGTCGCCCTCTGGGGCGGCCTCACCATCGAGGCGCCGCCCAACGCCACCCGCCCCGGGCCCGGGGCCTTCCCCGGCACCGTGGGCGTGCTGCTGCTGGTCACCGCCGTGTGCATGGCCGTGGTCAACCTCCGCAACCGCGACACGGGCGACGCCGCCCCCGCCCTCGGCTGGTTCGAGGGCCGCCCCGTCCTGCTGGTCCTGGCCGGGCTGGTGGTGCACATCGCGCTGCTGGAGTTCCTCGGCTGGCTGCTCGCGGGCGCCCTGCTGTTCTGGATCGTGGCCTACGCCTTCGGCGCCCGCGCCCACCTGCGTGACGCGATCGTGGCGCTGTCGATGTCCGCGGCGGTCCAGGTCGGTTTCTCGCTCGGCCTCGGCCTCAGCCTGCCGGGCGGCTTCCTGGAGATGGTGCTCTGATGGACACACTGATCAACCTCGCGGACGGGTTGGCCGCCGCGCTGACCCCCCAGAACCTCATGTGGGCCTTCCTCGGCGTGCTGCTCGGCACCGCCGTGGGCGTCCTGCCGGGCATGGGCTCGGCCATGGCGGTGGCCCTGCTGCTGCCCGTCACCTTCCGCCTCGACCCCACCAGCGCGTTCATCCTGTTCGCCGGTGTGTACTACGGCGGCATGTTCGGCGGCGCCACCACCTCGATCCTGCTCAACACTCCCGGTCAGGCGTCGTCGATCGCCACCACCTACGAGGGCCACAAGATGGCTCTCAAGGGCAGGGCCGCGCAGGCGTTGGGCACGGCCGTGATCGGCTCGTTCGTGGCGAGCATCATCGGCACGCTGGTCGTGGCGCTGTTCGCACCCGTCATGGTGGCGTTCGCGCTCAACTTCGGCCCCGGTGAGTACTTCGCCCTGACCGTGTTCTCGTTCGTGGCCGTGGCCGCGGTCGTGTCCGGCTCCGTGGTGCGCGGCATCGCGTCACTGCTCATCGGCCTGGCCATCGGGTTCGTCGGGATCGACGGCCAGAGCGGGGCCGCCCGGTTCGACTTCGGCTCCTCCAGCCTGCTGGACGGGATCGACATCGTCATCGTCACCGTGGGTCTGCTCGCCCTCGGTGAGGTGCTCTACATCGCGGCCCGAGGAAAGTCGGCGCCCAACTTCGCGGCGATCCGCACCGGCCGACCGTGGCTGGGCCGCAGGGACCTGCGCCGCTCCTGGAAGCCGTGGCTGCGCGGCACCGCGCTGGGCAGCGCCTTCGGTCCGATCCCCGGCAGCGGTGCCGAGATCCCGACCTTCCTGTCCCTGGGGCTGGAGCGCAAGCTCGCCGAGCGCCGCGAACGCCGGACCGGGGAGAAGAGCGAGTTCGGCCAGGGCGCCATCGAGGGTGTCGCCGGACCGGAGTCGGCCAACAACTCCAGCGCGGCGGGCACGATGGTCCCCCTGCTGGGCCTGGGCCTTCCGACGTCGGCGACGGCGGCGATCATGCTGGCCGCGTTCCAGCAGTACGGACTCCAGCCGGGGCCGGTGCTCTTCGAGCGCAACGCCGACCTGGTCTGGACCCTGCTGGCGTCCCTCCTGGTCGGCAGCGTGCTGCTGCTGGTGATCAACCTGCCGTTCGCACCGCTGTGGGCCAAACTGCTGAAGCTGCCCAAGCCGTACCTGTACGCGGGCATCACGCTGTTCTCGGTCCTGGCGGTGTACGCCATCAACACCTCCGTCACGCACCTGGTGATGCTGCTGGCGATCGCCCTGCTGGGGCTGGGGATGCGGACCTTCGGGGTCCCCGTCGCCCCCGCCCTGATCGGTGTGGTGCTCGGACCGATCGCCGAGACCGAGTTCCGCCGTGCGCTGGCCGCCTCCTCCGGCGACCCGTCGATCCTGGTGGGCAGCGGCATCTCGATCACCCTGTACGTCCTGGTGCTGGTCGCGGCCATGATTCCGCTGATCTCCATGGCGCGCCGCCGCGCGGCGGCGCGCCGGAGCGAGTCCGCGCGGACCGCCGAGCGCGTCTGACCACCCCGCGGGCCTGACCCTCCCGTCTCCCAGCGGCCCCCGGCACCGGTGGGTTCTAGCGGTGGTCGCAACACCCTGACTTTCAGGAGGTTGCGGCCACCGTGTCGTTTTCGAAGGAAGAACGGGACCGTCAGCGAACACGGTTCCTGGAACTGATGACCGAGGTCGGCAACGTCACCGACGCAGCCCGCTCCCTTGGCATCAACCCCCACACCGCGTTCGGGTGGGCACGCAAAGCAGGACTGCGCTCCCAGCGACGACAACGCCCCCACCCAGCACGAGGCGAGTATCACCGCCTGCGTAAAAGCGCTGTGCCTCGCCGAGAGGCCGCCCGCAGGGCCGGGATCAACGAGCGCACCGCCAAAGACTGGGACCGCGGGGTACGCAAGTCCGGCAACTCAAGGATCTACGCTGATGGCCGCCGGGTGAACTACTCCACCGGGCAGACCATCATGGAGTCCATGACCACCCCGCAACCGGTGATGGACGCACTCGAAAAACAGGTGCATCCGCGCTTTTTGGCCCTGCCCGAGCGCGAGAGGATCGCGGACCTTGACCGGGCGGGGTGGAGCCTGCGAGCGATCGGCCGCGACCTGGGGCGACCCGCGTCCACGATCAAGCGTGAGCTGGACCATCACCGCGACACCGATGGCTCCTACGGCGCTTATACGGCCCAGCGCCGAACGGTCGCCCGGCGGGCGCGTCCCAAACCCACCAAACTCGCCTGCCCCGGCCCTTTGCGCGACTACGTCGCCCAGGGGTTGCGAAAGCGATGGTCACCACAGCAGATCAGCAACCGGCTCGGCCAGGACCACCCCGAGGACCAGGAGATGCGTGTGAGCCACGAGACCATCTACCAAGCGCTCTATGTCCAGGCCCGTGGCGGGCTCAAGCGCGAGGTCGCCGCCGCTTTGCGCACCGGCCGCATCCGACGCAAGTCCCGCCGCTCCCCCGAGCACAGGCAGAGCCGGTTCACCGACCCGATGGTGATGATCAGCGAGCGTCCCGCCGAGGTCGAGGACCGTGCCTTTCCCGGGCACTGGGAGGGGGATTTGATCACGGGGGCGCACAACAAGTCCGCGATCATCACCCTGGTCGAGCGCTCCACCCGGTACGTGATGCTCGGCCACCTGCCCGGCGAGCACACCGCCGAGGCGGTCGGAGGGGTTCTGAGCGGACTGATCACCGCGCTGCCCGAGCATCTGCGTGGGTCATTGACCTGGGACCAGGGCAGCGAGATGGCTGGCCACAAGAAGTTCTCCGTGGCTACGGGGGTGCCGGTGTTCTTCTGCGATCCGGCCTCGCCATGGCAGAGGGGGTCGAACGAGAACACGAACGGGCTGCTGCGGCAGTACTTTCCCAAGGGCACGGATCTGTCAGTGCATGGCCGGTTGGATCTGGAGCATGTGGCTCAGGAGCTGAACGGTCGGCCACGCAAGACGCTCGGCTGGGAAACTCCAGCCGAGCGTCTGCCTACACTCGTCTCAATCAACGAGGTGTTGCGAGGACCCGTTGAATCCACCACCGCGCGGGTCGGGGGCCGCTCCCGTGTCCGCACGTTCCGGTACGTGAAGTCTCCTCTGAGGGACCGACGCATGTTCTGTCCCGTGCGCGGAGGAAGAGGCCCCGGCCCCTGGCACCCAGCGGGCCCAGACCGGATGCGGTCTGGGCCTGTCGGGCGCCGGGGGTCTACACCTGGTCGGTGCGGATGGCGCCAAGGGCGGCGGCCCACTCGGGCCCGGCGAACCCCAGGGTGCCGTGGTCACGGTTCTGGGTGTCACGGACCAGGTGCTCACCGGGGAGGTCGGCAACTTCGACACAGTTGCCGTTACCGCCGCTGTAGCTGCTCTTGCGGAAGGTGAGTTCGTGGGTGTGGGGGCGCATGAGAGGGACCTCCGTTGGGGTGGGGGTGCTGACTGGCTCATGCTCAGTTCTGCCCGCTTCTACGCCCTGTGTGCAGAGGAAGACGACTCGAATCCCGTTCCAGTTGCGAACCGTGGAGCCTGATCAACATACGCATAGCAGAGGTGAGCGGCGCCCCTCGGATGTCGAGATGTGGAGGGGCCCAGGTGCACTCACTGGACCCCTCTGCTTGCTATGAGCGAGTGACGGTGCTCAGCGCTGCCTGCCACTCAGTCGCGCTGAACAGGAGGTGGCCGAGCTCGCGGTTTTGGGTGTCTCGTACAGCGGACACTCCGGGGAGGTCAGCGACCTCGATGCAGTTCTGTCCCTGAGGCTGGCTGTAGGAGGACTTGCGGAACAGGTCGTTCGGGATGGTTGAGTTCATCATCGGTTCCTAGGTGATCATTTCTGTCAGGCGTTTCACGGTCTCATCTGGTGTGAGCGCCGCGATCCGCAGATGGCCGAAGACGTTGCGGTACCGCGCTACCTCATCTGGTTCCTCCAAGTACAGCCCGTCGGTATCCGTCTCCAGGAAGACGATCGACGGGTCAACTGCCTCAGGGAAGTCCATGATCACGAACGGGCCGCCAAGCCCTGGGCTCAGACGGTACGCAGGGGTCATCTGGATGGTGGTCGTCGCCAACGATGCGACCTCCAGCAAGTACTCCACCTGCCGCTTGAGCGTATCGGGGTGGTCAGCTGACAGAGCGTTCAGCGCCCCTTCGGAGAACACGGCCCACAGTTCAGGAGGGTCTGTATTGAGGATTCTCTGTCTTTCGATCCGAGCGTCGACCGCACGCTGAACACTGTGCTCATCGCCAACCTTCGCGGCCTTGGCCAGTACTCGCGAGTACTCCGGAACCTGGAGAAGACCCGGGATCACGAGGGGCTCCCAGGTGCTGATCACGCTCGCTTCGGCTTCGAAGCCGATGAACTTGCCAGACAGGACATCTCTGTAGCGTGTCCACCACCCGCTCTCGCGTGACTGGCGGACCAGATTCAGAATCTCCTCACGTTCCCGCTCGTCAGTCACCCGGTAGGCATCGAGCAGAGCCCGCACTTCATGTACCTGGGGGCGTTTCTTCACCCCGGACTCGATGTTGCTGATGGTGGTGCGCGACATTTCGGCAGCTGGTGCTGCTTCATCGAGGGTCATCCGCGCGGCATCACGACGTCGTCGGAGCTCATCAGACAGGCGTCGGCGGCGGACGGTGGGGCTGTATCGCTGCGTCATCGCTCTCCCGGTCGCTGGTCGCACACCAAATCCTAGATCCTTCGGTCCGCCGAACTGGACATTCATGGATTTCCCGGACGGGATTTCAGCATGGCCTTGAAAATCGGAAATTCAGGTTCCATGATGATGCTAACTCGAAATCCCTGTTGGGTCTCCCGCCCGGCACTGTCCGTACCGGAGGTGTGCGCTGATGGCGCCCCGTTACCTGAAACTCTGCGAGCTGGCGTGTACCCGCTACCTCGCGTCCGAGGCGATACGTCGCCCTCGCCCGAGGCAGGCGGCCCGTGTGCGCCCCTTCGCCGCGAACCCCCGCCGCCACCACCCGTCCCGCTCCTGGAGCCCGGTCATCCCCTCGCCCCGCAGGCCCATCGACGCGGTCCCGGCGGAAGTCCTGCGGGCCGTGCTCGCCGGGTTGCGGCGTTTGGTGGTGACCTCGTGAGGCCCGCGCCGCCGTTCTCCCCCGAACTCGCCCACCGCGAAGTGGTGGCTCCGGTGGCGAGCTTCATCAAGCCGTTCCACTCGCACTACTTCTCCCGCACCGTCGGACCCCCCTACCGCAAGCGCCAGTACTCCTTCGCCGGACTCCCCGGACTCATGCCGTTGGTTCGCGCGTTCCTGGACACCAGCGCGGCCGAGCGGTGTGAGGAGTACCAGTTCCTGTTCACCCTCCTGGGCAGCGAGCTGGCGAACAACGCCATCAAGCACAGCCGGTCGAGTGAGCGGGGCAGTACCTACACGCTCACCATCGACCGGGGCGCGAAGGGGATGACGCTGACCTGCCGGGACCAGGGCAGCCGCCTGCCCCAGGACAAGGGCACCTTCACCGCCGCCACGTTCGCTGACATCGAAGCGGGAACCGCGACGGGGCGGGGGTTGGCGCTGATCGACACTTTGGCGGACCGGTGGGGGGACAACGGGGACCCGAAGTTCCGCCAGGTGTGGTTCTTCCTCGCCTACGACCTCACCAACAACCCGTGGTCCCTGATCGACGCCGGGAACACCACAACCCCCAAGAACCCCGAGACCCCCGAAAGCTCTGGGTGTCGTCGCTGCGCCGGGACCACCGGGAGCACTGGGAACACCGCGAGCGCGGGGAGTCCGGAAGGGCCCGGGAACCCTGCGAGCTCCGAGAACCCCGAGATCTTCGGGACGTCTGAGGGGCCCGAGAACGCTCAGGGCCCCGGGACCTCAGAGAACCCCAAGAGTCCCGAGAACTCTGAGGGGCTTCAGAACGCTGGGATCACGGACACGAATGAGGTGGAGTGCTGATGGACATCAACACCCAGGACCTCCTGGCGACCGCTGAGGACGCCATCACCGCGCCCCCACACCTGACCCGGGCGCAGTCGGATCAGTGGTTCAACTACACCCTGCGCCACCGGCTCCCGCGCGTGCGGGAGGCGTTGCGGATCGCCCGAGAACCGGGCAACACCGCGCTCGCGGTGGAGATGATCGAGCAGGCCATCCACGACTACCCCGCCCCGACCTCCCCGGGACGGATGGTCAGGCCCCTCAACAACACCAGCACCTTTCGGACGTTGCCGCTGTTGGAGCAGGAACTGACCCACCTCTTCCACACCGACTGGATCACCACCGTGGAAGGCACCACCCCCAACGAGGTCTACGTAGGCCGCCGACCCCTCGGCTGGACGGGCCAAGGGGACCCATTCGAGAGGGTCACCGCACCCACCCGCACCGAGCTCTTCCGCAAGCTCTCCCGCCGCTTCCGCAACGACCGCAAGAACGACCCGGAACCCCCAGACGCCGCCTGAGAGCTCCAGGGACCTCAACACTCCAGCGCCTGAGGACCCCGGTGTCTGAGCACTCCGGAGTCCGAAGGCGTTCATGAAAAAGCTCTGGCGGGTGCGCGAACACCCCCAGAGCAGGCCGACAACCCACGCTCCGTTGAAGAGAAGAGATTGCCGACATGGCCATTGTGCCGCACACGCACCCGCCCACGCACGCTCTCGACCCGACGATCGCCCCGCCCGAACCCGGCTTCCGGTGGGAGTGCCGGGTCTACCCCGGACAGCTCGCTCTGATCAGCCAGGTCCGGACCGACATGTGCACCGACCTCAACCGCCTGGTCGCTCTCCCGGAGGAGGCTCGGGAGGAGATGGTGTTGTGCGCCAGCGAGATGTTCGCCAACGCCTGCGACCACTCCCGCTCCGGACACGACCCCGACGGCAGGGTCGTCCGCACCCTGGAAGCACCGGTCCCGGGCCTGGTGAGGGTGTCGATCATCGACGACGGTGCAAGGACGGACACCACCGTGGACTCTCTCCCGAGGGTCCCGCGCAGGCGCACCCGCAAGGACTGGGAGGAGGCCGAACGCGGCCGAGGCCTGCTGATGGTCGGCCACCTCGCCTCCCGCTGGGGGTTCCGTCCGGTGCTGGACTTCCCCTTCTGCGAGGGGCTGGGCACGGTCATCTGGGCCGAGTTCACCCTTCCGGCCTTGGCCAATGGGGGCGTCCGGTGACCGGTAGCACTCAGCTCAGCGATGGGGTGCGCTCGGTCTTGACCGCGCCCCGAGGCCGCCGGTTCCCGCGCTCCGGAGAACGCCCGCGGCGCACGTCCGTCCCTCGGATCGTTCCCTCCCAGAACGCGTCTTCTCAGGAACCCTCCTTGTGGAGCGTTCCGGCCCAGGCGGAAGCGTCTCGGCTGGGATCGCCGCAGTCGGAGATGCCCTGGGAGGAGACTCATCAGGCCAGGCGGGAACGGCTGCTCCGCCAGATGGACGGCAACCCCAGGGTCGCGTACATGCTCCAACACGGACCCGTCCCGCACTGGGTCAAGGTGGCACGCCAACACCGCGAACAGAAGGCCCGGGAAGCGGCCGCCGCCCAGACGAAGCCGAAGCCCACCCTCCCCCGGGGCCGTCACCGGGCACCCCGCTCCTGGTGGAGGTGGCCCGCCACCGCCCTGGGAGCGTCACTGCTCCACGGGCTACACGTCCTGGACACCGTGGCCCCGGCAGCCCTGAACCACCACATCGGCATCCTCAACTAACCCCACAGGGGAACGGGGCCCGGCATGAGATCCCCTCGTGTCCGGGCCCCGGGGGCCGTCAGTCCTCGCGTCCGTGCTCCACCGCTTCGTACAGGGCGCGGATGTTGCCGCTGCCGAAGGTGGTGGCGCCCAGGCGCTCGATCACCTCGAAGAACACCGTGTTCCTCGGGTGGGTGGAGCGGGCGAAGATCTGGAAGAGCTGGCCGTCGTGGTCCTCATCGACCAGAACACCCAGCTCACGCAGCTCCTCCACGGAGTGCCTGCGCAGCTCCAGGCGCTCACCCAACAGCCGGTAGTAGGCGTCGGGAGTGGGCAGGAACTCCACCCCGCGCCCCCGCAGCAGCCCGACCGTGCCGACCGCGTCGGCGGTGCTCAGCGCGATGTGCTGGACACCGGGTCCGCCGTGGTCGCGCACGAAGTCGTCGATGTGGCCGGGATCGAGGTCCTGGTCGGGTTCGATGAGGGTGAGGGTGGCGTCTCCCCCGGCGGAGCGCACGATACGCGAGACCATCGCCTGGGTGCCGACGACGACGCGCTCCTCGAAGATCAGCTCGAATCCCAGGACGTCCCGGTAGTACGCGACCGTGGGATCGAGCCGCCCCGGTTCCAGACAGACCGCCAGGTGGTCGACGGCGAGCAGCCCGAGGTCGGCGCCGTCCCCGAACCCGTCCACCGGGGACAACCCCGGAAGGCGGCGTACGTCGGTGCCCGCGGGGCGCTGGACGAACGTGTGGGTGACGTCCCCGAACCCGGTGACGGTGGCGGTGACCACGCCGTCCCGCTCGACGGGCGCTGCGACCGACCCCGCACCCCTGGACACCGCGAGGTCGTGGGCGGCCCGGGCGTCGGCCGCCGTGAGGGCAATGTCCGCGACTCCGTCCCCGTGCGCGCGGACGTAACCGGCGGCCGGGTGGTCGTCGGTCAGGGCTTGGACGAACACCATCCGGATGCCGCCGGCGCCCACCATGGTGGCCGTCTCCGCACCGTTCCGGACGCCTTCGGCGAGGGTCCCCATCCCGTACCCGTCGCGCATGCGCAGGGCCGCCTTCTCGGCGTCCGCCGTGTGGAATCTGAGGTGGTCGACCGTCAAACCGTGCAGGGCCGTCATGGGCTCTCCCCCTGGAGGTCGGTGGTCCGCGCGCGGGCGCGCCACGGAGTCCCGAGGCTATGCAGGGGCGCACGCCCCGCCAAGGAGCGGTCGGCGCACGCCGAACCACCCCGGGCGACGGCTCCCAGGTCATCCGCGCGAGGCTGTGACCAGCGGGGCGGCAGGGGTTACGCATTTTCTTCCTGAGCCGGGCGTCCCGGTGGCCCGGTCGCCGCCCCGGCCCCGAGACGGACCGCGCCGGGTCAGACGGTGGCGCGCAGCAGGGGCACGCGTTGGGCGGCGGCCACCAACAGGAGGCTCACCACGGTGGTCGCCGCCGCGTACCCGGCCGCTGCGGTCAGGCCCGCCAGCCCGTCGGGGGTCCCCCCGAGGTCCCGCAGCGTGTACAGCACCATGACGTGCACGAGGTAGACCCCGAAGCTCAGCCCGGACAGCACGGCGATCGTCCGGTTCACCCGGCTCCGCGCGCCCAGTCCGGCCAGACAGGTACCCCAGGCCCGCAGCAGCAGGAAGGCGCCCACCGAGGCGACGATCATGGTCGGGGACAGGAAGTCGTAGACGTACTCCGCTCCGGTGCCCCACTCGCCCGCCGCCGTGGCGATCCCCCCAGCTCCCAGGACGGTGCCGGTCGTGCCCAGGACGAAGGCCACCGACCCGTGGAACGCGTCGCGGGGGCGAGGGCCCCGGTCCACGAGCAGCCAGCCGAGCAGGTAGTAGCCCAGGAACGGCAGGAACCGGGTCGCGGCGGTGACCCCGCCGACCCCGTCGACCAGGGCGGAGACCTGGTCGAGCATCCCCAGCGACAGCGCCGCTCCCGCGAACCACCACAGGCCCGTGCGCGAGGTGTGCGCCACCACCGTGCGCAGGAACGGCGTGAACACGTACAGCCCGGCGATGACGTACAGGAAGTACAGGTGGATCGAGGGCGACCCGGAGGCCGCCTGGGCCAGCGAGTCGGGGAAGCCGGTGCCGTCGCGCCAGAACTGCCACAGCAGGTAGGCGAGGGTCCACACGAGCAGGGGGACCCCGATCCGGGCCCACCTCTTGCGGTAGAAACCCCGGACGTCCTCCTCCTTGGGGCGCAGCAGGAGGGCACCGCTGATCATGATGAACACGGGCACGCACCAGCGCAGCGCGGCGTCCACCACGTGCGCTGTCCACCAGGTGGGGCCGCCCAGGTCGGTGTAGGTCGTGCTGACGAACGGCGAATAGGCGTGCACCAGGACGACGGCCGCCATCGCGGCCACACGGGCGAACCCCATCCAGGCGGTCGGGGAGACCGTCGGGACGGCGGGTCCCTCGGCGGGCGGGGCTACGGCGCTGTGGGGGGCTTCATCGACTCGCACACACCACCGATATCTGTTCGTTACCTATAACGCAAGTCCGGAACCGGTGACCATCGGTGAGCGGGCGAGCCTTCCCCGTGGTCAGGGCCGCACCGCGCCGCACGGAGAAAATCAATCGAAACCGGGCACCGGAGTGCCCCGAGTGCCTGCGGCCAGGGGTAGCCGCCCCGGCAGTGGCGTCTGCGGACGGGCCCGCACCCTCAGCCGATCCGTTCTCTCTACTTCATCGCGCTCGCGGTGCTTCCGAACTCCGGAACGGAGGAGATCGGGGCTTCGGGGGGAAGTCCAGTGGAACCTTCCAGGCCTGGGAGGAGCACGGGCAACACCTCACCGGGGACGCGTGCCCCTACTTCCTCCACAGGGCCCCGGAGATGCCTGACGCCTCCGATTCCCACGGAGGCGCGGTCACCGCCCAAGAGGCGAGGGCCGCGACTCGCGAAGGAGAAGGCGGTCGACAGGCTCTCGTTCGTCCTCGTGGGCATCGTCGCCTTCCAGTCACTTCGTCTCGTTCGGGTGGCTCGTGTGAACCTGCTCAACGAAGACCGTGCGCTCGTGGACGTAATACCAGATTCGGGCGGTGCCCTTCGCCGTCGGCTTGTGCTGCCAGCGCTCGTGGGTGGCTCCTCCGCGCCGAATCGTGCCGAGCTCGCCGCGGAGGCGGTAGTTCGTCGGTGTAGTGGATAGGGGCGTCCTCGTGAGGAAGTCCCAGGTCTCCGTCATGGAGTTGCGGATCGTCGCGACGAGGTCCCGCCATCCCTTGCGCGCGTCTGCGGTCGCGAAGCGAATCTCGTATTCGGTCCTCTTCGGAGGGCGGGGGACCAGCTCCCCCTTCTTGGCAGCCGCCACAGCTAGGGACGCTCCACGGTCTCGTCGTCGTCAAGCCATTCGAGGTCGGCGTTACCAAGCCCAGCCGCGATAGCGGCGGCTGTCTCTTTCCAGGACGTCAGTTCCGCAAGCGCGAGGTGCGGTTGGTTGGTGGAGAACGAGGCGCGTGCGGAGTCCACGAGGTCCTGCGCGCAGGTCACCCGATCCGTCGGCGACAGCGCGAGCATCCAAGGGAAGGCCTTGGTCATACGCTCGGCCAGTGAGCCGTTCTCGTCGAGGGCGACGGTGATGAGCTGCGCGGCAAAATTCAGCAAGCGGGAGCGACCTTCGGCCTCGCGCTGCGACATGAGCACCAGCGCCTCGCCGTCACGCCGGGTCACCGTCACAGGGTGGTCCTCAGCCTCGGCAAAGACCTCGGCTGAGTGCTTGCTCAGGTCCGAGGAACGCCGGGTCGCGGCCGGGAGGTCCGTTGCGATGGTCATGAAACCATCGTATTCGGAACCTGTTCGGAAGTCCAGCGGCCGAGGACCATCTACAGAGGCAGAGTAGGTGGACAGGTTCAACGCCCGGCAACGCCGACGCTCAGCGACCGGCTGACTGACATTCACAGAGTCGAGAACAAGAAACCGAGCACGGTGGCCGGAGATTCCAGAAAGACGGCTCCACCAATCTCGGCACATGCCAGAGCCTCCATCACACCCGACGAGACAGCCCGGGAGAAACAGGCCCACCCAGCACCGAACCAAGGAAAGCAGCCTGGCCGGGAGGCACAACCCACCCAACCGCGTCCAAGAAACCCCACGCCCAACAAGCAGCTGCGGTCACCTGTGACAGCTTCGGCGGCCCCTACTGCGCTGCCCGGTTCCGGGGGCTGAGTGCCTGTGCCAGATGGCCCAGTCATCATTCCAGCGTTCGCGGGCGTACGCGCACGTACTCCGCCGTACTACTCGGCCGCGCGCCCAGAGTCCGCGTCGTCCGAGGTCACGACACCGATCGGACAGCTGGCACCGGTTCCGCCGATGCCGCAGTAGCCGTTGGGGTTCTTCGCGTCGGAGAGGTACTGCTGGTGGTAGTCCTCGGCGAAGTAGAAGGCCCGCAGCGGGGCGATCTCGGTGGTGATCGGGCCGAACCCGGACCGGGTCAGGACCGGCTGGAAGGCGTCGCGGGTGGCCTCGGCCGCCGCGCGCTGGGCGTCGGAGTGGTAGTAGAGCGCCGACCGGTACTGGCTGCCCACGTCGTTGCCCTGGCGCAGGCCCTGGGTGGGGTCGTGGCCCTCCCAGAACACCTTGAGGAGCTCCGTGTAGGTGATGCGCGACGGGTCGAAGACCACGCGGACCACCTCGGTGTGGCCGGTCAGGCCGGAGCACACCTCCTCGTAGGTGGGGTTGGGCGTGTAGCCGCCCGCGTACCCCACGGCGGTGGTGATGATCCCGCGCTCGGCGCCCAGCCGCCAGAAGGTGCGCTCCGCGCCCCAGAAGCAGCCCATCGCCACGTCGGCGACCTCGCTGCCCTCCGGGTAGGGCGGGGTCAGCCGGGTACCCAGCACGGTGTGGCCGAAGGGCACCGGCATCGGGGTGTCCCGGCCGGGAAGGGCCTGGGTGGGGTCGACCATGGTCGTCTTTCTGCCGAACATGCCTCCAGGCTATCCGGCCTGTCCAGAGCGCCCCCGGGTGCGCGGGCGGCGGTTGTCCACAGGCTGGGACGGACAGGAGACAGGCGGGAGAATTCGTCCTACGATTACGGATGTGTCGGACACCAACCGCGGTGTCGCCCTCGGGGCGACCGCCTTCCTCATGTGGGGCTTCGGCGCCCTCTACTGGCCCTTTCTCCACCCCTCCGAACCCAACGAGGTACTGGCCCACCGCATGGTGTGGGCGCTCCTCGCGATGTGCGTGTTCCTGCTGCTGGCCCGCCGGGGGTGGTCCTGGCTGCCCCGGGTGCTGCGCGATCCCCGGACGCTCCTGCCGGTCGGCGCGGCCGCGGTGCTCATCTCGTTGAACTGGTGGGGGTTCATCTACTCGGTCTCCACCGAGCAGACCCTCCAGGCCTCGCTGGCCTACTTCATCAACCCGCTGATGACGGTCTGCCTCGGCGTGGTGTTCTTCGCCGAGCGCCTGCGCGCCGCCCAGTGGGTCGCGGTGGGTCTGGGCGTGGTGGCGGTCGCCGTGATGACCGTCGCCTACGGGTCCGCCCCCTGGCTCTCGCTGCTGATGGCCACCTCGTTCGCGGCCTACGGCGCGGTGAAGAAGTACGTGAGCCTGGACGGCATGCAGAGCCTGACCGTCGAGACGCTCGTGATGTTCCTGCCCGCGCTCGGGTTCGTGGTGTATCTGGAGGCCTCGGGTTCGGGCACCTTCCTGTCGGTCTCGCCCGGACACGCCGCGCTGATGGTGGGCGGCGGGTTCGTGACCGCGCTGCCGCTGCTGCTCTTCGGGATGGCCGCCCGCAGGGTGCCGCTGAGCGTGATCGGCATGCTCCAGTTCATCGCGCCGACCATGATGTTCGTGATCGGGTGGTTGGTGCAGGGCGAGGAGATGCCGCCGAGCCGCTGGATCGGCTTCGTGTTCGTCTGGCTGGCGGTGTGCGTGTTCGCGTTCGACCAGGTCCGCAGTTCGCTCGCGCGGTCGGCCCGGGCCCGCGAGGCGGCGGCCCCGGCCGACCCCAGACCCTGACCGGAACCGGGCGTTCCCGGTTTCGGCCATGCGAAACTACCCTCGGTGACATTGTGCTAACGTCGAGTCGTGGGTGTCGGGCTCCGTCCCGCCCCGACCTGGCCACACGTCCCGGAGGGTCCCCTTGATTCCTCGCACCAGCCGTACCGGCACGCTTCGTGCCGCGCCGGCCGCGTGCGCGGCGGTGCCCTCCGCGATCGGCCTCCCGCTCCTGTTGTGCGCCTTCCTGGCCGTGCTGTGGCTGCTGTGCGCCGCACCGGCCCAGGCCGACACCTCCGCGCCGGGCTCCGGCCCCCTGGGCACACCCGTCTCCGAGGCCGCCTCCGCCACCGGCGAGGCGCTCGGGCTGGACCGGGCGCCCTCGCTCGACACGGTCGTGCCCGGGGAGGTCACCGAGCCGGTGACCGCCACCCTCGGCACCGTGCACCAGCGACTGGAGCGGCGCACCACCGAGGCCGCGGAGGCGGCCGTGGCCCTGCCCGAGCCCGCCGTGGCCGAGGTGCGCGGGTTCGTGGCGGAGATCGACCGCACCCGCGAGGAGACGGTGGACGGCGGACTGGTCCGCGCGCTGCCCGTCTCCGAGGACCGGGCGCCCCGCACCGCCGTCACCGACGCCGACGCCCCCGAGGAGACCGGTGAGGACCGGGGCTCCGAGGAGGACCGGGCCGCCGCCGACCCCGAGCGTCCCGCGCAGCCGGACGCCCTCCTGTTCGCCCCGGCCGCCGTCCAGCAGGCCACCCCGGGCGCGGGCGAGGGGCACGGCGGAGCCGAGCCGGACGACGCCGACCGTTTCCCGGAACACCAGCGCGTGCAGCCCGCGACCGGTTCGCCCGCGCCCACCTCCAACGGACCGGCCCCCGTGCCCTCCGTCGCCGGGTACCTCTCGGCCGCGCCGCTGCCCGCGCCCGCCGCCGACGCCGTGCTCCTGGCCGCGCACCGGCTGCACACCGTGCCCGCCGACCCGGCCGACGACCCCACGGTCTCGCCGGACTAGCGAACGGTCCCGCCCCGGGCGCGCCGAGTGCGCGCCCCCCGGACCGTTCCCAGCACGTTCTCCCTGGGAGCTGACCTGAGTCCCGTGCCCTCGTTCACGTGATTCACGTCAGCCGGTGGTCCGCCCCGGCTCCGCACGACCGCCGTCCACGGCGTCGCGGTCGTCCCGTTCATCCAGAGCTTCACCAGGGAAGGAAAACCATGACGCAGACCAAGCGCTTCTCCGCCCGAGCCGTCCTCCTCGCCACGGGCACCGCGGGCTTCGTGGCCCTCGGTGCCGGTGTCGCCGGGGCCGAGACGCTGGCCACCCCGATGCACGAGATCGCGCCCACCGTCGAGCGCGCGCTCGTGGAGGGCGTGGCCCCCACGATGCACAAGCTGGCCCCCGAGGGCGTCACCCCGATCGCCGACCGCGCCCTGAGCGAGCTCCAGGAGACCGCGAACGCCGAGAAGCCCGCCCCGGACCTGGGCGCCGTGCTGCCCCAGTCCCCCCTGTCGGAGGCCGTGACGCAGGCCCAGGACGCCACGGGTCTGGACGGGAACCCGCACGACACGGTCGGCCACACGGTGGGGCGCGGCCTGGAGAGCGCCGCCCAGGACGCCGGGGCCGCTGTGGAGGGCACCGCCCGCGAGGCGGGGACCTCCGCCGAGTCGACCGCCTCCGAGGTGCTGCCGCACACGGTCCAGGCCGCCGCCGACCTGCGCGACGAGATGCTGGTGCTGCCCGAGCTGGACACCACCCGGCTGCCCGACCTCCAGGACCGCCGGCTGCCCGAGCTGAGCGAGGCCCCCACCCTGGAGCAGGTCACCGGGCTCGGCGGCGTCACCGACCTCACCGGCGACAACTCGCTGGTGCTGGACGACCTCAACCCGGTCGGCGCGCTGTCCGAGCCCCGCCCCACGCCGGTGCACACCAGCGCCGCCGTCCCGGCGGAGGGCACCGACCTCACCGCTCCCAACATGTGGGACCTGGCGGCCGCCTTCGGCCTGGAGACCCCCAAGGCGCTCCAGGACGTGGTCGAGTCCACCGAGCTGACCGCCGACAACTACGTGAGCCTGGGCGAGGAGGAGGTCCTGGGCATGGTGGGCAACCGCGCCTGGGAGGGCCGTGACCTCACCACGGTTCCGCAGAGCTCCCCCGGCACCCTGGCGGCCCAGACCCCGGGCGTGGCGGCCCCCGAGTTCGAGACCCCGCGCGTCACGGACCTGACCGACGCCCTGCTGACCGGGGTGTCCGACCTCGGCTCCGCCGACCTGGGTTCGGCCGAGCCGGTCTCCCTCCAGGGCCCGCTGGCCGACGCGCAGATGCCGCGGGTCGCCGAGGGCATCGACACCACCACCGCCGAGGACCTGGTCAACGGCCTGAGCCGGGGCACCGACCTGCTCGGCGACCTGGACACGAGCGACCTCGTCTCGATCGACGGCGGTACCGCCGAGGCCGAGACCCCCGAGGGCATGGTGCAGCACCCCACCTTCACGGACCTGCCGGGTTCCGAGGCGCTCCCGCTCGTGCGCTGACCCCGTACCCTTCTCGCGGCGCCGTCCCACGCACCGGGGCGGCGCCGCCGTCGTGTCCGGCCCCCTCGAACCGTTGCCGTTTCGATCCCATAAGTCGGGTTCCTCCCCCTCTCCACGCACAAGAATCAGGTCATGGTTCTCAGCAAGCTCTTCGGCCGGGGCGACGACCGGCTCATCCGCCGACACGGCCTGACCCTCGGCGACGCCTGGCACGACCCCGAACTCACCGATGCGCTCCCCGGCGTCCTCGACGGCGACCTGGCCGCGGGTCTGGCGCTCCTGGACGTCGACGACCCCCAGCTGCGCTCCTCGCGCCTGGAGGTGCTCGCCAAGGAGGGCACCGGGCTGTTGGACGCCCTGGAGGCGGGGATGGACCAGCCCGACCCCGAACCCGACCTGCTCATGTGGGCCGGCGCCACACGCGTCAGGGCCGCCTGGAAGGCGCGTTCGGGCCGTTGGGCCAAGGACGTCGGCCGTGAGCGCTTCGCGACCTTCCACGAGACCCTGGCTCCCGCCTTCGAGCCGCTCATGTACGCGGCCCAGACGAGCCTCACCCCGACCGCCCTGGACCAGCTCCAGTGGTTCGGGCTGGGGATCGGCATGCCGAGGGAGGAGCTGGACCAGATGTGGGAGCGGATCGTCGAACTGGACCCGCACCACCACGCCTCCCTGGAGTCGCGGCTCCAGGTGCTGTGCCGTAAGTGGTCGGGGTCCGAGGAGCAGATGTTCGCCTTCGCCCGCGAGCGGGTGCGCCGGGCCCCCTCCGGCGACCGTTCGCTGGTTCTGATCGTCCAGGCGCACTACGAGAAGGTCATGTACTGGATCAGGGAGCAGGAGGCCGAGACGATCGGCCAGACGCGCGACCTGCTCACGATCCACTACACGGAGACCGCCGTGACCGAGGAGATCGTCGCGGCGGCCGACCGCTGGTTGGAGGGCGACCCCGACTACCCGCTGGTGGCCAGGGACGCCCACGCGTTCGGTTCCGCGCTGTCGGTGTGTTTCGAGGACGAGCGGGCCGCCGCCGCGCTCGAACGGGCCGGGAGCGCGGTCCCGGTGGGCCAGGGCAACCTGTGGGGGTACCTGGACCCCCACCCCGCCGTCGCGTACGCGCGCGCCAGGAAGCGGCTGGGCGTCCCGCTGCCCGTGGTCTGAGGGCCGCGCCGGGGGCCGCCGGGCGCGCCGCGTCCACCGCCCCCGCCGCCTGGGCCCAACCTCATGGCCCGGGCCCTCCCCCTCCGGACACACACGAGGGCCCCGACGGGAACGGATGCGCGTCGGGGCCCTCGTGGTGTCGGAGCGGCGGGTCAGCCGGAGCGTTCCACCACGTAGTCGCACAGGGCCAGGAAGGCGTCCCTGGCGGGGATGTCGGGCAGCGTGGCCAGCTCGGCGCGGGCCCTGTCGGCCCAGCCGCGCAGGGTGGCGTCGGCCTCGGCCATCGCCGGGTGCGGGCGCAGCAGGCCCAGGGCCTCCTCCGCCTCGGTGTCGTCCAGCGGACGGCCCAGCAGCGACCTCAGCCGTTCGTCGGCCGGGTCCTGCGAGCGCATCGCGTAGAACATCGGCAGCGTCAGCACGCCCTCGCGCAGGTCCGTCCCGGGGACCTTGCCCGAGTCGGCGCTCTCGCTGGCCACGTCCAGGATGTCGTCGGCCAGCTGGAACGCCATGCCCAGCGCGTCGCAGGCACGGGTCAGCGTTCCCACCGTCTCCGGGTCGACCTTGCCGAACATGCCGCCGAACTCCGCCGAGGAGGCGATCAGCGACGCCGTCTTGTCGTCGATGACGTTGAGGTAGTGGTCGAGCGGGTCGATCCCGTCACGCGGGCCGGAGGTCTCCAGGATCTGGCCCTGGACCAGGCGCGCGAAGGTCTCGGCCTGGAGCCGGACCGCCTCGGTGCCGAGGTCGGCGAGCATCGTCGAGGCCTTGGCGAACACGTAGTCGCCGGTGAGGATGGCGATGGTGTTGCCCCAGCGCTGGTTGGCGCTGGGCTCGCCCCGGCGCAGCTCCGCCTCGTCCATGACGTCGTCGTGGTAGAGCGTCGCCACGTGGGTCAGCTCGACCACGGCCGCCGCCGGGATGAGGTCGGGGACCCGGGGGTCGCCGAAGTGGGACGAGAGCAGCACCAGCATGGCGCGGAAGCGCTTGCCTCCGGCGGCCAGCAGGTGGGAGGCGGCCTCGGTCAGCATGGGGTCGCTGGACCGCACCGACTCCCTCAGCAGCTCCTCGACCTTCTCCAGGTCGTCCTGGATCTCCCGGGCGAGGGTCGGGTCGACTCTCGGCAGAGCGAGAAAACCGCTCGGGACAGCACCGCTCACCGTAAGGCTCCACCTGTTGAACGGGCGTGCTGGCGGCCCCCTCGGAAGGGGACCGCCACACGCTCAGCACACGAACATGATCCGACTTGCCACGGTATCCGACCCGGAATGAAGGTCCAAAGCCACACCCGGGTCGGTACTCACTCGTCGGCGGGGACCTCCGTCACCTGGTCGACCATCACCGCGGCGGGTTCCTGACCGGGCTCCCCGGACGGCAGAAGGGTGTCCAGGACGGGTCCCGGGAAGATCCCGAGCACCAGGGTCGCGGCCACGCCCACCGTGATCACGCCGCCGGTGAGCACCCCGGCACGGGCCACGGTGGGGCCCTCGCCCTCCGAATCCCGGAAGAACATCACAACGATGATCCGCACGTAGAAGAAGGCGGTGACGGCACTGCTCAGCACACCGATGACGACCAGCGGGGCCGCCCCGGCCGCCACGGCGGCCTCGAACACGGCGAACTTGCCGATGAACCCGCTGGTGAGCGGGATGCCCGCGAAGGCGAGCAGGAACAGTGTCAGGGCCAGGGCCAGGCCCGGGGCGCGCCGCCCCAGCCCCGCCCAGCGGTCGAGGTCGCCGAGCTCCTGCCCGCCGTCCCTGGTGCGCACCAGGGTGACGACGGCGAACGCGCCCAGCGTGGTGAACCCGTAGGCGGCCAGGTAGAACATGGCGCCCGCGAGGCCCTCGACGCTGCCCGCGACGACCGCGGTGAGGATGAACCCGGCGTGCACCACCGAGGAGTAGGCCAGCAGCCGCTTGACGTCGCGCTGGGTGACCGCCACGATCGCGGCGACGACCATCGTCAGGATGGCCACCGTCCACAGCATGGGCTCCCAGACCGCCGCCGAGGTGCCGAACGGCACGAAGAACACCCGCAGCAGGGCGCCGAAGGCGGCGACCAGCGTGCAGGAGGCCATCAGCGCGGTGATCGGGGTCGGGGCGCCCTGGTAGACGTCCGGCTTCCAGTTGTGGAACGGCACGGCGCCGACCTTGAACAGCAGGCCGATCGCGACCAGGCCCACGCCCATGAGCAGCAGCGGCTCGCCGTTGCCGTCCTGGAAGATCTCGGCTCCGCCGGACTCCACGGCCTGGCGGATCACGCCGAAGTTCACCGAGCCCGCGTAGCCGTAGACCATGGCGATGCCGAACAGGAAGAACGCGGAGGAGAACGCGCCGAGCAGGAAGTACTTGACCGCGGCCTCCTGCGAGAACAGGCGGCGCCTGCGCGCCAGCCCGCACAGCAGGTACAGCGGGAGGCTCATGACCTCCAGAGCGATGAACATGACCAGGAAGTCGTTCGAGGCCGGGAACATCAGCATGCCCAGCACCGCGAACAGCACCAGCGGGTAGACCTCGGTGTGCTGGGAGCCCGCGAGGATGTGCGCGCGCTCCTCCTCGCTGCCCGGAACCGTCGCGGCCTGGGCCGAGAACGCGTCCCGGCCGTCCCGCCGCTCGGCGATCAGCATGAGGCTGACCAGGGCCAGCACGGTGATGGTGCCCTGGAAGAAGAGCACCGTCCGGTCGACCGCCAGCACTCCGCTGCCGATGGTGGTGCCGCCCCCGACCGCCTCCACCTGGAGGAGGATGAGGACGAACGCGACCAGCAGCGCGCCCGCCGCCAGCACGATCTGCACGGTGCGGCGCGAGCCCTTGGGCCAGAAGGCCTCCAGAAGCACGCCCAGCACACCGGCGCCGAAGAGCACCAGGTACGGCGCGAGCAGCCACCAGTCCAGGACCGGTGGAGCCTCGGTGACTCCGTGGAGCGCCGGGGGCGCCCCGTCCGCGAGATTGAGGGGGATCACTCCTCGTCTCCTTCCGCGTCGCCGTCCGCGACCGTCACCTCGGTGTCGGCCGGGGCCTCCACGGTGCGTTCGACGGCGGGGTTGATCACGTTGAGCAGGGGTTGCGGGTAGACGCCGAACGCGATGATCAGGGCGATCAGCGGGGCGACCGCCCAGGTCTCACGGCCGGACAGGTCCGGGAGCGCGGACAGCTTCTCCGGGGTGGGGCCGGTCATCGTGCGCTGGTACATCCACAGGATGTAGAGCGCCGCGAGGACCACGCCGACCGCGGCGATGATCGCCGCGACCGGGCTGAAGGCGTAGACGCCGACCAACACCAGGAACTCGCTGACGAAGGGGGCCAGCCCGGGCAGCGCCAGACCGGCCAGGCCCGCGATCAGGAAGACCGCCGCCAGCCGGGGCGCGACCTTCTGGACGCCTCCGAAGTCTTCGATGCGCGCGCTGCCTCGGCGGGCGATGAGGAAGCCCACGATGAGGAAGAGCGCGCCCGTGGCGAACCCGTGGTTGACCATGTACAGGGCGGCCCCGGCCTGGGCCTGCTGGGTCAGGGCGAAGATGCCCAGGGTGATGAAGCCGAAGTGGGACACCGAGGTGTAGGCCACCAGGCGCATCATGTCGCTCTGGCCGATGGCGAGGATCGCACCGTAGACGATGCTCACCAGGCTCAGCGCCACCACGGGCCACACGAACCACGACACGGCGGCGGGGAACATCTCCAGGCAGTACCGGAGCATCCCGTAGGTGCCCACCTTGTCCAGCACGCCGACCAGCAGGACGGCCGTGCCGGGGCTGGACGACCCGGCCGCGCTGGGCAGCCAGGTGTGCACGGGCCACATCGGGGCCTTGATCGCGAAGGCGATGAAGAACCCGAGGAAGAGCCAGCGCGCGGTGGCCGGGTCGACGGCCGCGAGGGCGCCGCCCGGGTCGGTGAGGTCGGTCCACAGGAAGGTCCCGCCGACGACGTACACACCGATCACCGCGACCAGCATGACGAGGCCGCCCGCGAGGCTGTACAGCAGGAACTTCATGGCGGCCCTGGCGCGTTCGGCGCCCCGCCCGTAGCGCCCGATCATGAAGTAGACCGGGATGAGCATGGCCTCGAAGAACACGTAGAAGAGGAAGACGTCGGTGGCCGCGAAGACACCGATCATCATCGCTTCGAGGGCGAGGACGAGGGCGAAGTAGCCGCGCCCGCCGTCCTCCCGGTCGTCGTGTTCGTTCCAGGCGGCCAGCACCACGAGCGGCACGAGGACCACGGACATCAGGATGAGCAGGAGCGCGATGCCGTCGACGCCGACCGCGAAGTGCACCCCGAAGTAGGGAATCCACGGGTGGACCTGCTCGAACTGGAGTCCGCCCGCCTTCGAGACGTCGAAGTTCAGGGCCATCGCCACGACGAGCAGCAGGGTCGCGACGGAGAAGCCCAGGGCCACGCGCTTGGCGGTTTCGGCCGGGGCCGCGCCGCCGGTGGCCGGACGGGTCCGGGTGGCCGTGGCCGTGGCGGAGCCGGAGCCGGCCCCCGCGTGTGCCGAGGCCTGGGCGCCGTCCGGTGCCGCGGGGGCCTTGACGCGCGGTAGCGCCCAGATGACGACCGCGCCGATCGCGGGGAGCGCGATCGCGAGAGTGAGCCAGGGGATCATTTAGAACCTCACAACCAGCGTCGCGGCGACGATCACGGCGCCGAGGAGCATGGTGAGCGCGTAGGTGCGGGCGAACCCGGTCTGCGTCCTGCCGAGTCCGGTGGAGGAGTCGCCGACCCCGGCACCGATCCCGTTGACCGCGCCGTCGATGACCTTGTCCTCGATGACGACCAGCGCCTTGGTGAGCACCTGGCCGGGTCGCATGAACAGGCCCTCGTTGATCTCGTTGCCGTACAGCTCGTTGGCGGCCGCGACGGTGACGAGGTTGCCCTTGGGAGCGGTGCGCTCCACGGGCTTGCGCAGGTACAGGGCCCAGGCCAGGGCGACGCCCAGGACGAGCACGACCAGGGCGGCGATGCCGTAGGGCGCGGTGAAGGCGTGGCCCACGGTGAAGTGGTGCGGCTCGGCGCCGATGGCCGGGGCGAGGAAGCCCGCGAACCGGTCGCCGAAGACCAGGAAGGCGCCGAGGGCGACCGACCCGACCGACAGCACCACCATGGGGGCGGTCATGCTCACCGGCGACTCGTGCGGGTGCACGCCGTCGTCCCAGCGCTTCTTGCCGAGGAAGGTCATGAAGACCATCCGCGACATGTAGAAGGCGGTGAGCGCGGCGCCGACGATGATCGCGGTGCCGAAGACCGCCCCGGCGGTTCCGCCGATCCCGAAGGCGGCGGAGATGATGCTCTCCTTGGTCCACCAGCCGGACAGGAACGGGACGCCGATGATGGCGAGGTAGCCCAGGCCGAAGGTGGCGAAGGTGATCGGCATCTTCGACGCCAGACCGCCGTACCGGCGCATGTCGACGCCGTCGTTCATGCCGTGCATGACCGATCCGGCGCCCAGGAACAGCCCGGCCTTGAAGAAGCCGTGCGTGATCAGGTGGGCGATGGCGGCGACGTAGCCGACCGGGCCGAGCCCGGCGGCCAGCACCATCATGCCGATCTGGCTCATGGTGGAGCCCGCCAGGGACTTCTTGATGTCGTCCTTGGCGGAGGCGATGACGCCGCCCGCGAGCATGGTGGCGGCACCGACCGTCATGACGACCGTCTGCGCGACCGGCGCGCCCTCGAAGATCGGTCCGGCGCGGACGATCAGGTACACGCCCGCGGTGACCATGGTGGCGGCGTGGATGAGCGCCGACACCGGGGTCGGACCCTCCATGGCGTCCAGCAACCACGCCTGGAGCGGGAGCTGCGCGGACTTGCCGCAGGCGCCCAGGAGCAGCAGGAGGCCGATGGCGAGCAGGACGCCGTCGCTCGCTCCCGGAACGGCCGCGAAGACGTCGCTGAAGCTCACCGCGCCGAGCACGGTGAACATGATCATGATCGCCACGAGCAGGCCCAGGTCGCCGACCCGGTTGATCAGGAAGGCCTTCTTGGCGGCGGTGGCCGCCGTGGGCTTGTACTGCCAGAACCCGATGAGCAGGTAGGACGCGAGGCCCACACCCTCCCAGCCGAGGAAGAGCAGGACGAAGTTGTCCGCGAGGACCAGCACGAGCATGGCCGCGACGAACAGGTTGAGGTAGGCGAAGAACCGCCGTTTGCCCGGGTCCTCGGCCATGTAGCCGAGGGAGTACACGTGGATGAGCGAGCCCACGAAGGTGATCAGCAGGACGAAGCTGATCGAGAGCGGGTCCACCAGGAGGTTGATCCGGGCGGAGAGGTCACCGGCCGCGAACCACTCGTAGACGGGGACGGAGACGGTCCGCTCGGCCGCGCCCCGGCCGAGGAGGTCGAACAGGGCCAGGACCGCCCAGACGAAGGAACCGATCGGCAGGGCGGTGGCCAGCAGCGGCCCCCAGCCGTTGGTGCGCCGCCCGCCCAGCAGCAGGACCGCCGCGCCCACGAGCGGCAGGGCGATCATCAGCCAGGCGTTGGACAGCACCGCGCTGTCGGCCGCGGTCGCCACGGGGTCGGCGGCGAGGTACGCGTGATGTTGTGTCACTGCCACGTCGCCTTCTAGTGCTTGAGCAGGTTCGCGTCATCGAGCGACGCGGACCTGCGGGTTCGGAAGATCTGCATGATGATCGCGAGGCCCACGACCACCTCGGCGGCGGCCACGACCATCACGAAGAAGGCGACGACCTGCCCCTCGATGTCCCCGTGCATCCGGGCGAACGCGACGAACGCCAGGTTGCAGGCGTTGAGCATGAGCTCCACGCACATGAAGACGATGATCGCGTTGCGTCGGACGAGGACGCCGACCGCGCCGATGGTGAACAGAAGCGCCGCGAGGACGATGTAGTTCATCGGGTCCACGAGGACTCGACCTCCTGTCCATTGCCGTTGCCGTTGCCGTTGCCGTTCTCTCCGCCGTCGGCGGCCGGGGCGTCCGCACCGTCGTCGGCGGGGCGCTCCCGCGGGTCGTCGGCGGGCCCGGCCTCCTTGACGGCGGCCGGGTCCGACGCGCCACCGGGCAGCGCGGACCGCCCGGCCCGGACGTCCACCGGGACACCCGACTGGTACTCGGGGTCGCGGGCGACCAGCACCGGGTTGAGCGAGAGCTTCGAGACGGTGCCGTCGGGCAGCAGCGCGGGCATGTCGATCGCGTTGTGCCGGGCGTAGGTACCGGGCCCGGGCAGCGGGGTGGGGTGGTCGCCGCGGATGCGGTCCTCGGAGATCTCCCGCTGGGTGCGGCGCCGACCCGTGCGGGCGGTGTGCGCGAGCACCATGGCGCCGAGCACCGAGGTGACGAGGAGCGCGGCGGTGGCCTCGAAGGCCACCACGTAGCGCAGCAGGAGTTCGCTGGCGATCCACGGGATCGTGCCGCCGACCGGGGTGGCGGCGGCCGCGATCCCGGCCGGGTCGCCCACGACGATCCGGGTGATCCCGGTGGTGAGGGCGCCGACGAAGCAGATCGCGACGATCGCGGTCATGAGCCGCTGGCCGCGCAGGGTCTCCACGAGGGAGTCGGCGGAGCTGACGCCCACGAGCATCAGGACGAACAGGAACAGCATCAGGACGGCGCCGGTGTAGACCACGATCTGGACGACCATGAGGAACGGCGCCTCGTTGATGCCGTAGAAGATCGCCAGGCCGACCATGGCGAGCGCCATGGACATGGCCGAGTGCACGGCCTTGCGGGAGAAGACCACTCCCAGGGCGCCGAGCACGACGATCGTGCCGAGGACCCAGAAGACCGTGGCCTCCCCGGAGCCGATCGGCGCCGCGGCGAGGTGCTGTGCGGGGGAGGCGGGGGTGAGCGGGTTCAACGGACCGCCCCCGTGTTCTCCGGCCGGTCCTGGGTCCCGTGCTCACCGCGCCCGGTGGCGTAGTAGTCGAGGTCGCTGTCGCCGAGACGCATCGGGTGGGGCGGCTGCTCCATGCCCTCGCGCAGCGGGGCCAGCAACTGCTCCTTCGTCCAGATCAGGCTCTGCCTGCTGTCGTCGGCCAGCTCGTACTCGTTGGTCATGGTGAGGGCCCGGGTCGGGCACGCCTCCACGCACAGACCGCACAGGATGCACCGCAGGTAGTTGATCTGGTAGACGCGCCCGTACCGCTCACCGGGCGAGTACCGGTCGTCCTCGGTGTTGTCTCCGGCCTCCACGTAGATGGCGTCGGCCGGGCAGGCCCAGGCGCACAGTTCGCACCCGATGCACTTCTCCAGGCCGTCGGCCCACCGGTTCAGCTGGTGCCGACCGTGGAAGCGCGGCGCCGTGGGGCGCTTGACCTCCGGGTACTCGACGGTGGGCACCTTCTTGAACATCGTGTGGAAGGTGACACCGAAACCCTTGACGGGGTTGAGCCACTCAAGCACCGGTAACCTCCCCCTTCTTCTGGTTGCGTTCGGCGGTGGCGGCCGGGGCCGTCCGCGACGGTTCGGCGAGCACGCTGCTGCCGTAGTGGGCGGCGGTGCTCGGAGGCACCGGGAACCCGCCGAAGGAGGGTTCCTTGTGTGCGCGGCGCGCGTTCTCGGCGCGCTGGCGGGCCTCCTCCGCGCGCTCGCGGCGCACGAAGCGGACCCAGGCGGCGATGGCCGCGATCGTGGCGGCGGAGAAGCCCGCGACCACACCGGCGATCACCAGCGGGTGGGCCTCGTCGAGGACGAGCATGCGGACGACGGCCACGCCGGTGATCCACACGAGCTGGATCGGGATGAGGACCTTCCAGCCGAGCTTCATGAGCTGGTCGTACCGGACGCGCGGGAGGCTGCCCCGGGCCCAGATGAACAGGAACATGACGGCGACGAACTTGAGCAGCCACCACAGGGCGGGCCACCAGCCCTCGTTGGCGCCGGGCAGGACCGCGGTGACCCCGGGCGGGGCGTACCAGCCGCCGAGGAAGAGCGTCACGGACACGGCCGCGACGGTGCACATGTTCACGTACTCCGCGAGGAAGAACATCGTGAACTTCATCGACCCGTACTCGGTCATGAAGCCGCCGACGATCTCGCCCTCACCCTCCGCCAGGTCGAACGGGAGACGGTTGGTCTCGCCGATCATCGTGACGATGTAGATGAGGAAGGAGGGCAGGAGCAGCACCGCGAACCACAGGTTCTCCTGGGCCGCGACAATGCCGGAGGTGGTGAGCGTGCCCGCCATGATGAAGACCGCGACGAAGGACAGGCCCATCGCGATCTCGTAGCTGATCACCTGTGCGGAGGCGCGCAGGCCGCCGAGCAGGGCGTACGGCGACTGGGAGGCCCAGCCGCCGAGCACGAACCCGTAGACGCCGAGCGCGGCTGTGGCCAGGACCAGCAGGGCGGCGATCGGCAGGTCGGTGAGCTGGAGCGGGGTGAGCACCCCGAACATGTTCACCTCGGGCCCGATCGGGATGACCGAGAACGCGAGGAACGCGGGCACCGCCGCGATCATCGGCGCCGCGATGTAGACGAACCGGTCCACCCCGCGCGGGATCAGGTCCTCCTTGAGGGAGAGCTTGATGCCGTCGAACAGGGACTGGAGGAGGCCGAAGGGCCCCATCCGGTTGGGTCCGTGGCGCTGCTGCATCCGGCCCATGACCTTGCGGTCGGCCATGATCATCATGAGCACGCAGATCATCAGGAAGACGAAGATCGCGAGCGCCTTGATGGTGGTGATCCACCACGGGTCGTTCCCGAAGGCGTTCAGGGTGCTCTCCGAGGCCAGGACGGCCGCGCGCGGATCGAGAGCGGCGGGGGTCACTGCTGCCTCCCGTTGGTGGTGGGCGCGGCCAGGATGACCGTCTGCCCGGCGGTGCCGCCCAGGTCACGGCGGATGTCGCAGCCGTGGGCGTTGGCCGGGAGCCAGACGACCCGGTCGGCGATGTCGGTGACGACCACGGGGACGGTGACCGAGCCCCGCTCCCCCGTGACGCGGAGGGCGCCGCCGTCGGGGACGCCGACCTCGTCGGCCGTGGCCTTGGACAGGTAGGCGCGCGGCGGGCGGGCGGTACCGGCGAGGTAGGGCTCGCCGTCCTCCATCCGGCCGGTGCCCAGGAGCTGGCGCCACGTGGAGAGCAGGGCCTGGCCCGCGGCGGGCTCGGGGAGCGCGGCCGGACGGACCGAGGGTCCGGCTGGCCGGTCCCCCACCCACACGCCCAGTTCCAGGAGCTCGTCGTAGGCGCTGGTGGCGTCGGGCAGCCCCAGGTGGACGTCCATCTCGTTGGCGATCGCGGACAGCACCCGCAGGTCGGAGAGGGCGCCGGGCACCTTGAGCGCGTCGCCGAAGGGCCGGTGGCGGCCCTCCCAGTTGACGAAGGTGCCGGACTTCTCCGCCACGGCGGCCACCGGCAGCACCACGTCGGCGCGGTCGGTGACGTCGCTGGCGCGCAGTTCGAGGCTGACGACGAACGGCACCCGGGCCAGGGCCGCGCGGGCGGCGTCCGGGTCGGGCAGGTCGTCCAGCTCGACCCCGGCGATGACCAGGGCGTCCAACTCGCCGGAGGCGGCGGCCGCGATGATCGCGTCCGTGTCGCGTCCGGGGGCGTCCGGCAGCGAACCGACGTTCCAGACGCGGGCCACCTCGGCGCGGGCCGAGGCGTCGGCGACCGGACGGCCCCCGGGCAGCAGGCCCGGCAGCGCCCCGGCGTCGACCGCTCCGCGCTCACCGGCGCGGCGCGGCACCCAGGCCAGCCGGGCCCCGGTGCGTTCGGCCAGGGCGGCGGCCGCGGTGAGGGCTCCCGGGACGGCGGCGAGCCGCTCGCCGACCAGGATCACGGAGCCCTCGTGGCCGATCGCCTCGACCACGTCGGGGTGGTCGGCGTCCAGGGCGTTGAGGACGCGCGCCTCGTCGCCCGGAACGGTCCGGACCAGGGTTCCCGACGTCTTGGTGAGGCCGAGGCTGGCGTGCGAGGCGATCGAGTAGACCTTCAGTCCCCGCTTGCGGGCGCCCTTGCGCAGGCGCAGGAACACGGACGGCGACTCGTCCTCGGGCTCGAACCCGGCCAGCAGGACGGCGGGCGCCTTCTCCAGGGCGGTGAAGTCCACGCCCACCGGGGTCCCCGCCACGTGGGCGGCGAGGAACGCGGCCTCCTCCTCGGAGTGCTCGCGGGCGCGGGCGTCCACGTCGTTGGTGGCCAGGGCCACGCGGGCGAACTTGGCGTAGGCGTAGGCGTCCTCGTAGGTGAGGCGGCCGCCGACCAGGACGCCCACGTTGCCGCGCGCCGCGCCCAGCCCCTGGGCGGCGAGGCTGATCGCCTCCGGCCAGGACGCGAACTCCAGCGCGCCGGAGTCCTCGTCGCGGACCAGGGGGCGGGACAGGCGGTCGGACCGGGTGGCGTAGGTGAACGCCCACCGCCCCTTGTCGCAGTTCCACTCCTCGTTGACCTGCGGGTCGTCCCCGGCCAGTCGGCGGGTGACCTTGCCCCGCCGGTGGTCGGTGCGCTGCGCGCAGCCGCCCGCGCAGTGCTCGCACACGCTGGGGGTGGAGACCAGGTCGAAGGGGCGGGACCGGAACCGGTAGGCCGACCCGGTGAGCGCGCCCACGGGGCAGATCTGCACGGTGTTGCCGGAGAAGTAGGAGTCGAACGCCTCCCCCTCGGCGATGCCGACCTGCTCCTGTGCGCCGCGCTCCATCAGCTCGATCAGCGGGTCTCCCGCGATCTGCGCCGCGAAGCGGGTGCAGCGGGCGCACTGGATGCAGCGCTCACGGTCCAGCAGCACTCCGGTGGAGAGCGCGATCGGCTTGGGGAAGGTCCGCTTGACGTCGACGAACTCGGTCTCCCCCTGCCCCGTGGACATGGCCTGGTTCTGCAGGGGGCACTCGCCGCCCTTGTCACAGACCGGGCAGTCCAGCGGGTGGTTGATCAGGAGGAACTCCATGATCCCGCGCTGGGCCCGCTCCGCCACCTCGGAGGTGAGGTGGGTGTTGACCACCATCCCCTCCATGACGGTGATGGTGCACGACGCCTGCGGCTTGGGCATCCCGCGCCCGTTGCCCATGTCGGGGATCTCCACCAGGCACTGGCGGCAGGCCCCCACCGGGTCGAGCAGCGGGTGGTCGCAGAACCGGGGGATCTGGATGCCGAGCAGCTCGGCGGCCCGGATCAGCAGGGTGCCCTTGGGGACGCTGATCTGGAAGCCGTCGATGGTGACGGTGATCAGGTCCTCCGGGGGCGGGGCGGGCGAGGATCCGCCCGAGGTGTTGGAGGTGACGGTCACCGGTTCCCTCCCTCTTCCGTGGTCGGCCGGTCCGCCCAGAGGGTGGACCTGGAGTGGTCGAAGGGGCAGCCGCCCTTCTCGAAGTGGTCGACGTACTCCTGGCGGAAGTGCTTGATCGACGACATGACGGGGCTGGTGGCACCGTCGCCCAGCGCGCAGAAGGAGCGGCCGAGCAGGTTGTCGCAGATCTGGAGGAGCTTGTCGATGTCGGCCTCGGTGCCCTCGCCCCGCTCCAGGCGGTCCAGGACCTGGACCATCCAGAAGTTGCCCTCGCGGCAGGGCGTGCACTTGCCGCAGGACTCGTGGGCGTAGAAGGCGATCCAGCGGCCGACGGCGCGGACCACGCAGGTGGTCTCGTCGAAGATCTGGAGGGCGCGGGTGCCGAGCATGGACCCGGCGGCGCCCACCGACTCGAAGTCGAGCGGGGTGTCCAGGTGTTCGTCGGTGAAGATCGGTGTGGAGGAGCCGCCCGGGGTCCAGAACTTGAGCCGGTGCCCCTCGCGGATGCCGCCCGCCATGTCCAGGAGCTCGCGCAGGGTGATCCCGAGCGGCGCCTCGTACTGGCCGGGGTTGGTGACGTGCCCGGACAGGGAGAAGAAGCCGAACCCGGCGGACTTCTCGGTACCCATGGACGTGAACCACTCGGCGCCGTTGGCGACGATCCCGGGGACGCTGGCGATGGACTCGACGTTGTTCACCACGGTGGGCGAGGCGTAGAGCCCGGCCACGGCGGGGAAGGGCGGCTTGAGGCGGGGCTGGCCCCGGTAGCCCTCCAGGGAGTCCAGGAGGGCGGTCTCCTCACCGCAGATGTAGGCGCCCGCCCCGGCGTGCACGACGACGTCGAGGTCGAAGCCGCTGCCGAGGATGTTCTTGCCGAGCAGCCCCGCCGCGTAGGCGTCGGCCACCGCCTGGCGCAGGCGGCGGATGACGTGGAGGACCTCACCGCGCACGTAGATGAAGGCCTGGTGGGACCTGATCGCGTACGAGGCGATCGCCACCCCCTCCACCAGCACGTGGGGGTTGGCGAGCATGAGCGGGATGTCCTTGCAGGTCCCCGGCTCGGACTCGTCGGCGTTGACGACGAGGTAGCGCGGGTTGGGGTTGTCCTTGGGCAGGAACCCCCACTTCATCCCCGTGGGGAAGCCCGCCCCGCCGCGACCGCGCAGGCCGGACTGCTTGACCAGGTCCACGATGGAGTCGGGCTCCATGGTGAGCGACCTGCGCAGGGCCTCGTAGCCGCCGGTGGCCCGGTAGCCGTCGATGGTGAAGGAGTCGGGGCGGTCCCAGTCGCGGGACAGGATCGGGGTCAGGGTGGTCACTTGGCGCCCTCCTCACTCTGTTCGGGGCGGGAGGGCAGGTTGTTCGGGTCCGGCGCCGTCCAGCCGTGGCGGTCGGCGACGCGGAGACCGGCCAGCGAGGGTCCGGACGCCTGGACGCCCTCGCCCGCGCGGCCGTCGTCGAACCCGGCCAGCACGCGCGAGGCCTGCTTCCAGGTGCACAGGCTGGCGGGACCGCGCGTGGGGGCGACGTCCTTGCCGAGGCGCAGGTCGTCGACCAGCTGCTTGGCGGTGGCCGGGGTCTGGTTGTCGAAGAACTCCCAGTTGACCATCACGACCGGCGCGAAGTCGCAGGCCGCGTTGCACTCGACGTGCTCCAGGGTGACCCTGCCGTCTCCGGTGGTCTCCCCGTTGGCCAGGTCCAGGTGCTCCTTGAGGGCGGAGAAGATCTCGTCCCCGCCCATCACCGCGCACAGGGTGTTGGTGCACACGCCCACCTGGTAGTCGCCGCCGGGCTGGCGGCGGTACATGGTGTAGAACGTGGCGACCGCCCTGACCTCGGCCAGGGTGATGTCGAGCTGGTCGGCGCAGAACCGCATGCCCTCCGCGCTGACGTGCCCCTCCTCGGCCTGCACCAGGTGCAGCAGGGGGAGCAGCGCCGAACGCGGCTTCGGGTAGCGGCTGATGATCTCCTTGGCGTCCTGTTCCAGGCGCGCCACGACCTCGTCGGTGAAGACCCCGGGGGTCTCCACGGGGGTGTTCTCGTTGGTCTCGCTCACCGGTCCACGCCTCCCATCACCGGGTCGATACTGGCCACGGCCGCGATGACGTCCGCCACCGTCCCGCCCTCGCACATGGCGGCGACGGCCTGGAGGTGGGTGAACGACGGGTCGCGGAAGTGCACGCGGTGGGGGCGGGTGCCCCCGTCGCTGACGGCGTAGCAGCCGAGCTCGCCCTTGGCGCTCTCCACAGCCGCGTAGGCCTGGCCGGAGGGGACCCGGAAGCCCTCGGTGACCAGCTTGAAGTGGTGGATGAGCGCCTCCATCGAGCCGCTCATGATGTGCGCGATGTGGTCCGGGGAGTTGCCCATGCCGTCGGGGCCCAGCGCCAGCTTGGCGGGCCAGCCGATCTTGGCGTCCTCGATCATCACCGGGCCGGGCTGGAGCTTGTCCAGGCACTGCTCGACGATCTTGAGGCTCTCCTCCATCTCGGCGATGCGCACCCGGTAGCGGGCGTACACGTCGCCGCCGTCGGAGACCGGGACGTCGAACTCGTAGTCCTCGTAGCCGCAGTACGGCTTGGCCTTGCGCAGGTCCCAGGCCAGGCCCGAGGCGCGCACGAGCGGACCGGTGACGCCGAGCGCCATGCAGCCGGGCAGGTTCAGGTACGCGACGTCCCTGGTGCGGGCCAGGTAGACGGGGTTCTCGTCGAGGAGCTTGCGCATGGTCTGGATGCGCTTGGGCATCTCCTTGAGCAGCTCGCGCACCTTGCCCACGGCACCGGGCGGCAGGTCCTGCGCCACCCCGCCGGGCCGGACGTAGGCGTGGTTCATCCTCAGGCCCGTGACGAGCTCGAAGATGTCCAGGATCATCTCGCGCTCACGGAAGCCGTTGGTCATGACCGTGGTGGCGCCCAGCTCCATGCCGAACGTCGCCATGGCCACGAAGTGCGAGGCCATCCGGTTGAGCTCCATGAGCATCACGCGGATGACGCTGGCGCGCTCGGGGACCCGGTCGGTGATGTCGAGCAGCTTCTCGACCGCCAGGCAGTACGCCGTCTCGTTGAAGAGCGGCGTGAGGTAGTCCATGCGGGTCACGAACGTGGTGCCCTGCGTCCACGTCCGGTACTCCATGTTCTTCTCGATACCGGTGTGCAGGTAGCCGATGCCCACGCGGGCCTCGGTACAGGTCTCGCCGTCGAGGGTGAGGATCAGACGGAGCACGCCGTGCGTGGACGGGTGCTGCGGACCCATGTTGACGACCAGGCGCTCGGCGCTGGTGCCCTGGGCCTTCTCGATGACGTCGTCCCAGTCCCCACCGGAGGCGTCGATGTAGTCCTCGGTGACGGTCATGCCGTGCCTCCCTTCCGGAGGGGCCTTCGTGTGGCTGGTGTGGTGGCCGCGCGGATCACGTGTAGGACCGCCGCTCGTCCGGCGGGGGCACCGTGGCACCCCGGTACTCGACCGGGACCCCGCCCAGCGGGTAGTCCTTGCGCTGGGGGTGGCCGTGCCAGTCGTCGGGCATCTGGATGCGGGTCAGCGCCGGGTGGCCGTCGAAGACGATCCCGAAGAAGTCCCAGGCCTCGCGCTCGTGCCAGTCGTTGGTCGGGTAGGCCGACACGATCGACGGGATGTGCGGGTCGGCGTCGGGGCAGGTGGTCTCGACCCGGATCTCGCTGTTGTGCGTGATCGACCTGAAGTGGTAGACCGCGTGCAGCTCGCGCCCGATGTCCTCCGGGTAGTGGACCCCGACCACACCCGTGCACAGCTCGTAGCGCAGCGCGGGGTCGTCGCGCAGGAGCCGGACCAGATCCAGCAGCGCCTCACGGCGCACGTGGAAGGTGATCTCGCCCCGGTCGACCTCGACCCGCTCGACGTCGGACTCCCGGCCGACCGCCGTGAGCGCCGCCTCCAGGTCGTCGGCGACCCGGTCGAAGTCGGCGGTGCGGGGGTCGTCGGGGTCGGTGAAGGGGCGCTGGCTCCGGACGGGAGCGCTCCCCCGCACCTGGAGGCCGCCGAACCCGGAGGTGTCACCCGTGGTGGTGGCGCCGAACATGCCGGTGCGCCTGACCGGTGCGGCCAAGCGCTCGCGTCCGAGCTGGTCGGGAAGGTTCTCCGCCGCCTCGTCGCGCTCGTTCTCGTTGCTCATGTCAGTCCTTGGTCACCAGGGGGAGCGATCGGCGGAGCATGCGCTCCTCGGTCTCGGTGATCTCCTGCTCCCGGTGGGCGCCGAGCTTGGTGTTCTGCACCTTGTCGTGGAGCTTGAGCACGGCGTCCAGGAACATCTCCGGCCTGGGCGGGCAGCCCGGCAGGTAGATGTCGACCGGGACGATGTGGTCCACGCCCTGGACGATCGCGTAGTTGTTGAACATGCCGCCGCTGGAGGCGCAGACGCCCATGGCGATGACCCACTTGGGTTCGGGCATCTGGTCGTAGATCTGGCGCAGGACCGGTGCCATCTTCTGGCTGACCCGCCCGGCCACGACCATGAGGTCGGCCTGGCGCGGGGTGGCGCCGAACTTCTCCATGCCGAACCGGGCGAGGTCGTAGTGGGGGCCGCCGACGGCCATCATCTCGATGGCGCAGCAGGCCAGACCGAACGTGGCGGGCCACATCGACGACTTGCGGGCCAGGCCGACGACCTGTTCGACGGTGGTGAGCGCGACTCCGGCCGGCAGTTTCTCTTCGATACCCATCAGCTGAGGACCTCCTCCGGGGTGGGCGGCTGGGTCTGGTCGGGGGTGCGGGGGGTCGGGATCAGTCCCATTCGAGGCCTCCGCGGCGCCATTCGTAGGCGTAGGCGATGGAGACGTTCACCAGGAAGAGGATGATCGCGATGACGCCGAACCAGCCGAGGGCGTCGAAGTGCACAGCCCACGGGATGAGGAAGATGATCTCGATGTCGAAGACGATGAACATCATCGCCGTCATGTAGTACTTGACGGTGAAGCGGCCACCGCCCGCGGGCTGCGGAGTGGGCTCGATTCCGCACTCGTACGCCTGCATCTTGGCCCGGTTGTACCGCTTGGGTCCCATGACCGCACCGGCGACCATCGACAGGACGACGAAAGCGGCGCCGATCCCACCGAGCACGAATATCGGTGTGTACAGCTCCACGGCTCACCCTCCTCCGCTGAATGGCTGGTCGGAGCGCGCGACCGGCTGACTTGTGAACGTTTTCACGTGCTTCTCTCGGCTCTTCCCGACATGTCGTGTGGTGGGGCCGGACCACGGACCACCGCGGTCCGGCCGTACGTGCGTGCGCGCCGTCGACCGCTAGGCGGCGGGCGCCATCTTGGACAGGCCGTTGATGACCCGGTCCATGGCGTCGCCCTTGCTGGGCTCGGTGAGGTTGGCGAGCATCTTCAGTACGAACTTCATGAGCGTGCGCTGACGCAGCCCGTACTTGGTCGCGTACTTCATGAACTCGGGCTGGCCGATGACCTTCACGAAGTAACGGCCCAGCGTGTAGTAGCCGCCGTAGGTGTCGGCGAGGACCTCCGGGTACCGCAGCAACGCGCGCTCGCGCGTCTGCTGGGTGGGGCGTCCGTGCGCCTGCACGATCACGTCGGCGGCGATCTGCCCGGCCTCCATCGCGTAGGCGATGCCCTCCCCGTTGAAGGGGTTGACCATGCCGCCCGCGTCGCCGACGAGCATCAGCCCGCGCGCGTAGTGGGGGACCCGGTTGAAGCCCATGGGCAGCGCCGCGCCGAGGATCTTGCCCTTCTGGTTCTCCTCGGTGAAGCCCCACTCCTCGGGCATCGACTCGGTCCACCGGCGCAGGAGCTTGCGGTAGTCCACGTCCTGGAAGGCGGAGGTGGAGTTGAGGATGCCGAGGCCGACGTTGCTGGTGCCGTCGCCGACGCCGAAGACCCAGCCGTAGCCGGGCAGGAGGACGTCCTTGTCGCCGCTGCGGTCCCACAGCTCCAGCCAGGACTCCAGGTAGTCGTCCTCGTGGCGGGGGCTCTCGAAGTAGGTGCGCACGGCCACACCCAGCGGGCGGTCGTCGCGCTTGCGGACGCCCATGGCGACGGAGAGGCGGGAGGAGTTGCCGTCGGCGGCCACGACCAGCGGCGCCCGGAAGGTCACGGGTTCGCGGTCGGCGTTCTTCGCGTGCACTCCGATGATGCGGTTGCTGCGCTCGTCCATGAGCGGGCCGGTGACGTTGGTGCGCTCCAGGAGCTTGGCTCCGGCCGCCACGGCCCGGTTGACCAGGATCTGGTCGAAGTCGAAGCGGGTGCGCACGAGACCGAAACCGGGGTAGGCGGCCAGGTCGGGCCAGGGCAGTTCGAGGCGCACGCCGGCGCCGACGATGCGGAGCCCGTGGTTCCTGATCCACCCCTCGTCCTCGAAGGTGATCCCCATGGCGGTGAGCTGTTTCACCGCCCTCGGGGTCAGGCCGTCGCCGCAGACCTTCTCCCGGGGGAAGGCGGTCTTCTCCAGGAGGAGGACGTCGAGCCCGGCCTGGGCCAGGTAGTAGGCGGTGGTGGAGCCAGAAGGGCCAGCGCCGACGACGATGACGTCGGCGTCGTACTCGATCCGCTCCCGGCCTCTCGGAGTGGAGGTGGCTGTCTCGCTCACGGATGTGTCCTCGACTACTCGCGCGGTACACCGTGGCGGGTCAGTGCGGGTCCGACCCGCTCACGGGGGGTGCTGTGGGGATGCTTGGGACTTCCGACATGTCTGACATGGGACTTGTGTCTTTAGCCTCGTGGCCTTGTGAAGCACTTCACAAGCCACTTTTCCGCAGTCTAGACCCTCCGGAGCCAGGAGGCGACCCCCGGGGGGCATTCTTCGGGAAATCGGATATTGGGCCCACAAGACTCCACACACCCACCAAAGCAGTCACAAGCCGTCAAAAGTGCAGCTAGCAATACTCGCTTCCCAACAAGGGCCCCTCGAGACACGACACAACCCCAAGGAACAGATCATTCCTTGGGGTTGTGCGGACTTTTTGTGTTATACGAGAAGACTTCGACCCTATGGGCGCTATGTCTGTTTTTACTTCTCTCGGAAACCGCGGTGCAGGGCCACGGTGCCCAGCGTGAGGTTGCGCCACGCGACCCTCGACCACCCCGCGCCCTGGAGGTAGGCGGACAGCTCCGCCTGGTCGGGCCAGGCCATGATCGACTCGGACAGGTAGTCGTAGGCCTCGCTGCGGCCCGAGAACGCCCCGGCGATCTTCGGCAGCGCCGCCATCAGGTACGTCGAGTACAGCCGGTCCACGAACTCCACCGGGATGTGGCTGAACTCGCAGATGACCAGCCGCCCGCCGACCCTGGTCACCCGGTGCAGCTCCCGCAGCGCCTGGTCGACGTCGGCGACGTTGCGCAGCCCGAAGGAGATCGTCACCGCGTCGAAGGTCTCGTCGGCGAAGGGCAGCGAGAGCGCGTCCCCGGCCACGAAGGTGACCCCGCCGCGCGAGGCGCCGCCACGGCGCCGGGCCCCGTTCTGGAGCATGCCCAGCGAGAAGTCGCAGGCGACCACGCGGGCGCCCTTCTTGATGAAGGACTCCGAGGAGGTTCCGGTACCCGCGGCCAGGTCCAGCACCAGCTCGCCGCTGTGGGCGTCCACCGCGTCGACCACCGCGCGTCGCCAGACGCGGTCCTGGCCGAGCGAGATGACGTCGTTGACGAGGTCGTAGTTCTCAGCGATGCCGTCGAACATCGCGGCGACGTCCTGGGGCTTCTTGTCGAGCTTCGCGCGGGTCATGGCACCAGACTAAGGGGGTCCGGCGAGCGGAGCGGACCGGGTGCGGCGGGAGCCGGGGACGACGCGGGACAAGCGGACATTCAGTCACTCCGAGTAATTAAACCTCTACTACGTGCAATGATGAGGGTGCCGAAACCGCCTAACGCGCGCCCGAGGAGTCCCGTGAAACCGGCCCGTTCCTTCGTCGCCCTGACGATGAGCACCCTGCTCTTGTTCCCCCTGGGGGTCGCGACCGCCGCGCCCGCCCTCGCCGCGCCCCACCAGGGCGTGGTCAGCGAACAGCCCGTCCAGTGGACCCCGCACGTGCTGGACGGCGCGATCAAGGACATCCTCCGGATCGGCGACACCGTCGTGGTGGCCGGGGAGTTCGGCCGCGTCTCGGACGCCGACGGCGGCCGCACCCACGACCGGAGCAACCTGTTCGCCTTCCGGCACGGCACCGGCGAGGTCCTGTCCGGCTTCGCCCCGCAGGTGGACGACACCGTCACCTCCCTCGCGGAGGGCCCGGGCGGGTCAGTCATCATCGGAGGCCAGTTCACGAGGGTCAACGGAACCGACCGCCGAGGCGTCGCGCGCGTCGACCTGGCCACCGGCCGGAGCGTCTCCGGGTTCGGCGCCGCGGTCGACGACGGCAGCGTCTACCGGATCGCCAGCGACGGGGACCGCGTCTACCTCGGCGGGAACTTCACCGCCGTGAACGGGGAGGAGCGCACCGGGCTGGCCCGGATCGACGCGTCGACCGGGAAGGCGGACGCGGGCTTCACCCCCACCATCTCCGACCAGCGCCGGGGCAGGCTCCGCGTGCAGGAGCTGGCCCTGAGCCCGGACGGGCGCAGGCTCGCCATCAACGGGACCTTCACCAAGGTGGACGGGCTGGACCGCTACCAGATCGCCATGATCGACACCGGCTCGGGCACGCCCACCGCGTGGTCGACGGCGGCCTACGAGGCGGAGTGCGACTACGCCTCCATCCACACCTACATGCGGCAGATGGACTTCGCCCCGGACGGCTCCTACTTCGCGGTGGTGACGGCGGGCGGCCCGAAGATGAAGCCGGGGCTGTGCAAGTCCACCGCGCGGTTCGAGAACACCGACACCGCGAACGCCGAGCCGACCTGGTCCAACCTGACGGGCGGCGACTCCCTGTACTCGGTCGAGGTCACCTCGTCCGCCGTCTACGTGGGCGGCCACCAGAGGTGGATGGACAACGAGCAGGGGGCCCTGAACCCGGGGCCGGGCTCGGTCGCGCGCGAGGGCATCGCAGCGGTCGACCCCGCCACGGGCCGGGCACTGCCCTGGAACCCGGGCCGCTCCCGGGGCCACGGCGTGGAGGCGCTGCACGCGACCACCGACGGTCTGTACGTCGGCAGCGACACCGAGCGCCTGGCCGACGAGTACCACGCCAGGCTGGGCATGTTCCCGGTCGCCTGAGGAACGGCCGGGACGAACGCGCGGGGTGGTCTCCGAGAACTCGGAGGTCCGCCCCGTCCGTCACTTCTGGGTCTTCTCCGCTTCCTGGGCGCGCAGGATCTCGTCCTGGATCTCGTCCTCACGGGCGGCTCCGCCCTCCAGGCGGTCCCCCACGGCCTTGTCCTGCTCCCGGCGCCTGCGCGACCACGCGTCGACCGAGGCCGACATCTGGTCGCGCCACTTGGACAGGAGGACGTAGGACGCGAAGCCGCTGATCACCCACGCGAGAACCAGGGCGATCCAGGAACGGGCGCCGAAGAGGTAGACGACACCGAAGGCGCCCGCGAACAGCGCCACGCGGGCGGCGGTATAGGTCAGCCAGCTACGCATCAAAAAGCCTCACAACAGACGTTTGCCTTCGCTACATTGGGCATCGCACCCATCCGCGCAGATCACACACGCGGACGGCCGAGTCATGCGACCGAGGCCGAAGGGGTGGTGTCCCGGATCAGGCAGCCCTGCCTCCAGGTTAAGGGCGGGTCTTCACCGGCGTGCACCAGGGCGGGGTGTGTCCCGTCGCAGGCCGCACGCGGTCGGCGCTGGATTCAGATAGTCATGGGATGTTTCCAATCCCGACAGCCGGGTCGGAACATCACGTTCCGATCACATATCCCCTGCTTCTCCCCCGAACGCCGCAATTTCTCCGAAAACTAGGGAGGAAACGGACCAACTCGTGCACACTAGGGGATCAAACGCCCGCCGCCCCCTCAGTCCAGGCGGGCACGATTGGGGGAATGTGAAGGTGGAACGAGCAAGCGAACGCCTGTTGACCCCCGGGGAAGTGGCCTCACTCTTCCGGGTTGATCCCAAGACCGTGACTCGCTGGGCCGCCTCCGGGCGCATCAGCAGCATCCGGACCCCCGGCGGCCACCGCCGCTTCCGGGAGTCCGAGGTACGCGCCCTCCTGCTCGGCGAACCGAGCGAGAGCACCACCTGAGCGACGTTCGAGGCACTCCCCCGACGACCCACGCGGTTCTCCCCGCACCCGGACGGTGTCCCCGACCGGGAGGGGTCGACAGCGCGAGTAGGCTGGAACCATGGTGTGGCTCGGTGGCCTGATCACGCTCGTGTCGATCGTTCTATGGGTGTACGCGTTCTTCGACGCGCTGACCACCCCTGCCCAGGAGGTCCGCAACCTCCCGAAGGTCCTGTGGCTGGTCGTCATCGCGCTGTTCCTACCGGTGGGATCGATCCTGTGGCTCTTCCTCGGCCGACCGCCCAAACCCGTCTCCGTCCTGGGCAACGCGGCCTCCCCGGCGCAGGCCGTCAAGTCCGTGGACGACCTTGACCCGTCAGACTTCGCCCGGCCCTCGGACAGCCCGCACCCCCTCGGACCCGACGACGACCCGGAGTTCCTCAGGAACCTGAACCGTCGGATCGACCCGGAGGACTGAGGCTCCGCGGGACCGGCACCCAGCACCACCGCGCACCGCGCGTCCTCGTCACGAAGGCGGGGCCGTACCCGTCCGGGTACGGCCCCGCCTTCGTCTCGCTCCGGCCCGAATCAGGCGTAGGAGTGGAGCCCGCTGAACATGTAGTTCACGGCGAAGAAGTTGAACATGACGGTGAGGAACCCGATCACGTTGATCCAGGTCGCCTTGGGGCCGCGCCAGCCGCCGGTGGCGCGGGCGTGCAGGTAGGCGGCGTAGATCACCCAGGAGATGAACGACCACACCTCCTTGGGGTCCCACCCCCAGAACCGGCCCCAGGCCTCGTCCGCCCACACCGAACCGGCGATGACGCCGAACGTCCACAGCGGGAACGCGAAGAGGATGAACCGGTGCGAGATCCGGTCCAGCAGCTCGGGGCTGGGCAGGCGACCGGCGATCCCGACCACCTTCTCCCCCAGGGCCCGCTTGGCCTCGGCCCGGTGCGCCACCAGGTAGGTGATGCCCGCCGCGCCGGAGACCATGAACGCGCCGCCCGCGATGATGACCGCGGAGACGTGGATCGGCACCCAGTAGGACTGGAGGGCGGGAATGAGCGGGCCCGGGTCCACGTACAGCCACCGCACCCCGATACCGAGCAGGAGCAGGACGGGGACCAGCACGAACGCGCCGAGGAAGCGGGCCTGGTACCGCCAGGCGGCGTAGAGCAGCGCGCCGACGGCCACCAGGCACATCGCCACGACGAACTCGAACATGTTGCCCCACGGCCAGCGTCCCGCCGCCAGTCCCCGGGTGATGATCTGGGCGAGGCCGAACACGAATCCCAGCGCCGTCACGCCCAGGGCGATCCGGCCGAGCACGCTCTGGGAGGCCGCGGCCTCGCCCTCGTGCGTGCGGACGCTGACCTCGATGTCGTCGTCGGCGCCCTCGACGGAGCCCGCTCCCACGGGCATGAGGCGTCCCGCCCTGAGCTTGGTGCGTCGTCCGTAGGCGGCCTCGATGGCGAAGAGGAACAGCGCGGCAGCGTACGTCACGATCATCGCGATGATCAACGTGTCACTGGCCGACGCCATCGTCTCGTCCACCGGTCCGGCGAGTGTGTACGTCACCGGTCACTCCCTCTTGTCGTCGACTCTGACGGGTCGGATGTCGTGTGGGGGTTGTCGTCGGACTCGCTCCTGAGTCGTCCGGCAAGTCGTTTGGTGATCTCGTGGAACTCGGCGTTGTCCCCGGCGACCTCGGTCTTGCCGAGCCCGGCCAGCTCCACCCGGGTGGTGCCGTCCGCGCCCTTGGTGGCGCGCACCCACACCCGGCGGGGGCGCACGAACAGGGTGAGCAGCAGCCCCGCCACGGCGGCCGTGGCCGCCCCCAGTGCCGGGAGGCGGGCGCCGTCCCGGTTGCTCTGGAGCGTGGCGTACTCCTGGTAACCGGTGAAGGTGATCGACCCCGCCTCGTCCGGCAGTTCCCAGGTGTCGCCGACCCCGAGGACGGGCGACTCGCCCAGGGACTCCATCCCGGCGGTCTGGAGCTGGTAGACCGACTGCGGATCGACCATGCCGAGATCGCCCCGGTACCCCTCCAGGGTCACCATCGGGTTCTCCGCTCCGGGGAACGTGGAGACCAGTTCGCCCTCGGAGTCCTCGGCCGCGGTGGGCAGGAAGACCCCGACGAAACCGAGCTCCTCACCACCGGTGTCGGGCACCTTCACCACACCGTCGGAGGTGTAGGTCATGGTCTCGCGGTGCAGGAAGGGCACCGCCTGGTCGAAGACCAGGTCGCCCTCGGAGTTGCGCACCTCGAACCGCGGCGCGTACCCGTGCCCCAACAGGTACACCTGCACTCCGTCCACACTCAGCGGGTGGTTGACCTCCAGGGTGTGCTGCCGGTCCTCCGACTCCGGGGACTCCCTGTAGGTCAGCTCCGCCACGTAGGACTCGGCCTGTCCCCGCAGGTCGCCCTCGTCGATGAAGGTGGCGTCGAAGCTGTCGAGGTAGATGGTGAAGGGCTCGAAGGCGTCGGTGTCGGTCCAGTGACCCGGGTAGATCGCGTCGTAGGAGGGCAGCGTGTTGGCGAACCCGTCACCCTCGACCAGCAGCATGTTGCCCCGGTAACCGAAGAACGAGCCCGCCGCCAACGCCAACAGCAGGGCCAGCAGCGCGAAGTGGAACAGCACGTTGCCCGCCTCGCGCAGGTAACCGGTCTCGGCCGAGACCGAGTCCCCGTACCGCTCGACCCGGTACCCCTTCAACACCGACCGGGCCTGCTCCAGGGCGGTCTCCGGGGAGGCGCCGGTGTCGAACCGGGCCACGTACGGCATCCGTCCCAGGTGACGCGGGGTGGCCACCGGCCGCGCCCGCACCGCACGGGCGTGCACCAGCGCCCTGGGGATCACACACCCGGCCAAGGACACGAACAGCAACAGGTAGATCGCCGCGTACCAGGGCGAGGAGAACACGTCGAACAGGTAGAGACGGTCGAGCCACACCGACAGCTCGGGGTTCTCCCGCATGTAGGTGGCGACCTCGTCGACGCTCACCACGTTCTGCGGCAGGATCGACCCCGGGATCGCGCCCACCGCCAGCAGGAACAGCAGGATCAGCGCGGTGCGCATCGAGGTGAGCGTGCGCCACACCCAACGGCCCCACCCGGACAGACCCAACCCCTTCGGGGCGGGCTGGTCCGTCCCGCCCTCCGGGGGCCCGGCCCCGTCGGGCCGTTCGGACGCCTCGGAAGTACGTGTACTCACGTCAGATCACCGTCTGGAAGTTGGCGGCCCAGCCCTGCATGGCGATGGTCATCTGGGTCCACAGACCCGTCACCATCGCCAGGCCGACCAGGACGAGCATGACACCGCCCACCACGGTGACGGTTCGGGTGTGGCGCTTGAGCCAGCCGAACGCGTTGAGCGCCCGGCGGTAGAGCAGCGACGCCACGATGAACGGCAGGCCGAGGCCGACGCAGTAGATCAGGGACAGGAGCATGCCGCGGCCGGCCCCGCCCTCGACGAAGGCCAGGGTCTGCACGGCGGCCAGGGTCGGGCCGATGCAGGGGGTCCAGCCGAGGCCGAACAGGACGCCCAGCAGCGGAGCGCCCGCGAGCCCGGCACGGGGCAGGTGGTGGAAGCGGAACTCGCGCCCCATCCCGGGGAGAACGCCCATGAAGGCCAGGCCGAGCACGATCGTGAGCGCGCCGAGCACACGGGTGATCGGGTCGGTGTAGTCCATGAGGATGTCGCCGAGCCACCCGATGAACCCGCCCACGGCGACGAACACCAGGCTGAACCCGGCGATGAACAGGACGCTGCCGGTGACCATCGTCCAACGGCGCCGCGCGAGTTCGGCGTCGACGTCGACGATGGTGGCGGTGGCCCCCTCACCTCCGGACGCGGCGGCCCCGGCCCGACGTTCGCGCACGTGCGAACCGCTCATGCCGGACACGTACGACAGGTAGCCGGGGACCAGCGGGAGCACGCAGGGGGAGAGGAAGGAGACCAGTCCGGCGGCGAGGGCCAGTGGGGCGGCCAGGAGGAGGGAGCCGCTCAGGACGGTGGGGACGATCGCGTCCATCAGGTGCCGTCCCCGTCCGCGTCGGCCTCTTCGGCGCCCTGGTCGGTGTCGGCCGCGGAGTCGTCGTCGGAGGGTTCGGGCTCCCCGGGCTCCTCGGAGGAGTCGGCGCCCTCGCCGTACCCCTCCAGCTCCGAGATCCGCACCCGCTCCTCGGGATCACCCAGGCCGAACTCCACCACCAACGGATTCAACAGCCCCGTCAACTGCCCGTACGTCGTGGGACCGATCACCCGAGCCGCGATGTTCCCGTCCGGATCGATCACCAGCGTGCTCGGGATCGCCCGCGGCGGCACCGTCTCCCGAAAGGCCTGCGGCACCTCACCCGGCTGGTCGAACAGGCTCGGATACTCCACACCCTTGTTCTCGGTGTAGGCCGCGGCCGCCGTCTCGTTGTCCTTGATGTTCACACCCAGGAAGTCCACGCCCAGATCCCCGTACTCGGCGTGCACCTCGTCCAACACCGGCTGCTCCGCCCGACACGGGCCACACCAGCTCGCCCAGACGTTCACCACCAGGATGCGGCCCTCGAACTCCGACAACGACAGCTCGTCGCCCTCGAACGTGGTCCCCGACACCTCCGGCGCCGCCGCGCGGTCACCGGCCTCGAACACCGTCGCGCTACCGTCACCCGAGATGAACCGGTCCTCCTCACCCCCCGCCTCGATCTCCGTTCCCCCGGCACAACCGGACAGGACGAGAACAGCCGACAGCGCTACGGCCGACAGGGACGGCACGGCACGACGGCGTCGCGTACCTGTGCTGGTACTGGGCATCGAGGGGACCTCGCGAACCGGGTGTGAACAGGGCGGACTACAACAACGACAAAGTGTAGTAGATGCCCTGGGGCCCGCTCAGCCGCCCCGACCGGAGTGAGGACACACGTCAGGGGCGATGCTGGGGAAACATCGCCCCTGAGCGGTCTGCGGATCGGGCGCCGGGCCACAGGGCCCCGCACCCGGGTCCGGTCCGGCCTGTCAACCAGCCTCCACGAAAGCCTCGCGGAGGTAGTCGTGCACGGCCCGTTCGGGGACCCGGTAGGAACGCCCCACGCGAATCGCGGGGAGAACTCCCGAATGCACCATTCGGTAAACGGTCATCTTGGACACACGCATGATCGTGGCGACCTCCGCCACGGTCAGGAACCTGACCTCTTCGAGAGGTGGTTTGCTCCCGTTCATCTTCCGCCGCCCTCATTCCCGGACGTGAGCACTTGTCTACCGTTCAGCCCTGGCGTGTCCGACGGTGGTCGGGAGATCCGGCACGTTCGTGCCCGTCCCACCGACACGCCAGCGTGTCATGCTGTCACTACTGACACGTCCGTTTTCAGAGTAGAGCCGAGTTCCCCTCTGCGGAAGGTCGTTCGTGCCCTCTTCGGAGCCACGCGTTGACCGGGGGGCAGTTGAGGTTTAACGGTGGGTATAAATGGCCGACCCCGCTCAAAGCAGACCCGCTCTCGCCAACACGTAGTCGCGCAACGGCGCGTAGTCCTCAGGCAGATATCCGTCGTCGAGGGGCACGGTGACCAGGAGTTTCCCCTCGTGTTCGGCCAGGAACAGCGCGGGGTCGTTGCAGTCGGCGAAGCCCACCGTCGGCACCCCCGCCTCCCCCGCGGCACCCGCGAACCCGTGGTCGGCGATGACCAACTGCGGCCAAGGCTCACCCCGGTCCGCGAGCTCCGTCAGGATCGCCCGCATCGCGAAGGGGTGGTGGCTGTGCCGGGGCAGGTGCCCGTCCGTCACCAGCGCCACGTCGTCCCGCCAGACCACGATCCGGCGGTGGGGCGGACGTTCGGTGGTGACCTCGTAGGAGTAGCCGCCCGCCGCCGAGAGGACCTTGCAGCCGCGTCCGACCAGCGCGTCCTTCCACGCCTGGTAGGTCTCCCGGAGGTTGCGCGGATGCCCGGTCGCGAACAGCACGTTCTCCTGGCGTTCGGCCGCCAGGGCCAGGCGGTCGGCGAGGGCCTCCAGGGCGTCGATCGTCAGGTCTGGGTCGATCGTGTCGATCCCCCACACGTACTCCTCGTCGCCCACCACACCGCAGCGCTTGTTCATCAGGGCCAGGACCTCGGAGTAGGTCCAGTCGTGCGAGAAGGTCAACCCGAACTGGTGGTACGGGTCCTTCTGCACGAGTCTCCGGTAGTGGCGCAGGTTGTTCTGCCGTGGGGTGTCGACGTGCCCCGCGATCCCCGTGCGAACCAGATAGGTGATGAGTTCGGCGCGTGTCGGCGGCGTCACCTGCGTTCCCCTTCCTCGTCTGCGCGGCGAGACGGTGAAACGCCGCGCGACCACCACGGCGTCGGCTCCTGTTCGCCCGGTATTCATCCCCTTCCTACCCGCTGAACGCCAGCCACGCGGCGATCGAGCAGATTTCACCGTGGTGTGACCCGAGGACGCGACGGGGTCGGCGGGGGCCGGGGTTCAGAGGGTGGGATCGATCCCGTGGCTGGGGAAGACGGCGGTACGGGTGGCGTGGATGGCCCGGTCGACCGGGTCACCCGGGTCGTACCCCTGCTCGAAGGGGGCGAAGGAGACCCCCCGGCCGTCCGTCATGTAGAGCGGGGCCAGCTCGCCGGTGCGCTGGCGCACGAAGTCGCGCCACCCCTGCGGTGTCTCGAGGTCCGGGTCGATGGGCGATCCCGCCGCCTCGGCGAGCAGGTGGGTCCAGGCCCTGGGTACGACGTGGACCAGGCCGTAGCCGCCGCCGCCGAAGAGCAGCCAGCGGCCGCCCGCGGTCTTGCGGGCCAGCTTGTGCAGCTCCTCGTAGGCCCGGCGCTGGCCGTCCACACTGAGGGTGAGGTTGGCCAGGGGGTCGAGGGCGTGGGTGTCGCACCCCTGCTGGGTCACCAGGATCTCGGGCTGGAACTCGTGCAGCAGCGGCGGGACCACGGCGTCGAAGGCGCGGTGCCAGCCGGTGTCGCCGGTGCCCGCGGGCAGGGCGACGTTGACCGCGTACCCCTCCGCGTGGGGTCCGCCGACCTCAAAGGCGTGCCCCGTGCCGGGGAACAGGGTCGCGGGGGACTCGTGCAGGCTGATCGTGAGAACCCGGGGGTCGTCGTAGAACGCGTTCTGGACGCCGTCGCCGTGGTGCACGTCCACATCGACGTAGGCCACGCGCTTGGCGCCCTGCTCAAGGAGCCAGGCGATGGCCAGGGCGGGGTCGTTGTAGACGCAGAACCCCCACGCGTTGCCGTGCATGGCGTGGTGGAGGCCGCCCGCGATGTTGGCGGCGTGCGCGCTCTGCCCGGTCCACACGGCCTTGGCGGCGGCCACCGAGGCCCCGGCGATCAGCGCGGAGGCCTCGTGCATGTGCGGGAACACGGGGTTGTCGGTGGTGCCGAGCATGTGGGTGTCGTCGGGTTCCAGGGTCCGGCCCGCCCGTTTGACCGCCTCGACGTAGGCGGGATCGTGCACCAGGGAGAGAAGCTCGTCCGAGGCGGGCTCCACGTCCAGGAGGTCCACCCCGGCTCCGTCGAAGACCCCGAACGCCCGGCTGAGCGCCATGGTCAGCTCGACCCGGATCGGCGCCATCGGGTGCTGCGGCCCGAAGTCGTAGGTGGTGAGTCCCTCGTCCCATGCCACCCGAAGCGAGCAGGACGTGCGCCCTCCCATGTGGTGACCCCCGTTTCAGGTGTGCGTGCTCCGAAGCACACAGTACGCAAGGACCGGCTCGGGCTGAACCCCGGGGCGGCCTCGGCTTCCGGGCCGTGGCAGCGCGAGCGGACGCCGGGAACGTGAACGGCCCCGGAAGGGGTGAGTCCCCTCCGGGGCCGCGGGGCCCATGACGGCGGTTCCGCCGCCGCGCGCTCCTAGTCGTTCTCCATCTTGTAGTAGCAGGACTGGTACGTCTCCCCGGCCTTCAGGTTCTTGGTGCCGTGGAGTGGCTTGCTCAGTCCGCCCTCGGTGGAGGTGATCATGAGCCGGTACTCGCCCGGGTCGAGCTCGATCTTCATGACGTCGCCGTCGTCGAAGCACGAGTTGCCGGTGGGCGGCGACGTGTAGATCTTGCAGTCGTCACAGGCGTCGGTGAACTCCTCGCCGTGGACCCCGTCCGGGCCCACGTACAGGAAGTGCATCTCCTCCGGCGAGTTGTTGGTGAACTCGATGACGACCTTGTCGCCGTTCCCGGTGCTGGTGGGGCTCATGTCCGAGATCGGGGAGTCGCCGAAGAGGGTCTTGACGTCCATCTTCTGTTCGACGCGGCCTGCGCCGATGTGCCTGGTGAGCTTCTCGACGTCGTCGGTCTCGTAGTCGGGGTAGCTGGCCTCCAGGTACTCGACGGTCTCGTCGGCGTCGTCGAGGTCACCGGAGTCGACCTGTGCCCAGCCGCAGTTGAGGGCGGCGTCGGGGCGCTCCTCCTCGATACGTTCGGCGACCGCCGGGGCGGAGTCCCACGAGAGGTCGTCGAACATCCCGATCTGGTCGAAGGCCGAGCACCAGTTCTCCGCCTCGTAGTCGCCGGTGGCCAGGTCGTACAACTCGACGAGGGCGTCGGGCACCTGGGAGGCGGACGGAGTGTCCGCGAAGTCCTCGGCGACGAAGGCGTAGGTCTCCTGCGCCTGCCGGAAGGCCTCGCTGACCTCCTCGGTGACGGTCCCGCCGTACATCTCGTCCGCTTCGGCGGCGAGCTGGGTGGCGTAGTCGAAGTGGATCTCCGCGATGCTGCCGTCCGTGTCCTCCCACTGGGAGCCCGCGTGCGCGAAGTAGTCGGTGTAGGACTCCAGAGCCTGGTCGTAGGCCTCGTTGTTCACGTCGGACTGCGCACGGCGCAGGATCTGGCAGGCCTCACTGCCCTCGCGCGCCCTGTTCATGAGGGACGGCGACATGGACAGCTGGAACCCGCCCTCGACCTGGCCGTAGACGTCGATCGCGGTGTCGCAGTCGCCCTTGGCGTGGGCGGCGTCGGCGACCCGGAGCCGCCACTCACCGGTCTGCCAGACACCCACCAGGGACAGTGCCATGACCACCACGAGGCAGGCTGCCAGGACGACCGGCTTGGACCCGGCCGTGGGCTCTTCGCCCCGGGCCATGAGCCTCCGGTCGTGCTTGCGCCCGGCGAAGAGACCGTGCACGACGGTGACCAGAATCCAGACCAGCAGGCTGGGCGCCCAGGTCAGCAGGTTGTCGGCGGCGCCCATGAGGGCGGCCGTGACCAGCAGGCCGATGGTGACGGCCAGGTTGATCCCGAAGAACACCCAGCTGCGCAGGTAGAAGTAGCCCGCGCCGACACCGGACAGGTTCAGCAGCGCGGCGCGCAGGCCCGCCTTGGACTTGAAGAGGCCCAGCGGGGGCAGGGGCGGCGGGGGCGGTGGAGGTCCGCCGAACTGTCCGCCGGGCGGCATCGCGCCGGGGGGCATCCCGCCGGGCGGCGGTCCTCCCGGGGGCGGACCGAGGGGCGGGTTGCCGCCGGAGGGCGCTCCGGCGGGCGGGGGCCCGCCGAACTGACCGGGCGGGGGCCCGACCGGTCCGCCGGGGCCGCCCGGGCCCGCGGGGGGCTGGGGGCCGCTGGGGGCTCCGGGGCCCGCCGGGCCGCCGGGGGGAGGTCCTCCCGGGCCGGAGCCCAGGGGGCGCTGGCCCCCGGAGGGCGGCCCGGAGGGTGGTCCGCCGGGCGGTTGGCCGCCGGGTGGCGGCTGACCGCCGGACGGGTTCCGGGCCGCGGGGTTACCGCCCCCGGGACCGCCGCCGGGGACCGGGGGCGGGGGGACGGACCCGGGCTGACCCGGGAAGTTGGACGAATCCGAAGGGGGTGGAGGAGTGGTCATGGGGCCCCGAAATCAGTGAGGGGAAGACGTACGCGATCGGAATCGCAGAGGGGCGCGCCCTCTTATCCCGACTTTATTCGTCCGGTAGGACGCAATGTCCGACACCTCATGACCAGAAGAGCCAGCATTTCACGTAGTGATTCGCGTCACGTTCCCTCCCGCTCAGCTCTCCGAGAGGTCCCTGCTGCGGTCCCGTGCCGCCTCGATCGCGTCCGTGAACGCCGTCCGCACCCCGTGTCGTTCCAGCTCGCGCAGGGCGGCGGCGGTGGTGCCACCCGGAGACGTGACGGCCTCGCGCAGGACCACGGGGTGTTCGCCCGACCCGTCGAGCATCGCCGCCGCCCCGGTGATCGTCTGCCCCACGAGGCGCTGGGCCGTGGCCCTGGGCATCCCCATGGCCACTCCGGCCTCGATCATGGTCTCGGCGATGAAGTAGAAGTAGGCCGGTCCGCTGCCGGAGATGGCGGTCACCGTGTCCATGTGCCGCTCCCCCACCCGGAGCACCTCGCCGACCGCGCCGAGCAGCTCCTCGGCCCGGTCCAGGTGCCCGGCCCCGGCGTAGGAACCACCGGAGACGGCCGTCATGCCCCGCCCCATGAGCGCGGGGGTGTTGGGCATCGCGCGCACGACGGGGACCCCCGGGGCCAGGTGGTTCTCCATCACGGCGGTGGTCAGCCCCGCCGCCACCGAGATGACCAGGTGCCCGTCCGACACGTGCGGGGACAGCTCCTCCAGCAGGGCCGACATGTCCTGCGGTTTGAGGGCGAGCAGCAGGGTGTCCGCGCGCTTGGCCGCGTCCACCGCCGGGACCGTCTCGACCCCGTGACGGGCGCGCAGCTCGGCCGCGTGCTCCTCGCGCGGCTCCGTGACGAGCACGTCCGCCGGTGCGTGACCGCGGGCCAGCAGACCCGCGAGCAGCGCCTCGCCCATCTTCCCTGCACCGATGATCGCGATCATTAGGGGTCCTCTCTGCGCGTTCACTCCACGCTAGCCCCTGGGAGGGCTCCGCGAGGACCCGTCGTCCCACAGGGTGGACGGTCACACTCCGAGGGGCGGCCGACCGGCCGGTCTCAGCCCCCTGCCGTGCCCTCGTCGTCGGCCGTGCCGCCCTGGTCCACCGAGAAGCGCCGGGGCGGGGTCTGCGGGCGTCGGCGCAACAGTGCGATGCGCTCACGGCGGCCCAGCGCGGGTTCGGGCTCGGGCGGCCCCTGGGCGAAGTGCAGCCGGGTGAAGGCCAGCGCCTCGGCCAGCTCGCGCAGGCGCGCCTGCCGGTCCACGGCCTTGCGGGTGCTGACCTCCAGCACCAGCTGCCCCTCGTAGCCGCTGCCCGCGAGGTGTTCGAGCAGTTCGGCGACGGGCTGGCTCCCGCGCCCGGGGATCAGGTGCTCGTCCAGGTTCTGGCCGCCGAAACCGTCCGCGACGTGTACGTGGGAGAGCCGGTCGCCCAGCCGTCTGGCCATGTCCATGGCGTCGGAGCCGGACATGGCGGTGTGCGACAGGTCGAGGGTGACGTCCGGGTAGTTCCGGTCCAGCGGGTTCCAGCTCGGCGCGTACGGAACGACCTCGCGGTCGCGCACCCGCACCGGGTACATGTTCTCGACGGCGAAGACCACGTCGGTCTCCTGCTGCATGCGGGCCACGCCATTCTCGAAGTCGCGGGCGTACTCGCGCTGCCAGCGGAAGGCCGGGTGCACCACGATCGCCTTGGCCCCGAGTGCCTCCGCCATCTCCTTGGACCGGACGAGCTTGCCCCAGGGTTCGCGGCCCCACACGCGCTGTGTCAGCACGAGACAGGGCGAGTGGATCGCGGTCACGGGCATCTGGTGGTAGTCCGAGAGGCGCCGGAGGAGTTCGGTGTCCTGGCTGGCCGGGTCGGAGGACACGAGGACCTCCACGCCGTCGTACCCCAGCTTCGCGGCGATCTCGAACGCGGCCGGGGTCTTCTCCGGGTAGACCGACGCCGACGAGAGGACCACGGGCGCGTCTGGGACCTGGATAGGGCTCACGCGTTCCAGGGTATGCGCTTCGCGGCGATCTGGCGCGTGCGGCCTCCCGAATCCGGCGTGGCGAGGACGCCCGCGGGCGGCGGAAGGGGAGGTCGTGCGCGGCGGACGGCCGCCCCCGGGATACCGGGAGCGGCCGTGGCGGATTCAGTGGCGCGCGCGGTGGCGCGGTGGCGCGGCGGTCGGGCTCACAGCCGCACGGCGCCCGCCAGGTTGTAGCGGGTCACGTCCCGCTCGGCGATCTTCCCGCCGGAGCTCGGGGCGTCGATCATGCGATCGCCGCCGAGGTAGATGGCGACGTGGTAGGCGTATCCGCCCCCGTCGGTCCAGTACAGGACGTCGCCGCGCCGGGCCTTGGAGTAGCTCACCCGGGTCCCGGACCGGACCTGGTCGTGGGCCACGCGGGGCAGGCTCACCCCGGCCTGCTTGAAGGAGTGCTGCACGAGCCCGGAGCAGTCGAAGGAGTTCGGGCCGGTCCCGCCCCAGGCGTAGGGCTTGCCCTTCTGCTCCTCCGCCGCGGCGATGGCCTTGTCCACGGCGCTGGCAGACAGGGACTGGTGGACGCGTTCGGGTTCCGGGGCGCTCTCGGCGCTCTGCCGGGGGACCGCGGCCGCGGCTCCGGACGCGGGATGGTCGGCGGGCTGGGCCAGCGCGGGGGCTCCCCCCGCGGCGAGGGCGGCCGCGAGGACGGTGACGACGAGTGCGCGCGGCGTGCGCCGCGCCTGGACGGCTGCGGCCTGGCATCCCGGGTTGGCGGTGGAACGACAGGCCCGCGCTGGCTCGTGGTGTCGGGGTTCTCGCATGACGTGATGCTCCCTGAAGGTGCGCCGGAGGCCGCCCGCACCGCTGTGACGCGGGTCTCGTCGCCAACGACTCACCACCATTGGTCACACAGACCACAGGGAAAATCACCCTCCGTAGCCTAATCAGCATCCAAAGAGGGTAAAGACCACTTGACCTCGGCGGGCAAACCGGTCGTCGTGCGAACAAACGACCGACTGCCGCCGAGGCCAGTCACCACGAGTGACGAACCGCTACGGCTGCGGGACGTTCAGGGCGGAACGGACGAAGTCGGTCGTCGCCGCCATGCCGAGGTTGTTCGGGTGGATCGGCGCGCCGTCCTCGGGGATCAGCCCCTCCACCCAACGGGTGCTGGAGCCCTGGCAGACGTCGTGCCCGCGCTCGAAGGTGTCGACGAAGACCGCGCCCTGCGCCTCGGCCTCCTCCTTGAGCATCGCGTTCAGCGCGGTCTGGGCCTCGTCCAGGAACGGGACGTCTCCCCGGGAGATCGGGGTGCTGGGCCAGCATCCGCCGCTCGCCGGCAGGATCTGGAGGTAGCCGACGCTGAGCACCGTGGCGTTCGGGCTGCGCTCCGCGATGTCCGCGTACACGCCCGAGACCTCGCCCCGAAGCCCCTCGATCCGGTGGTCGAGTTCGTCACCGTAGTAGTCGGAGCACGGGCTGCCCAGCGGGTTGGTCAGACTGCGCTTGGCGCACTCGAGGAGCACCTCGGAGAAACCGAAGTCGTTCCCGGCGATACCCACCGTGACCAGGTCGGTCTCCGGACGGAGCGCCTCCAGCTGCGCCGGGGTGTCGTCGAACTGCGCCTCGTACAGGTGGCGCATGACGGCGCCGGAACAGCTGACGTCGGTGAGGTCGGCGATCCCGAGCTCGTCGGCGAGGCGCTTGGGGTAGTTGACCGAGGACTGCATGCAGCCCAGGAGCGGCATGTTGGCCTGGGCCTGGACCAGCGGCCCGGCGACGAAGGAGTCGCCGATGGCGACGTAGTGCTCGAAGGCGGCCGCCTCGACGGTCTCGGCCGCCTCGGTCTCGGCGGCGACGGGCGCGGTGGCCAGCGACAGGCCCAGCGTGGCCAGGGCCAGCGGGGCGGTGAGCCGGGCGAGGCGTCGCAGCGTACCGGGACGGTGGGCGTCCCGGGCCGCGCGGGGGGCGGCGGGGGTGCGGTTCGTACGGAACACGAGGGGATTCCTCTCTCCAAGGAGCGGGGGCACAGGAGTGTTCGGACCGTGGGGAGAGAGTGACTCTCCCCACACATTCTCTAACATGACTGACGAAACCCTTGACCTAACCGGTAGGTAACTTTCTTGTGTCGCGGCGGCCGCTCCGGTTCCAGGCGGTCCTGTCGCCCCCAGCCGTTAGCGTGTCGACCATGGCGAAAGCAGCGAAGACGACGTTCCGGTGCGCCGAGTGCGGGTGGACCACCCTCAAGTGGGTGGGTCGCTGCGGCGAGTGCCAGGCGTGGGGCACCGTGGAGGAGGCCGGGGCACCCGCCCCCATGGCGGTCGCGGCCGCGCCGGTGACCTCCCGGGCCCGCCCCATCACCGAGATCAGCGTGGAGAGCGCCGAGGCGGTTCCCACCGGGGTCGACGAGCTCGACCGGGTCCTGGGCGGCGGCGCGGTCCCCGGCGGCGTCGTCCTGCTCGCGGGTGAGCCCGGCGTGGGCAAGTCGACCCTCCTCCTGGAGGTCGCGGCCATGCGCGCGGCCAAGGCGCCCGTCCTCTACGTGACCGGCGAGGAGTCGGCGGGGCAGGTGCGCCTGCGCGCCGAACGCCTCGGCGCCCTCTCCGACCAGCTGTTCCTCGCCGCCGAGACCTCGGTCGCCACGCTCGCCAGCCACGTCGACGCGGTGGCCCCCCAGCTGCTGATCGTGGACTCGGTGCAGACCATGGTCTCCCCGGAGGCCGCCGGCGTCCCGGGCGGCGTCACCCAGATCCGACAGGTCACCGGCGCCCTCATCCAGATCGCCAAGGAGCGCGGCATCGCGACCGTGCTGGTCGGCCACGTCACCAAGGACGGTTCCATCGCCGGTCCCCGCCTCCTGGAGCACCTGGTGGACGTCGTCCTGCACTTCGAGGGCGAACGCCACTCCCAGCTGCGCCTGCTGCGCGCGGTCAAGAACCGCTACGGGCCGACCGACGAGATCGGCGTCTTCGAGCTCACCGAGAAGGGCATCCACGGGCTGCCCGACCCCAGCGGCCTCTTCCTCACCGAACGGACCGATCCGGTACCGGGCACCTGTGTGACCGTCACCCTGGAGGGGCGGCGCCCCCTCATCACCGAGGTCCAGGCGCTGGTCGCCCCGACGCCTCTGCCCGCGCCCCGACGCGCCACCTCCGGCCTGGACACCTCACGGGTGAACATGATCCTCGCCGTGTTGGAGAAGCGCACCGGCATGAAGCTGGCGAGCATGGACGTGTACGCCTCCACCGTGGGCGGAGTGAAGCTGGGCGAGCCGTCCGTGGACCTGGCGCTGGCGCTGGCCGCCGCCAGCTCCAACAACGACGTCGCGCTTCCGAGCGGGTTCATCGCGGTCGGGGAGGTGGGGTTGGCCGGTGACGTGCGCAGTGTGAACGGTGTGCGCCGCCGGGTCGCCGAGGCGCAGCGCCTGGGCTTCACGCAGGCGGTGGTACCCAAGAACTTCGGCGACCCGGTGCGGGGCATCCGCGTGCACGAGGTCGAGGAGCTCAGCGAGGCACTGTCCTGGGTGCGGCGGCGCGGCCGCCGCCGGGACTCCCCGTCCGACTCCTCGGACGACTAGAAGTCGAAGATGGCGCCCTTGGCGTTGGCCATCTGGCACGCGTTGCCGAAGGTCTCCTCGTAGTCCTCGGCCCCGGTGACCCGGACGGTGACCGGGCGGTACTCCATCGTGCAGGCGCCGTTGGGGTTGGCCATCACGCTGGCGATGTCACCGTGTTGCGCGATGAGGCCGCAGGCCTCCTCGGCGCGCGGGTGGTCGCCGCCGGCCGGGTCGCACTCTAGGGTGGCCGCGCGGGCCCAGCTCATGGCGGTCTCGCCCCGGTGCTCGACGCCGCCGAGGACCTCCAGGGTGTACCGGGTGCTCCGCTCGTCGGCGGAGGCGGGCGCGGCCGCGACCACGGAGAGGGCGACGGCGGCGGCACAGGTCAGGGCGGTGGCCATACGATTCACTGGAACTCCCGAGACGAGACGAGAAGACGTTTCGACACGAATGGTAGCCACCTAGTGACCAAGAGTGGTGCTTTTTGTGCGAACCGATACCGTCCGGGGCCCGATCGGGCCCCGGCGGCGCGGGTCAGGCCTTGAGCTGAAACACGAGCTGGTCGACGCTTCCGACGTGGTCGCCGCGCAGGTTGGCCTTGTACCAGCCGGGCTGGGCCTTGGTCCCGCCGCTTCGGCAGTCGGTGAAGGAACGCTCCAGGTCCCACGTCAGGGTGTACTCGTGCGGACGCCCCTGGGCGAGCTGGCGCTCCTCCTTGCTGTTGCCCTCCACGCAGTCGGCGGAGGAGTAGATGCGGTCGTCACCGGAGTCCAACCGGAGCTCCATCGCCTCGGGGCCCACGTCCACGGTGCAGGTCTGCTCGGCCACGTTGACCACGGTCACCTTGAACTCGGGCTTGGCGCCGCCTCCGTAGACCTCCCGCTCCTTCTCCGCGAACTCGAAGGTGACGAAGACGTCCTGGGGGCGGCAGTGGTCCTCGGGGCGCTCGGGCGCCGCGGCGTCGGCCGACCCCCCTCCGGAGCCGTCCTCGGAGTCGTCCCCGTCCTCCTCGCCCTCGGACGGCGAGGCGGAGGCGGAGGCCGACGGGGAGGGTGAGGGCGAGGGGTCCGCGTCCTCGTCGCTCGCGGCGTCGGAGGGCTCGTCCTCGGGGGCGCTGGCGGAGGCCTCGGGCTCCTCGACGGCCGCCTGGGAGCCCGTCGTCTCACCGCCGTCGGAGGTGTTGCGGAAGGCGAGCGCCACCAGGGTGAGTACCAGCATCACGCCGGCCAGCACGAAGGCGCGTCGCTTCCAGTAGGTCTCGCGGCTGACAGGTGCTGGTTGTCCGGTACTTGACGCCATGGGCCGTAGTATTGCGGTTCCGCGTGCCAGCCACCTACTCAACCCGCCGATTTCCCGTTAAAGATGAGCGATAACCCTTACAGCACCGCCGTTCTGGCGTGGTACGAGACCAACGCCAGGGATCTGCCCTGGCGCCACCCCGACGCTTCCGCGTGGTCCGTCCTGGTCAGCGAGATCATGCTCCAGCAGACCCCCGTCGTGCGGGTCCTGCCCGCGTGGGAGGCCTGGATGGAGCGCTGGCCCACCCCCGCCCACCTGGCCACGGAGCCGTCGGGCGAAGCCGTGCGCATGTGGAACCGGCTCGGTTACCCGCGCCGGGCGCTGCGCCTGCACGCCTGCGCCGTGGCCATCACCGAGGAGCACGGGGGCGAGGTCCCCGACGACCACGCGACCCTGCTGTCGCTCCCGGGTGTCGGCGCCTACACGGCGGCGGCGGTCGCGAGCTTCGCCTACGGACAGCGGCACGCCATTCTGGACACCAACGTGCGCCGGGTCCTGGCCAGGACCGAAACCGGGATTCAGTACCCCCCGAAAGCCCAGACCAAGGCGGAGACCGCCCTGGCCGAACGGCTCCTTCCCCCGACCCCGTCCGTGGCGGCCCGTTGGGGCGTGGCCGTGATGGAGCTGGGCGCCCTGGTCTGCACGGCCCGCTCACCGCGCTGCGCCGACTGCCCCATCGCCGGACAGTGCGCCTGGAAGGCCGCCGGGAAGCCCGCCCACGACGGCCCTCCCCGGCGGGGACAGACCTACGCGGGCACCGACCGGCAGGTGCGCGGCAAGCTCCTCGCCGTGCTGCGCGCCTCGCGTGAACCGGTGGTCAAGGACGCCCTCGACGCGGTCTGGGACGACGGCGTCCAACGCGAGCGCGCCCTCGACGCCCTGGTCTCCGACGGCCTCGTCGATCCCCTGGACGACGGCCGGTACGCCCTTCCCGGGTAGCCGGGCGCCCTCCCCCGAGGGGCGCCCGGTCCCGCCGTGCTCAGTTCGTCCGGGCGTCGAGCGCCCCGGCCCCCTCGGCGTCGAACTCCGCCTGGGTGCCACCGAAGGCTCCGCTGCACGGCGCGCCCGGCTCGGGCGCGGCGGGGCTCTGCTCGTACTCCAGCAGGAAGTCGGACAGTCGCGGGTCGGCCGGGTCCTCCAGGGCGATCCGGGCTCCCCAGGCCGAGGCCACCACCGGCGCGGGCAGGTCGTCCATCGGGCTGAGCAGCACGTAGGAACCCGGTGAGTGGTGTGCGGCCAGCACGGCCACCTCGTCCGGGGACAGCCCCGGGTCGTGGGTGATCCACACCGCCCCGTGCTCCAGGGAGTGCACGGCCGCCTCGGTGAGGACCGGCTCGTCGTACACCCCGCAGTTCTGCCAGAACTCGTAGTGCTCGCCGCCCACCGGCGGGTGCTGCTCGTAGTCGACGCTCACGCCGGTGTCGACGTGGTTCTTGGACAGGTCGTCGAAGGTCTCGACCCCGCCGGAGGCGGGCTGGCCTCCCCCGAACCCGCCGTACAACCAGACGCCACCGAGCACCGCTCCGCCCACGAGGACCAGCGCCAGGGCGACACCGCCCGCGACCAGCCACGGGGCGGCCGACCCTCCGCCGGACGGCGGCCCCGGAGGGGGTCCGGGCGCACCCGGGTAGCCCTGCGGCGGATATCCGGGAGGGGGCCCCTGGTGGGGCGGGCCCTGGTACGGGGTTCCGGGCGGGGGCGCCTGGTGCGGGTACCCGGCACCGGGGGGCGGACCCTGTCCGTGGGCCCCCGGGTGAGACCACCCCGGTGGCGCGTAGCCGGGCGGCGGCCCCTGAGGGGCCTGGCCCGGGGGCGGCCCCGGCGGCACGTGGCCCGCCGGAGGCCCCTGAGGGGCGTCGTAGGGCCCCGGGGAGCCCTGAGGGGTCGGGGCGCCGGGAGGCACCGGCTGAGGCGGCGGAAAGCCGTCCGGGCGGGGTTCGTTTGGAGTGGCCACGGACGGCACCCTAACGCCCGGGCCCCTCCCCTCGCCTCCGGAGACGACGACGGGGGCACCCCCGAAGGGATGCCCCCGTCCTCAGACCGGCACCGGCAGGCGACCGGTCGGCGTCACTACTCGCCCTTGGCGGCGGACTCCACCTCGGGGGTGTCCGGCACCGCGGAGGGCTTCGGCACACCCTTGAAGGTGAACTTGGCGTCCGTGCCCTCTCCCTCGGCGTCGATCACGACGATCTGGCCCGCCTTGAGGTCGCCGAAGAGGATCTTCTCGGAGAGCTGGTCCTCGATCTCCCGCTGGATCGTGCGACGCAGCGGCCGCGCACCCAGGACCGGGTCGAACCCGCGCTCGGACAGGATCTGCTTCGCCTTGGGGCGGAGCTCGATGCCCATGTCCTTCTCCTTGAGCCGGTTGTCCAGGCTCGTGATCATCAGGTCGACGATCTGGAAGATCTCCTTCTCCGTCAGCTGGTGGAAGACGATGACGTCGTCCACACGGTTGAGGAACTCCGGCCGGAAGTTGGTCTTGAGCTCCTCGCTGACCTTGGCCTTCATCCGCTCGTAGTTGGTGTTGGCGTCGTCCTCCTTGGCGAAGCCCATGGCCTGGCCCTTGGAGATGTCCCGCGTACCCAGGTTGGTCGTCATGATGATGACCGTGTTCTTGAAGTCGACGTTGCGACCCTGGGCGTCGGTGAGACGACCCTCCTCCAGCACCTGGAGCAGGGAGTTGAAGATGTCGTTGTGGGCCTTCTCGATCTCGTCGAACAGGACCACGGAGAACGGCTTGCGGCGCACCTTCTCGGTGAGCTGGCCGCCCTCCTCGTAGCCGACGTAGCCGGGAGGCGAGCCGAACAGCCGCGAGACCGTGTGCTTCTCCATGAACTCGGACATGTCGAGCTGGATCAGCGCGTCCTCGTCCCCGAACAGGAACTCGGCCAGGGTCTTGGACAGCTCGGTCTTACCCACACCGGACGGGCCGGCGAAGATGAACGAACCGCCGGGGCGCTTGGGGTCCTTCAGACCGGCGCGGGTACGGCGGATCGCCTGGGAGAGCGCCTTGATGGCGTCCTCCTGGCCGATGACCCGGCGGTGCAGCTCGTCCTCCATGCGCAGCAGGCGCGAGCTCTCCTCCTCGGTCAGCTTGAAGACCGGGATACCGGTGGAGGCGGCCAGGACCTCGGCGATGAGCTCCTCGTCGACCTCGGCCACGACGTCCATGTCGCCGGCCTTCCACTCCTTCTCCCGCTGCGCCTTCTTGTTGAGCAGTTGCTTCTCGTCGTCGCGCAGGGACGCGGCCTTCTCGAAGTCCTGCTCGTCGATCGCCGACTCCTTGTCGCGGCGCACACCGGCGATCTTCTCGTCGAACTCGCGCAGGTCCGGCGGCGCGGTCATCCGGCGGATGCGCATCCGCGAACCGGCCTCGTCGATGAGGTCGATCGCCTTGTCCGGCAGGAAGCGGTCGCTGATGTAGCGGTCCGCCAGCTGCGCGGCGGCCACCAGGGCGCTGTCGGTGATGGACACGCGGTGGTGCGCCTCGTAACGGTCGCGCAGGCCCTTGAGGATCTCGATGGCGTGCGTGATCGTCGGCTCGTCCACCTGGATCGGCTGGAAGCGGCGCTCCAGCGCGGCGTCCTTCTCCAGGTACTTGCGGTACTCGTCGAGCGTGGTCGCGCCGATGGTCTGGAGCTCACCCCGGGCCAGCATGGGCTTCAGGATGGAGGCGGCGTCTATGGCACCCTCCGCCGCGCCCGCTCCGACCAGCGTGTGCAGCTCGTCGATGAACAGGATGATGTCGCCGCGGGTGCGGATCTCCTTGAGTACCTTCTTCAGGCGCTCCTCGAAGTCACCGCGGTAGCGGCTGCCCGCGACCAGGGCGCCCAGGTCCAGCGTGTACAGCTGCTTGTCCTTGAGCGTCTCGGGGATCTCGCCCTTGACGATCTTCTGGGCCAGGCCCTCGACCACGGCGGTCTTACCGACACCGGGCTCACCGATGAGCACCGGGTTGTTCTTGGTGCGCCGTGAGAGCACCTGCATGACGCGCTCGATTTCCTTGTCCCGGCCGATGACCGGGTCGAGCTTGGACTCGCGCGCGGCCTGCGTCAGGTTGCGGCCGAACTGGTCCAGCACCAGCGAGGTGGAGGGGGTGGACTCGGAGGAGGCGCCGGTGGCCTGCGGCTCCTTGCCCTGGTACCCGTGCAGCAGCTGGATGACCTGCTGGCGGACGCGGTTGAGGTCCGCCCCGAGCTTCACGAGGACCTGGGCGGCGACGCCCTCGCCCTCGCGGATCAGGCCCAGCAGTATGTGCTCGGTACCGATGTAGTTGTGGCCGAGCTGAAGCGCCTCGCGCAGCGACAGCTCAAGGACCTTCTTGGCGCGCGGGGTGAAGGGAATGTGACCCGACGGCGCCTGCTGGCCCTGACCGATGATCTCCTCGACCTGCTGCCGAACCGCTTCGAGGCTGATACCAAGGCTTTCCAGAGCCTTGGCGGCGACACCCTCACCCTCATGGATGAGGCCGAGCAGGATGTGCTCCGTACCGATGTAGTTGTGGTTGAGCATCCTGGCCTCTTCCTGAGCCAGAACCACCACTCGCCGCGCGCGGTCGGTAAACCTCTCGAACATGTCTCGTCGCTCCTCTACAGAGCGGTCAGGCAGGGACGGTGACGACCGACCCGACTCTTCCGCATATAGGCCCCACAGGGATTAACCGCCCCGGGGAGCACTGTCGCACCCGCCCACCCGACGGCGGATGCCGACAGGGTGGACGTCTCCGTACGGCCGACCGCAGCCGTCCGTGCCAGAGACTTTCCCCGACGATAGGGCGTTCACCCAACATCCAACTACCAATTGGGGCGTCAGATTTCCCTGTACGCCGAAGGCGAACGGCCCGGGACTCCCCTCCATCACGAGAGTGCCCGGGCCGCACGTGCGTAAGCCCGATTATCGGCTCTTAGCGAACAAGCGGAAGCCGTGTTGTTCTTCAAGCGGAAATGGACCGGACCATCTCCCGGAGTGACCCGGTCTTCCCCGGTCGGCCCGTGGGCGCCCCACCCCGACGGTTGGGCCGGGGTCGGCTCCTCGCGCTCGCGGGCCCCTCACTCGGCGACGCGGACCGTGCCGCGCGCCGTCGCACCGGCGCGACCGCGAACGTCTCGCGGGACGCGGGTCCCGGGCGTGTCACTCCACCCGCACCGCCCCTCGCCGTCGGCGGCGGGGATCGCGAATCCGGGTCGGACACCTCCCCGGCGTCGGGCCGGGGTCCGCCCCGCAGGGCCTCACGCCCCCGGGGTTGCCCCTTGCCGCCCCGGTGTCACAGGCCCGGAGAACGGGCCTCGGGACGAACGGGATGCGGACGCCGATACGGCGCCGCGCGGGGCGAAATGTCGATCTGGACCCACCCCTATTCCGGCGGGTCGGACGGCGTAAACCTAACCCTTGATGGCCTCGTATTCGGCGACGATGGCAGCGGGGATACGGCCACGCTCATTGACGGGCTTCCCGGCGGCCTTCGCCCAGGCGCGAATCTCGGCGCTGCGCTCGCGGCTGGGAGCATTCCGGGTACCGCGACGAGCGGTACCGCGAGCCTGCTTCGCGGGGGCCTTGCGGGAGGCCTCGACGAACGGAGTAAGGGCCTCGCGGAGCTTGGCGGCATTACCCGCGCTGAGGTCGATTTCGTACGTCGATCCATCGAGACCGAACGTCACCGTCTCCTCGGCCTCGCCGCCGTCGAGGTCATCGACCAGGAAAACCTGGACCTTCTGTGCCATGGAATCAAACCTTTCAGCAGAGCGGTGTCTCCACACCTGAATATAAAGCTATCTCGCGCGAACGCGAAAGACAATTCCCGGCGTGCCAGAAATCACCTCGGCCCGGGGCGGCCGGATTCGGGGTCGCCGGAGCAGCGCGGGGCCTGTGAGTCGGCCCGCACACGCTGGCCCCCCAGCACTGTTGGTACCGGGGACCGGGTTCAGCGGGGCACCGTATCTAACGAACGTCGGATTCGGCGCGTTCCCCACCCTGGGCAATCGGCGTCTCGTTCGCCGCCTTGGTCTGGTCGACCCCGGCCGCGCCGTTGTCGGCCCCGGCCTCCTCATCCTTCGCCTCGTCGCTGACCAGGCTTCCGTCCATCCTGCGCGGCGCCATCTCCTTGCGCAGCAGCTTGATGACGAAGGCACAGAACACGGTCGCGACAACCACGGGCGGGATGAGCGCGGACAATACGTCGATCAGTCCAGGGGGAAGCACCGATGACAAAAAGTCACCCATCGAAGCGGCCTACCCTTCCTGGTTGTTACTTATTGCAGCAAATACCCGACTCAGTGTCGGGACTGCCCTGGGGGATGGCGCTCCGGCACCGCCGGGCAAACGCATACCAGACATCATAGACATCGTTTGCCCTCGGCATGACACCGGATGTACCGAAGACGGCCCCGCAAAGCCGGATGGTGGCCAATGTCCGATCGACTGTTCCGTCGCCGCGCGGAAGGCCTCCGTCACGGAGTCGGCCCATCGCAGACGGCGTCCCACTAATCCGGGGCGCCGAACGTCCCGTCGTCACTTCACCGGGGAACCGGTGATCCCGACGGGCGCAGGTACACATTACCTGCCTTGTTCCACATCCATACCACCCGGTGCGGTTAAGGACCTACGACCATCAGCGACGATGTGGAGATCCGTTACGAAGGCGAGGCCCACCCTAAGCCGCCTCCCAAAAGCTTTAGCCGGGCGCGCCGGCCGGGGCCTCGTCCAGGTGCACAAGCATCCGGGTGTTCCCCAGGGTGTTGGGTTTGACCCGCTCCAGGTCGAGGAATTCGGCCACGCCCTCGTCATAGGAACGCAGGAGTTCCTCGTAGACGCGGAACGGGACCGGGGTGCCCTGGATCGGGGCAAAGCCGTGTTTGGCGAAGAAACCGGTCTCGAATGTCAGACAGAACACACGGCGTACGCCCAACTCGCGGGCGGTGTCCAGCAGTTCGGTCACGATTCGGTGTCCGACGCCGAAACCGCGCAGGGAGGGGTCCACGGCGACGGTGCGCACCTCCGCCAGGTCCTCCCAGAGGACGTGCAGGGCGCCGCAGCCGACCACGCGGGGACCGCCCACCGGAGCGGGGTCGCCCGCCTGCGGGTCGGGGACGTCCTCCGCCTCGGCCACCCGGAACTCCTGGATGTCCTCGTAGAGGTTGACGGTGCTCTTGGAGAGCACGCGGCGGTCGACGGAGTAGGTGTCGACGAGGCGGCGGATGTGGGTCACGTCGCGCGTCCTGGCGCGACGTACCCGGACATGACGAACGGGCATAGCCGGACCAGACTACGCCCATGCGGCCTCCCCCCGAAACGCTCCTCGTCGGGTGGGAGGGCAGGGCCCTGCCGGGCCGGTATGCCCGCGGTGTCTCCCGGTGTCGGCCGGGTGGCGTCAGATCAGATGAGCTGGCGCCGCGCGGCCCACACGACCGCCTCGATGGGTGTGTTCACTCCCAGCACGTCGCAGATGTTGCGGATGCGACGCCGTAGGGTCCGGGCGCTGAGTTCGAGGTGCCGTGCCGCCACCTCGGTGGTGACACCGGTGGCGATCTCGGCGAGCAGCTCGAGTTCCTCGTGGCTCAGCTCGACCGGGGTGTAGGAACCGTTGAACGCGTTCTCCCTCGACCGGGCCTGAAGGGGAACCACGTTCTCCCTGTGCTCCCGCGGCGCGTGGGTGTTCGGGTCCTCAACGGTACGTCGTACGAGTGTGGCCTGTTCCACTCCGTCCTCCCTCATCCATGTGAGTGCGGAACATCAACTCGTCACCGAGGGGTCGAGTGCGTCGACTGGCTGTCGGCGCGGGCGAGTCCCAGACACCCCGACCGTCCCCCGGCGGCCCCTCTGGCACAGGGGTGGGGGTCGGAGGGGAGCACGAGACGCACGGACCCGGGGGCGTCGCGGCCTGGGACGGACAGGCCACGTCATGGGTACGCGTGCGGCGGGTCCGCGGATCGTGTCTCGACCCGGGCCCCGGCTCACCGTCGTTCTCGAACACTTCGGCAAACTCGCGGACCGAAGTCCGCCCTCAGCACGCTAGGCGGAGCGGATGATACCGTCAAGGCCCAATAAATGACCATGTGTGATGAGGCAAAGCCCCAGAGTCACTCCTTCGCGGGTCGGGAAATATCCTCCCCATCCTGACCTGCGTAAACAATCTTCAACAATGGCCGGTCGTCGGTAACTCGACTTCCTCGGGAAAAACTGGTCTCTACCTCGCGGGACATCCCGTCCTGTCGGGCGGTTTGTGTCGTCTGACCGTTAAGTGAGGCGAATCTCGTGGTCTCCGCCACATTTCCGCCCCGGGTGGTCCCATGAGACGGGGCCGCCGCACCTGTGGTGCGACGGCCCCCGAACCGGTCTTCCGGTCATGCCATCGTCAAATTCTGGCCGAAGCCGATACCGCCTCCGCAGAGGCCTCCGGCTACGCGCCGGAGGGCTTCACGATGGGGAAGAGCACCGTTTCCCGAATGTTCTTACCCGTGAAGGCCATCAGGAGGCGGTCGATGCCGATCCCCACACCGCCGGTCGGCGGCATCCCGTACTCCAGGGCCCGCAGGAAGTCCTCGTCGAGCTGCATCGCCTCGGGGTCGCCGTCGGCGGCCATCAGCGACTGCTCGGTCAGGCGACGGCGCTGCTCGACCGGGTCCACCAGCTCGGAGAAGCCCGTGCCGAGCTCCATCCCGAATCCGATCAGGTCCCACTTCTCGGTGAGCAGCGGGTCCTCGCGATGCTGACGGGTGAGCGGGCTGGTCTCCAGCGGGAAGTCGCACACGAACGTGGGCTGGACGAGCGTGTGCTCCACCAGCTCCTCGAAGACGTGCTCGACCAGCTTGCCCGGGCCCCACTCGTGGCTGTACTCGACCCCCTTGGCCTCGGCCAGGAGACGGACCTCCTCGACCGGCGTCCTCGGGGTCACCTCGGCCCCAAGGGCCTCGGAGACCGCGCCGTACAGGGTGATCCGCGGCCACTCGCCACCGAGGTCGAAGGTCTCCCCGTCGCGCTCGATCGTGGTGGAGCCGAAGACCGCGCGGGCGGCCTCCTGGATGAGCTCGCGGGTCACCTGGGCCACGTCGTCGTAGTCGGCGTAGGCCTGGTAGAACTCCAGCATCGTGAACTCGGGGTTGTGCGTGGAGTCCGCGCCCTCGTTCCGGAAGTTCCGGTTGACCTCGAAGACCTTCTCCAGGCCGCCCACGACCAGGCGCTTCAGCGACAGCTCGGGCGCGATGCGCAGGTACAGGTCCATGTCGTAGGCGTTGATGTGCGTGACGAACGGGCGCGCGGTGGCGCCGCCGTGCACGCGCATGAGCATCGGGGTCTCGACCTCGATGTAGTCGCGGGCGCTCAGCCCCTCCCGGATCGCCCGGATGGCGGCCGAACGGCTGCGCACCATCTGCTGCGACTCGGGGTTGACGATGAGGTCCACGTAGCGCTGGCGCACCCGGGCCTCGGGGTCGGTGAGGCCCTTGTGCTTCTCCGGGAGCGGACGCAGGCACTTGGCCGTCAGCGTCCAGTCGCTCACCAGGATGGACAGCTCGCCCCGGCGGGAGGTGATGACCTCGCCCTCCACGCCCACGTGGTCGCCGAGGTCGACGTCGGCCTTCCAGGCGTCCAGGCTCTCCTTGCCCACCTGGTCCAGGGACAGCATGACCTGCACGTCACCGGTCTCGTCGCGCAGGGTCGCGAAGCACAGCTTGCCGCCGGAGCGGTAGAGCATGACGCGGCCCGCGATGGCGACCCGCGCCCCCGTGTGGGTGTCGGGTTCGAGTCCCTGGTGTTTCTCACGCACGGGACCGATCGACGTCGTCCGCGGGTAGTTCGCGGGGAAGGGGTCGGTGCCCTCCTCCCGGAGACGGTCCAGCTTCTGCCGCCGGACCCGCATCTGTTCGGGCAGGTCGTCATAGTCGTCGTGCGTGTCATTCACGGCCCCGATCCTACCGGCGCCGGGGCGCCCGGAAGCACCGCGAGCGGGCGCCCCCGCGACGTACGGACTCCGCTCGGCGGGGTGGGCGCGGGGGCCGCCCACCCCGGGGGTCAGCCCGCGTTGCGCTCGAAGACCAGGCGCAGCCCGGTGAGGGTGAGCCAGGGTTCGTGGACGTCGACCGTCTCGCACTCGCCGACCACCGTCGGGGCCAGGCCGCCGGTGGCCACCACCGTCACGTCGTCGGGGCGGTCCGTGAGCTCCGTGACCATGCGGTCCACGATCCCGTCGACCTGTCCGGCGAACCCGAAGACGATGCCCGAGCGCAGCGCCTCGGTGGTGTTCTTGGCGATGGCCGAGCGCGGCCGCACGATCTCGACCATGTGCAGCTGTGCCCCGCGCCGGGAGAGGGCGTCCACCGAGATGTCGATGCCCGGTGCGATCGCCCCGCCCACGTACTCGCCCTTGACGCTGACCGCGTCGAAGGTGGTCGCGGTACCGAAGTCCACCACCACACTGGGACCCCCGTAGAGGTGGCTGGCGGCCAGCGTGTTGATGATCCGGTCGCTGCCGACCTCCTTGGGGTTGTCCGTGCGGATGGGGACGCCCGTCTTCACCCCGGGCTCGACGATCACGGCGGGCAGGTCGCCGAAGTGGCGCCGGAACATGTCCCGCATCTCGTGCTGGACGGACGGCACCGTGCAGCACATCGCGATGCCGTCGACCTCGCCCGGGTCTCTCAGGGAGCTGCCGTCGATGAGCCCGCGCAGGACCACCGCCCACTCGTCGGCCGTGCGCCGGGTGTCGGTGCCCACCCTCCAGTGTTCGACGAGGTCCTCGGAGTCGAACAGACCGAAGACCGTCTCGGAGTTGCCGACGTCGATCGCGAGCAGCATTCTGGGGGCCTCACTGGTCGAATTGGTGTGTACCCAAGGAATCTTCCACCAAGCGCGCCCCTCACGACAGGTCGAGCGCGATATCCAGTGCGGGGCTGGAGTGGGTGAGCGCGCCCACCGCCAGGTAGTCGACCCCGGTGGCGGCGACGTCGGCCGCCGTGTCGAGGGTGAGGCCGCCGCTGGACTCCAGGCGGGCCCGGCCGTCCACGAGGGCCACGGCCTCGGTCAGCCGCTCCACGGAAAAGTTGTCCAGCAGGATCTCCTCCGCACCCGCGGCCAGCGCGTCCTCGATCTGGTCGACCCGGTCGACCTCGACCTCCAGGGGCAGGTCCGGGAAGCGCGAGCGGATGGCGCGGACCGCCTCGCCCACACCCCCGGCGGCGACCACGTGGTTGTCCTTGACCAGTCCGGCGTCGCTGAGGCAGTAGCGGTGGTTCACCCCGCCCCCGCAGCGGACCGCGTACTTGTCGAGCGCGCGCAGCCCCGGTGTGGTCTTGCGGCTGTCCCTGATCCGCGCCCCGGTACCGGCGACGGCGTCCACCCAGGCGCGGGTGGCGGTCGCGATACCGGACATGTGGGTGAGCAGGTTGAGCGCGGTGCGCTCGGCGGTGAGCAGGTCGCGGGTGCGGGCGGTGACGGTCATGAGCACGTCGCCGCGCTTGACGGAGTCCCCGTCCTCGGCCTGCCGGCTGACCTCCACAGCGCCCTCGGCCACCGTCCAGAACACGAGTTCGGCGAGCGCGAGCCCGCTGACCGTGCCGTCCGCGCGGGCCACGACGTGGGCGGTGCGGACCTGGTCGGCGGGGATGGTGGCCACGGTGGTGACGTCGATCCGGGGACCGGCGGTGAGGTCCTCGGCGAGGGCTCGGCGGACGGTGTCGACGTGGGACTGGTGGGGGGCGGTCCACGGGAGCGCGAACTCGGCGCGCGCCTCCGGAGAGGGGTCGGGCTGGGCGAGCGGGAAGACGATGGCGTCGAGCTCGGACACGAGGGCGGGCGGCAGGGAGGGCTCCCGGATCTCGTCGGTGGTCACGATCGTGTCCCCTTCCAGTCGGACGACCACGGGCCGCACACGCAGCTCGGGTCGGGGTTCGGGTGTGTCGGCGCGCTGGTGCGCGCCGCGGCTCTCGGTACGGCGCAGCGCCGCCGCGGCCACGAGGCGGGCCACGGTGAGCAGGTTGGTGGCCTCCCAGGCGGCGACACCGGGGGCGACCGGTTCGGCGGGCACCGCCAGGGCGTCGAGCCGGTCGACGAGCGCGGCCAGGCCCTCGCCGGTGCGCAGGACCCCGGCGTCGCGGGACATCAGGGCGCGGACGGTGGCGGTGGTGTCCGGGTCGGCCAGGGGCGCGGTGGCACCCGTGGTCATGGCCCCCGCGACGGACCGTCCGGCCCGCGTCTGTTCGCCGGCCCGCGTCTGTTCGCGGTCCCGGGTCTGGTCGGCCAGGCGGGCGGCGATCCGGTCGGCGTAGACCAGCCCCTCCAGGAGGGAGTTGGAGGCCAGGCGGTTGGCGCCGTGCACGCCGGTGCGGGCGACCTCACCCACCGCCCACAGGCCGGGGACCCCGGTGCGCCCGTCGATGTCGGTCTCGACCCCGCCGGAGGCGTAGTGCGCGGCCGGGGCCACCGGGATGACCTCGGAGAGCGGGTCGATGCCGTGGTCGCGGCAGGAGGCCAGGATGGTCGGGAAGCGGCGTTCCCAGGTGCTACGGCCGAAGTGGCGGGTCTCCAGGTACACGTGGTCGGTGCCCTGTTCGGCCATGGTCCGGGCGATGGTGCGTGCGACGACGTCGCGGGGGGCGAGGTCGCCGAGCTCGTGGACGCCCTCCATGATCCGTCGGCCCTCGGCGTCCACGAGGTAGGCGCCCTCGCCCCTGAGGGCCTCGGAGACCAGGGGCTGGCGGCCGCGCGCGTGCGGGCCGAGCCAGAGGACGGTCGGGTGGAACTGGATGAACTCCAGGTCGCGCAGGCGGGCCCCGGCCCGGGCGGCCAGCGCGAGCCCGTCACCGGTGGACACCGTCGGGTTGGTGGTGGCCGCGAACACCTGGCCCATGCCGCCGGTGGCCAGCACGAGGGCGGGGGCCAGGACCGCGCCGACCCCGTCGCGCTCCCCCTCGCCCATGACGTGGAGGGTGGCACCGCACACCGCGCCGCCGACCGGATCGCGCAGCGCGTCCAGTGCCACGGCGTGTTCGACGACCTCGATCCGCTCCTCCGACAGCACCGCCTGGACCAGCGCCCGCTGGATCTCGGCTCCGGTGGCGTCGCCGCCCGCGTGGGCCACCCGGTCGGCCCGGTGGCCGCCCTCACGGGTGAGGGACAGAGCGCCGTCGTCCTCCCGGTCGAACTCGGCTCCGAGGGAGATGAGCCAGCGCAGCGCGTCGGGCCCCTCGGTGGCCAGGACGTGCACCGCGTGCGGGTCGCACATCCCCGCCCCGGCCAGGAGGGTGTCGACCATGTGGGCGACCGGCCCGTCCTCGGGTGCCATGGCCGCGGCGATGCCGCCCTGGGCGTAGGCCGTGGAACCGGTGGAGAGCCGGTCCTTGGTGACCAGGACGACCCGGCCCGCCGAGGTCGCGCGCACGTAGCGCAGGGCGGTGCTCAGTCCGGCGATACCCGAGCCCACCACGGCCACGTCGGCGTGCACGGTCCACCCCGGTTCGGGGGCCTCGATCCGGGTCTGTCTGGCAGGAGTCATCGGGTTTCTCTTCCGAGGGCGGCGGACGGCCGGGAGGACCGTGGCGGGGAGGGGGCGGTCACGGCCGGAGGGTGACCGTCACGTTGTCGATGAGCCGGGTCGGGCCCACCCGGGCGGCGACGGCCAGGACCGCCTCGCCCCGGTGGTCGTCGGCGGCGTCGGCGAAGGTCGCCGGGTCGACCAGGGCGAGGTAGTCGAGCTCGACCGGCGGGACGGCCCCGGCGGCCTCGTCCAGGACGGCTTGGGCGGCCGCGCGGACCGCTTCGGCTCCCTCGGGAGCCGCGTCGGCTCCCGCCGCGAGCGCGCGCGACAGGGAGAGGGCGCTGACGCGGTCCCGCTCCGAGAGGTAGACGTTGCGGCTGGAGGAGGCCAGACCGTCGGGGTCGCGCAGGGTGGGGGCTCCGACGATCTCCACGGGGAGGTCGAGATCGGCGACCATGCGCCGGACCAGGGCGATCTGCTGGGCGTCCTTGGCCCCGAAGACCGCGAGGTCCGGGCGGACCAGCTGGAAGAGCTTGGTGACCACGGTGAGGACGCCGGTGAAGTGGCCGGGGCGGGAGGCGCCCTCCAGGCGGTCGCCCATGGCCCCGGCGTCCACGGTGACCATCTGCGGGCGCGGGTACATGGTGGCGGTCTCGGGGGCGAAGACCACGTCCACGCCCTCCTCGCCGCACAGGCGGGTGTCGCCGGGCAGGTCGCGCGGGTACCGGTCCAGGTCCTCGTCCGGACCGAACTGGAGCGGGTTGACGAAGACGCTGACCACGAGGGTGTCGACGCGTTCGCGGGCCAGGCGCATGAGGCTGCGGTGGCCGCCGTGGAGGGCCCCCATGGTGGGGACCAGCCCCACCCGGCCCGCGTCGGCCAGGGCGCGGCGGAGCTCTTCGGGGGTGCGAACGACGAGCGGGCCGCCGACGCGTGCGCGCGGAGCGGGGTCGGTCATGCTTCTCCTTCGTGGTGTGCCGGTGCCGCGACGGGTCAGCGGCGCAGGACGTCCAGCAGTCGGACGGCGTCCTCGGGCCTGAGCATCCCGGCGTTGATGGCGCGGTCGGCGGTGAGGCGGGCCAGCTCGACGTAGCTGGCCACGCTCTCGGGGGCGTGCTCGCGCAGCTGCTCGACGTGACCGGCCACGGTCCCCGCGTCGCCGCGCAGGACCGGCCCGCTGAGACCGTGGATTCCCAGGCGCAGGGCGTTGTCCAGGGCCGCGCTCAGCATGGGGGCGAGCATCCGTCCGGGTTCGGGGACCCCGGCGGCGCTGAGCAGGGACGCGCTGTCGGCGACCAGCGTGACCAGGTGGTTCGCCCCGCCGGCCAGGGCCGCGTGGTAGAGGGTGCGCTTGTCCTCGGCGATCCACACCGGTTCGGCGCCCATCTCGACCACCAGGGCCTCGGCGATGGGGCGGAGCTGCTCGGGCGCGGTCACCCCGAACGCGCAGTTCACGAGGCGTTCGACGTCCTCGTCGCGGCCGGTGAAGGTCATGGCCGGGTGCAGGGCCAGGGGGAGCGCGCCGACGACCGTGGCGGGGGTCAGGACGCCGTACCCGTGGGCGCCGCTGGCGTGGGCGAGGATCGTGCCACGCAGGTCCGTGCCGGTCGAGGCCAGGCCTTCGACGAGGTCGGGCAGGGCGTCGTCGGGGACGGTCAGCAGGACGAGGTCGCTGGCCTCCGCCACCTGGGCGGGTTCGAGGATACGGGCGCCGGGGAGCCGTTGCTCGACCCTGGCTCGTGAGGCGTCGGAGACCGCGGAGGCCGCCACGACCCTGTGGCCGGCCCGTGCCAGGGCGGCTCCCAGGACGGAGCCGACCCGGCCCGCCCCGATGACGCCGACGCGCAGGCGGGCGGGACGCCCCTCCGTCGTCTCCATGAACCGTGTCCCCTCGTGGTCCGGTGCGTCCGCTTCACTCCGCACCGCGCTCTGAGCACACGATAGCCCTCCCCGGGCGCTGACCAGCCGCCCCGCCCCCGGTGAGGGGGAGGGGCGGCCGGGTGTCCCGGGAGCGGCGGGCGAGGGGGCCCGCCGCCGGGGGTCACTTCTGGATGATGATCCCGGAGTTGAAGCAGGAGCCGAGGGACTGGCCGAGGACGGCGTTGGAGTTGCCGCAGCCCTCGTTCTCCGCCTCCAGGTCGTTGATGTAGGCGATGTTGCCGCTGGCGTTGGAGCCGTGGTTCGAGGTCCAGGCACCCGCGTGTGCCGAGGCGGGGGCGGCGGAGAGGAGGACCCCGGCGGAGGCGAGGAGCACGGCACCGGTGGCGAGCGTCTTCTTCAGCACTACTGGTCTCCTTCAGTGTCCGGGCGGGGGACCGACCGGACTCGTAGTGACTCTGGAGCGGCGTCCGGGGGGACGCCGAGAGAGACGCTACCGACGAAGGAGCGGCGTGAACATGCGCTGAGCTGCATTCATCACGGAACATCGGCGTCCCGTCACTCAGAGCGAGGGAACGTCCCGGGTTCGATCGGGGCAAAGTTGGGGACTTCGGCCCCCTCGGCGTGCGCACAGCGTCACCGACCTCGGGGATTGCAGTCCGCCTCCAACCCTGGTTCCGGGCGGTCACCGTGCCGGGGCGGGCCGTGTGCCCGGGGCACGAGAAAGGGCGCCACTCCATCGTCACGGAGTGGCGCCCCTGCGCGGAAAGCTCGCTGGCCCTGGACCGGGTCGGATCAGCCGGGACGTCTCCGGCCGGACACCCCCGCCCGGGCGGGCCGGGAAGTCAGACCTGCTACCAGTTCTTCACGGTGGCGCCGGAGTTGGTGCAGTTCGCCCCGGAGATGCCCAGGATGGAGATGGAGTTGCCGCAGACGTTGATCGGCGCGTCGACGTCCACCACGGCCTGGTTGCCGCTCAGGATGCCGCCGTTGCCGGAGGTGAAGACGTTGCTGTTGGCCATGGCAGGAGTGCCGGCGAACAGGACGCTACCAGCGGCAGCGGCGATGGCCGTGGCGGCGAAGGCCTTCTTCAGCATGTGTTTTCTCCCGTCAGACCGGCCAGCGGGGGCGCCAACCGGTCGATAACGTTGACGATGTGTATGACAGTGAACACTCAACGTGTTCACCACTATTTAGCCATACTCCGTCGCCGCACGTAGCCAGAACGCGAAAGTTTTTTGCTCTCCTGAACTGGAGGTATCACCAGGAGTGAGAAGACATGTCGGACTTGCGACCACGAACCGGAGCCCCAACACCCCCTCAATGTGACACACGCCACTCTCACGCCTCGGGGGTGTCGCCGCTCGTCCCCGCCGATGCACCACCCTCGTCCCGCCTGGTCACCGACCCTCCGTGCATGGTGGCCCGTGTCGCCCACCGTTCCGTTCCCGCGGACGGCACCCGCGCCCGTCTTCCGTACTGCGTCAGAGCGTCCAGGAGACGGCGCCCCTCGACCGCCTCCCGGTCCACCGCGCGCGCCGCGACCGGCCCCGGGGGCGTGTCCACGTCCACGGTGACCCTGCCCCTCAGCTGCGCGATCGGCCCGGCGGACAGCCGCAGCCCCTGCATCCGCTCCACCGGGACGACCTCCGTCACCCGGCACAGCGCCCCGCGCACGCTCACGAACAACCGCTCGTCCGCCCCCACCGCGTGCGGCAGCGGGGAGTGGTTCTCCACCAGCGGCACCCGCGCCGCCTCGCTGTCCGGGAACACCTCGTTCACCAGGGTGAAGGCCCTCCCCCGTGGCGCCACCGGCAACAGCACCGACGAGTCGCCCTGGCGCGCGCCCGCGTATCCGGCCACCGTCGCCTCGACACGGGCCACCCCCAGCGCCCGCCAGAGCAGTGGCTCCACCACCCGTACGGCCTGCACCCGACCGGGCGGCACCGTCTGCATCCGGCGCTGGAACATCCCGTACCGCAGCCGCAGCCCGTCGGAGGACGACGACGCGTAGAAGTCCGTGTAACGCGCCAACGGGCCCCAGTAGTAGCGCGACAGACCGAGGACCAGCGGAACCGCCCCGGCCAGCGCCCCCGGCTCGCCGAAGGCCGCGTACGCGGTGAGGAGCAGGAACAGCAGGACGAACGACAGCAGCACCGGGACACGGAAGGTCAGCGCCCCGAGGAGCAGGGGGAAGGGCAGCCGGTAGAAGGGCCACTCCGGCGCCTCGGGGGCACGCCCCGGCAGACCGGCGGCGTGCGCCAGCACCGCGGCACGCAGCCGCTCGGCCACCTCGCGGCGCAGGAAGCGCAACCGGATGGCGCTCCCGTCGCCACCGGCCAGCTCCACCCGCAGCTCGGCCAGACCGAACACCTGCATCAGGAGCGGGCGCACCACGTCCACCGCCTGGAGGCGACTCAGCGGGATCTCGCGGGAACTGCGCAGGAGCAGCCCGCTGTGCACCACCAGGTGGTCCTCGCGCAGCCCGAAGGAGCCGTACCACCAGGCGGGCAGCGTGTACGCGAGCGAACCGAACACCACGGCCACGGCCAGGACGAACACCCACGCGATGCCGAACTGGGTGAGGATCGGGCCGATCAGCGCCACGAACACCAGGGTGACCCCGATGACCTGGAACGGGACGAGGAGCCAGTGCGACCGGAACACGCCCCGGGTGACGTCGTCCGCCGGGTCGTACCGCCGGGGCGGCGGCGGAGGCCCCCAGCCGCGCCGTGGCCACGCCCCCGGGCCCCGGACGGTCGGTGGCGTCGGCGGCACGGACGGGTACGCGCCGTGCGGCCCGTGCGGTCCTGGTCCCTGCTGCGGTGGTCCGTGCACTTACAGCCCCGTGGAGAAGGTCTCGCTGCGCGCCGCGAGCCGGTCGCGCAACCGCACCGCGTCGGCCAGCGGAAGTCCCACCACCCGTGTGTCCGCCGTGCTCGCGGCGGTGCGCACCCGCACGGTCGCGATGCCCAGCGCCTGTTCCAACAGGTCGGTCGTGACGTCCACGACCTGCATCCGGCCGTAGGGGACGACCACCAGCTGCCGCACCAGCACCCCGAAGGTCAGGTACAGCTCGGCGGGCCCCTCCGCGTAGCCCCAGGAACGCTGGAACCGCCCGGCGAGCGACCACAGCACGGCGGCGGCCCCCACCGACAGAGCCCCCCAGACGGCGGCCGACACGGTCTGTCCCCACAACAACAGGAGCAGCGCGCCGGCCGCGCCGACGGCCAGGCAGCCCGCGGCCGTCACCAGACGGCGGTACCAGGCCAGGGCGACCGGAACCCGGGTCCAGGAGGTGTCCCCCGGGGCGGCGAAGGCGGCGTCCACGGGGCGGGGCGGCGGCTGGGCCCCCTCCGGCGGCGGTGTCGGTTCACTGGTGTCCACGGACTCAGTCAACCATCAGCGGACCGGACCCGCCCGAAACGGCTCGGCCGGAACCCGGACCGGTGCGTGACGTCCCCCTGCCGGTCGCGCCCCGCCAGCTCGGCTCCTACGCGTGGCCGGGAGTGTCGTCGCGGTCCGGGTCGTCGTCCTCCGGCACCCGGCAGGCGTGCTCCAGGTAGAGGGCGGCGGCCAACAGCAGACCGGCGGCCAGCGCCGTACCGAGCGCCGTCAGGAACACCTCGCGGTGGCTGGGCAGCTCCAACCGGTCGGAGACGGCCAGGGCCGTACCGGCGAAGTACCCCGCCGCCAGCGAGGCGAACAGCGCGCTCGACTTGGCCAGGGCCAGCAGGCGGGCCGCGCTGAGCGGCTCCATCGGTTCGGTCCCCGGCGCGCGGCGGATGCGGCGCGCGGTCCGGCCCGCGGTGAACCCCTCCGCGAGGGCGAGCAGCAGCAGGGTCGGGACGGCCGACCACGGCATGAGCGGCAACCCGCTCACCGTGTTGGCGACCACCAGCCCCAGCAGGGCCCCCAGGAGTGCCAGCAGTGAGGGGACACGCCACCCCGTCGGCGCGAGCGTGCCCCCGCCCTCACCGGACACCTACGGCCTCCCCCGGCAGCCGCAACCGCAGGTCGTCCCGGACGGTCAGCGCCTGTTCCCCCTCGGGGTCCGCTTCCTCCACCGAGGCCAGCAGGACCGCGACCGGCGCCCGGCCGGGCACGACCGCTCCGGGGTCCGTGTCCAGCCACGGGCGCAGCACGAACGCGCGCTCGTGGGCGCGCGGATGCGGCAGGGTCAGCTCCGGGTCGTCGTCGGTCAGGTCGCCGAAGGCGATCACGTCCACGTCCAGGGTGCGCGGCCCCCACCGGACCTCGCGCACCCGCTCGAAGGCGCGTTCGGCCGACCGGGCCGCCTCCAGCAGGTCGGCGGGCGTGCCCGTGGTGTCCACCACCAGGACGGCGTTGAGGAAGGCGCCCTGGTCCGGACCGCCGACCGGCGCGGTCTCGTAGACCGGCGAGACCGCCACCGGGGTGACGCCCTCCCCCGCCGCCAGCAGGTCCACGGCGCCCTGGAGCGCCGCCCGCCGGTCCCCCAGGTTGGAGCCCAGCGAGAGCACCGCACGCGTCGCCGGCGCCCTCACCACGCGCCCCGCCTCCCCCGGGTGACGGTGACCGCGACGTCCGCGAACTCGTGCTCGATGGGCGCCGACGGCTTGTGCACCGTCAGTTCCACGCCCTCCACCAGGGGCTCGGCCAGGCACACACCGGCCAGCCGCTCGGCCAGGGTCTCGATCAGGTTCACCGGGTCTCCGGTGACCACGGCGACCAGCCGGTCGGCCAACTCCCCGTAGTGCACGGTGTCGCCGACGTCGTCACTGGCCGCCGCGGGGGCGGTGTCCAGGTACAGCACGGCGTCCACGAGGAAGTCCTGCCCCTCGCGGCGCTCGAAGTCGTACACCCCGTGGTGGCCGCGGGCCCGCAGGCCGCGCAGCTCGACGCGGTCCCGCATCACTCCTCGTCCTCCGCCTCGTCGTCGTCCTCCATGAGCACCGGGGAGGCGTGGTGCGACCACAGCCGCCACCCCTGGTCGGTGTCGACGAACAGGTTGGTGGTGACCACCTGCCCGCCAGCCACGAACCCCGGGCTGCCGTCCTCCGCCGTGAGCACGTTCTCCTCACAGGTGACCATGGCGATGTCGCCCCCCACACCGATGTGCGTCTCCGTGAGCACGTACTGGATGTAGGTGACGTTGGCCATGATCAGCGACCAGGCGCGCATGATCTCGGTGCGGCCGCGCAACAGCGGCCAGCCGGGGTTGACGCACACCAGGTCGGGGGCCTCGTGCTCCTCCGCCCACACGGTGCGCATCAGGTCGATGTCGCCGTTCTCGATGGCGCTGTAGAACTGCGCGTTGGCCTCGGCGACGCGCTCCATGACCTCCTGGCGGGACTTCACGCGTCCCCCCGGCCCACGGTGTGGTCCCGGCCCTCGACGAGAGCGGCCCCGCCGTCCGACCAGGCCGCCGCCACACGTACCGCGTCGGCGTTCGGACGGACGTCGTGCACCCGCACCGCCCAGGCGCCGCGGTCGGCTGACAGGGTGGTCACGGCCGCGGTGGCGGCATCGCACTCGACGAAGGGGCGGTCCTCGCCCTTGGCGTCTCCGAGGAGACGGCTGAGGAAGCGTTTGCGTGATCCCGCCACCAGGACGGGACGGCCCAGTTCGTGGAACCGGTCGAGGTTCCGCAGCAGCGCCCAGTTGTGCGCCTGTTCCGGGCGCTTGGAGAATCCCAGTCCCGGATCAAGGACGATCTGACCGGGGTCGACACCTGCGCTGATCATGGCCTCCATACGGTCGCGGAGCTCATCGAGGACCTCCTGGACGACATCCGTGTACACGGCACGGCTCTGCATGTCATGACTATGCCCACGCCAGTGCATCAACACGTAGGCGACACCGGAAGATGCGACGAGTCGAGCCATCTCGGGATCGGCCAGGCCGCCGCTGACGTCGTTGACGAGCACGGCACCGGCCTCGACGGCGCTGGCCGCGACCTCGGCCCGCATCGTGTCGACGCTGACCGGGACCCCGCGCGCGGAGAGCTCGCGCACCACCGGTTCGATCCGGCGCAGCTCCTCCGGGGCCGAGACCCGTTGGGCGCCCGGGCGGGTCGACTCACCGCCCACGTCGACGATGTCCGCGCCCTCCTCGACGAGGCGCAGCCCGTGTTCGATCGCACGCTCGGGATCGAACCACGACCCGCCGTCGGAGAAGGAGTCGGGGGTGACGTTCACGACCCCCATGACCAGGCACCGCCCTCGGTCGGGCAGCCCCGGAAGTGTGTGTTTCGGCGCCATGCGCATCACCCTACGCGCACGCCGAGGGGCCGGGGGCACACGGCCCCCGGCCCCTCGGGTGGTGTGGGCGTCGACGCCCGACGCGCCCCCGGAGCGCGGTCAGCGCTGGTCGAGGATGAGGCTCATGACCTCGGAGCGGGTGCGGTCGCTGCTACGGAAGATGCCCCGCACGGCGGAGGTGACCGTCTTCGCGCCGGGCTTGCGCACCCCGCGCATGGTCATGCACAGGTGCTCGGCCTCCACGACCACGATCACGCCGCGCGGGTCGAGGTACTCCATGATGGCGTCGGCGACCTGCCCGGTCAGGCGCTCCTGCACCTGCGGCCGGCGCGCGTACACGTCCACGAGGCGGGCGAACTTGCTCAGCCCCGTGATCCTGCCGTGCGCACCCGGGATGTACCCCACGTGCGCGACCCCGAAGAACGGCACCAGGTGGTGCTCGCAGGTCGAGTACAGCTCGATGTCCTTGACCAGGACCATTTCCTCGTGGTCGGCCTCGAAGACCGTGGTGAGGACGTCACCGGGCTTCTGACCCAGACCGGAGAACTGCTCCTCGTAGGCCCGGGCGACCCGCTCGGGGGTCTTGGTGAGGCCGTCGCGGTCGGGGTCCTCCCCGATCGCGATGAGGATCTCCCGAACCGCGTGCTCGATGCGTTCGCGGTCCACGGGTCTGGCAGGCAGGTCCGAGCTCACGCCTGGTCTCCTTCTGTGTGGGTGGTCGGCTCCGGGTGCCGACCGTTGCTGGAGGGGCTCGGCACGTCGGAGCCGTTCAGCTCCGCCAGCTCCTTCTTGGAGCGGACCGGGGGCCGGTCGGAGGGCAGCCGCTTGCCGTAGCCGGTGTAGGAACCGCGCGCGGGGCGCTTGCGGACCGGCTCGAAGATCTCCAGCACCTGCGTCTTGGTGAGCGTCTCCTTCTCCAGGAGCTGCACCACGAGTTCGTCGAGGACGTCCCGGTACTCGACCAGGACCTCGTAGGCCTCGTCGTGCGCGGACTCGATGAGGCGGCGCACCTCCTCGTCGATGAGGGAGGCGATCTCCTCGGAGTACTCGCGGGCGTGGGACATCTCCCGGCCCAGGAACGGCTCGGTGTTGCCCGAGCCGAACTTGCGGGCGCCCAGGCGCTCGCTCATGCCGTACTCGGTGACCATGTTGCGGGCCAGGTTGGTGGCCTTGTCGATGTCGTTCCCGGCCCCGGTGGTGGGCTCGTGGAAGACCAGCTCCTCGGCCGCGCGACCGCCCAGCATCATGGCCAGCTGGTCCATCATCTGCGAGCGCGAGGTGAGGAACTTGTCCTCGGTCGGCACGGACATCGTGTAGCCGAGGGCGCGGCCGCGCGGCAGGATCGTGATCTTGTGGACCGGGTCGGCGTTGGGCAGCGCGTGGCCGACCAGGGCGTGACCGCCCTCGTGGTAGGCGATGACCTTCTTCTCGCGGTCCGACATCACCCGGGTCTTGCGCTCGGGGCCGGCCATCACGCGCTCGATCGCCTCCTCCAGGACGGCGTGGGTGATGACCTTGCTGTCCGCGCGGGCCGAGAGCAGCGCGCCCTCGTTGATGACGTTGGCCAGGTCGGCACCGGTCATCCCGGAGGTCTGGCGGGCGATGACGGCGAAGTCGACGTCATCGGCCATGGGCTTGCCCTTGGCGTGCACGGCGAGGATGTCCTTGCGGCCGTCCATGTCCGGGCGGTCCACGACGACCTGGCGGTCGAAGCGGCCGGGGCGCAGCAGCGCCGGGTCCAGGATGTCGGGGCGGTTGGTGGCGGCGATCAGGATGACGCCGCCCTTGACGTCGAAGCCGTCCATCTCGACCAGCATCTGGTTGAGGGTCTGCTCGCGCTCGTCGTGTCCGCCGCCCATGCCCGCACCGCGGTGGCGGCCCACGGCGTCGATCTCGTCGATGAAGATGATCGCGGGGGCGTTGGCCTTGGCCTGCTCGAACAGGTCGCGTACGCGCGAGGCGCCCACACCCACGAACATCTCGACGAAGTCCGAACCGGAGATCGAGTAGAACGGCACTCCGGCCTCGCCCGCGACGGCGCGGGCCAGGAGGGTCTTACCGGTTCCGGGCGGGCCCATGAGCAGGACGCCCTTGGGGATCTTGGCCCCCATGGACTTGAACTTCTCCGCGTTCTGGAGGAACTCCTTGATCTCGTGGAGTTCCTCGATGGCCTCGTCGGCACCGGCCACGTCCTCGAAGGTGTTCTTCGGGGTGTCCTTGGTGATGAGCTTGGCCTTGGACTTGCCGAACTGCATCACCCGGGAGCCGCCGCCCTGCATCTGGCTGAAGATGAACCAGAAGATGACGATGATGATGATCAGCGGCAGGAGGCTGAACAGGGCCGTGGTCCAGATGGGCGTGGTCGCCACCGAGACCTCGTAGGACTTGAGGTTGGTGTCGGGCTTCTCGCTGGACTCCAGGAGCATGTCGGCCAGCTGCAGGCCCTGCCCCTCGACCCAGTAGGCCTCGTAGATGTCCTCGTCGACCGTGGTCAGCCGGATGCGCTGGTCGCGGTCGACGATCTCGGCGTTGTCCACCTGGTCCTGCTCGATGAGCTGGTAGACCGTCGAGATGTCCGCTTCCTCGGGCTGGGGCCCGGCGCCCACGTCGAACACGCGGAAACCGATGACGAGCATGAGGCCGACAGCCAGTAGCCAAATCCACGGGCCGCGGAAAAAACGCTTCAGATTCATGTGAGCGGAACCCTGTCGGGTCCGTCCCTCCTGACCAGGCCGCCCGCCCCAGAGGACTTTCCGAAGCAGGACCTATCGGACACGTGCTCCCTGCGAAAACGCCGGGATATTCGACGGTACACCTCGCCGTGCGGAGCGGGCACACCGCTCGGGCCGGTGACGGGGCCGTCATGAACGCAACGACGGCGACCCGTTCCGTTGTTCCCGCTGCCGCCGTGCGGGGCCCGCACGGCGGCCCGGACGCTACTTCTCGTAGACGTGCGGCGCGAGGGTGCCGATGAACGGCAGGTTGCGGTACTTCTCGGCGTAGTCGAGCCCGTAGCCGATGATGAACTCGTTGGGCAGGTCGAAGCCGATGTACTTGACGTCGAGGTCGACGTCGAAGGCGAGGGGCTTGCGCACCATGGTGCAGATCTCCACCGACCGCGGGCCGCGCGACCTCAGGTTGCCGACCAGCCAGGACAGGGTCAGGCCCGAGTCGATGACGTCCTCGACGATCAGGACGTCGCGGTCCTTGATGTCGGTCTCCAGGTCCTTGAGGATGCGCACGACACCCGAGGAGGTGGTCCCGGCACCGTAGGAGGACACCGCCATCCAGTCCATGGAGACGGGGGTGTGCAGTGCCCGCGCCAGGTCGGCCATGACCATGACGGCGCCCTTGAGCACACCGACGATCAGCAGGTCGCGGCCCGCGTAGTCGGCGTCGATCCGCTCTCCCAGCTCGGCCAGGCGCGTCCTGATCTCTTCCTCGGTGACCAGGACCTTCTCCAGGTCCTCGCCCATGTCCTTAGCGTCCACGCTCACGTCCTCGCTGCTGGGTTCCCCGTTTGCGGCAACCAGGATAAACGTGCCGAACGAGGCCACGGCGCCCGACCGGCTGTCCGGAGCCCGCCGCCTCAGCCCCCGAAGACGATCCGACCAGCGTCGCGACGCCCCCGAACCCCGCCGGGCAGGTCGATGTGGGCCTGTCCCCGCCACGCGGTGACGAGGCGATCCAGCTCACGTACGTGACGTGCGTTGAGGGCGCTGGCCGGGCACCCCGACTCCAGCGCCGCCCGGCGCAGCACCCGGGTGCGCAGCGCGGGTCCGGCCCCCTCCAGCACGCCCACGGCCAGGCCCGGGCCGCCCTCGCGGGCTCGTCCGTGCAGGTCGGCCGCGAGCGCGTCGAGGGTGTCGGCGTCCGCGCGCAGCAGGGTCGCGGTTCGGGCGAGGGCGGCCGCGATCCCCGGGCCCAGCGCGGCCTCCAGGGCGGGCAGCGCCTCGTGGCGCACCCGGGACCGGGCGAAGCGGGGGTCGTGGTTGTGCGGGTCCTCCCACGGGCTCAGCCCCATGAGGGAGCAGGCCTCGCGGACGGTGGCGCGGTCCAGGTCGAGCAGGGGGCGCAGGTAGGCACCCGTGCGGGGGGCCATACCCGCCAGGGAACGGGCCCCCGACCCCCGGGCCAGACCGAGCAGCACGGTCTCGGCCTGGTCGTCGAGGGTGTGGCCGAGCAGGACCACCGCGGGCCGCAGCTCGGCCACGACGGCGTCGAGGGCGTCGTAGCGGGCCCGCCGGGCGGCGGCCTCGGGCCCGCCCCGCCCGCCCACACGCACGGCGACCGCGCGTACGGGGTCCAGGCCGAGGCCGCCCAGGACCTTGGCGACGGTCCCGGCGCGTTCGTCGGAGCCCTCCTGGAGACCGTGGTCGACGGTGACACCGCCCGCCGGCACCCCCAGTCGGGGGGCCTCGAAGGCCAGTGCCCCGGCCAGGGCCAGCGAGTCGGCCCCGCCGCTGCACGCGACCAGCGCCGTGGTGCCCTCGGGCAGCCCGGACAGCGCCCGCCGGACCGCCGAGCGGACGGCGGCCACGGCGGGGGGCGGCCCGCTCACTCGGTGATGGCTGCGGGGCGCACGACCCGTTCGATCCACTGGGAGGGGCTGCGGATCTCCTCCAGGGTGGGCAGGGTCTCGGGCGAGGTCCACACCCGGTTGAAGTCGGCCATGCCGACCTGGGCGACGACCTGCCGCACGAAGGCAGCGCCCTCCTCGTACTGCTTCATCTTCAGGTCCATGCCCAGGAGCTGGCGCATGATCCGGTCGAGCGGGTTGACGGTCTCGCGCCGCCGCTGGAAGCGGCTGCGGATGGTCTCCACCGAGGGGACGACGTCGGGCCCCACGGCGTCCATCACGTAGTCGCCGTGGCCCTCGGCCAGGCTCATGACGGCGGTGACCCGGTCCATCAGGGCGCTCTGCTCCGGGGTCTGGAAGGCGGTGAGGAGGTTGCCCTCGCCGCCGCGCACGGCGTCCGCCACCGCCTCGCCCGCCTGGCGCAGCCGGTCGATGAGGTCGGAGGCGTCCATCTCCGTGGACAACAGGAGTTCCCGCATGAGGTCCTGGACGTGCCCGCGCAGCCACGGCGTGGCCGTGAACTGCATGCGGTGCGTCTCCTCGTGCAGGCACACCCACAGACGGAAGTCGCGCGGGTCGACGCCCAGCTCGCGTTCGGTGTTGACGATGTTGGGCGCCACGAGGGTCAGGCGCCCGGTCGGCGCGTGGCCGTCCGGGTCCGGCGGCAGGAAGAGCTCGTACTGGCCGAGGACCCGCCCGGCCAGGTAGGCCAGGACCGCCCCGAGCTGCACCCCGGTGATCCGCGAACCGACCGCGCTGGTCAGGTTCCCTGCCGGGCCGTTGTTCAGCCGGTCGGCGCCCATCTGTTCCAGGACGGGTTCGAGTACCACCCGAAACCCGTCGACGTTGGCTCGAATCCACCCCGGACGGTCGACGATGACCGCGGGCCCCGAGGGTTCGAGGGGGTTCATTCCGGTGAAGTCGCGCACGTGCCCGGCGGCCACGGTGGAGAGCTCGCGCAACTGCACCACGGCCTGCCTCGCGTCGGACAGGTCCACCTGCGGCCCAGGGCGCACGAGGCGGACACCGGTGTTGACGGCTACGTCCCAGTCGATCACAGTCACACGGTCAGCCTACCCACGCGGCGCCCGGGGGCACGGGGATCAGGGCGGTATTTCAGGGCAGACCCCGGGATACCCCTGAGACCGCCCGATTCACCCTCCCCAGCCACGGGTCAGCCGCACCCGCACTGGCTGAGGGCGGCCGCCAGCGTGTCCAGCTGCGGGCCGGTGGCTCCGGGGCTGTTGGCCATCAGGGCGAACACGAACACGTTGCCCTCCTGGTCGTGGATGGTCCCGGCCAGGGTGCTGACCCCGTCGAGCGTCCCGGTCTTGCCGCGCACCAGCCCCGCGGCCGCGTGGGAGCTGGAGTACTCCGAGTAGCGCCCGGCCAACGTGCCCGTGGAGTGGGCGGTGGGCAGACCGGTGACGGTGGCGTTGAGGCGCGGGTCGTCGGCGGCGGCCTTGACCAGCTGGACCAGGGCGCGCGGGGTGATGCGGTTCTCGGTGCTCAGGCCGCTGTTGTCGGAGAGCCGGACCCCCTCGATCCCCAACCCGTCCAGGACCCGCTCCGTGGCTGCGGCGGCCCCGGCGTGGTCGGGCTCCTCCCCGGTCTCCAGGGCGGTGATCCGGCCGAGGGACTCGGCCATGTTGTTGTCGCTGGCGAGCATCATGAACTCGACCAGGTTGCTCATGGGGGCCGAGTCAACGGAGGCGATCGGCTCTCCGGCGGCGCTGGCCTCCTCGGGGGAGTCCCGCACGCTCACGCCCGCCTTCTGCAACTGGTCGGCGAAGGCCTCGGCGGCCGCCAGCGGCGGGTTCGGGGAGCGCGTGGACACGTCGGGGTCGACCCTGCCGCTGTCGATCATCAGGGCGTGGATGGTGGCCGTGCTGCCCTCGGTGACGTAGTTGGGCTTCCACCCGGGAGCGGTGTCCGGACCGGTGAAGAACGAGTCGTCGTAGCCGACGGAGACGGTCTCCGCGCCGGTGGCGGCCAGGGCCGCGGCGGTGTCCCCGGCCAGCTCCTCCAGTGTGGCTACCTGCGGGTAGGCTGCGGAGTCGGCGGTCGCCGTCAGCATCACGTCGCCCCCTCCGCGCAGCACCACCCGGTCCTCCTCCGCGTCGAGGTACACCTCGGTGCGCAGCCTGTGGTCGGGGCCGACGGCGTCCAGGACGGCGACGGCCGTGGCGATCTTCGTCGTCGACGCCGGGGTCACCGGTGTGTCCGCGTCGCGCTCGAAGAGCGTCTGTCCGGTCACACCGTCCACGACGTAACCCGACAGGCCCTCCTCGAGCCCGGACGATGACATGGGATCATCAAGAATGTCCGCGATCCGACCCGGGTCCGCCGGGGTCGGGGACGTGGACGCAACCGCCGCCACGCCGTCGGCGCGCGTGACGGGGTTGGGCACCGCCGACAGCGGTCGTGCCTCGATCACGTCCAGGGCGACCAACCCGGTGATCAGCACGAATATGTTGAGCAGGGCCAGCGCGAGGAACACCTCGCCTCGTACCCGTCGCACCCGGGGACCTGCCTTCCGTCGGTGTCGCGGCCTGACGTTGTTAGTTATACGGCGACATTAGTCGCATTGGGAGCCGAGATCAGCATGGAATTCGACGTTACGATCGAGATCCCCAAGGGGGAGCGCAACAAGTACGAGGTGGACCACGAGACCGGTCGTATCCGTCTCGACCGCATGCTGTTCACCTCCACCACCTACCCCGCCGACTACGGTTTCGTCGAGGGGACACTCGGCGAGGACGGCGACCCCCTGGACGCCCTTGTCCTGCTCAAGGCCCCGACCTTCCCGGGCTGCCTGATCCGGGCGCGCGCCATCGGCATGTTCCGCATGCGCGACGAGGCGGGCGGTGACGACAAGCTGCTGTGCGTCCCGGCGACGGACCCGCGCCAGGAGCACCTGCGTGACATTCACCACGTGAACGAGTTCGAGCGCCTGGAGATCGAGCACTTCTTCACGGTGTACAAGGACCTGGAGCCCGGCAAGTCCGTCGAGGGCGCCAGCTGGGTCGGCCGCCACGAGGCCGAGCAGGAGATCATCGCGTCGGTGAAGCGCGCCGAGGAGGCCGGTGCGCACGGCGACTCCTCGCACATCACCAACGAGGACCAGTAGCAGGCGGTCCCGGTGCCGAAGGCCCGGACGGGTTCCTCCCGCCGGGCCTTCGCCGTGTCCGGGATCAGGAGGCCCCGGCGATCTGCGGCGCGTCCGTGCCCAGCTCGCGTCCCGGGTCCCGGGTCAGCGCGTACCCGGCCAGGGCCAGCACCAGCAGCGCGCACAGTACGGCGATGACGAAGGACAGTGGTGACACCGGCCCGTCGGCGAGGTTCCCGGAGACGGGGAGCCGGGGGAACCCGTCACGACCGAACCGGGCGGCGCGGGCCGCCACGTGGGTGCGGTACCCGGCCAAACCGGGCCCGCTCACCCCGTTGAGCACCCGCTCCCGGACCAGGTCGGTGCGCTCCGGCAGCAGCAGCGGCCGGGCGTCGCCGTGGACCCGGTGGTGCGCCAGGTGGCGGGCGCACTCGGCCTCGGCGAGGGCGTGCAGCCACTCCCTCAGCCGGTCGGTGTCGCGCAGGCGCCCGATGTGCGCGCGGGCGACGATCAGGGTGTCACGCAGGACGACGTGGGCGGCGTCCCGGTCGCGCAGGACCAGGATGCACCGCCGGTACAGCTCGTCCCCGTAGGCGTCGAGGAGCTTCGCGTAGGTGTCCGAGGTGTCGGCCCGGTCGAAGCGCAGGGCGTGCAGGAGGTCCCGGTCCGTCATAGACCTAGAATCTACGCCGCGCGCGGCCCCGCGCCCCACGGCTCGCCGCGAAGGACACCTTCCGTGCCCGGCGCCACCGGCTCCGACCTGCGCGGAGGAGGCCCGGCGCGGGCCGGTGTGACCTCAGTCCGATGTTTCCCGGGGCGGTCCCCCGGGGTCGTCCCGCCCTGCCGGGGGTTCGTCCCCGGCGTCCGTGAAGAGGAACCCCGCGTAGCGGGTGCGGGCCCACAGCAGCACGTGGGTGAGGGCGGTCAGGAAGGCGACCAGCAGCGCGGCCCCGGGGCCCAGGAATCCGAGCGCCATCACACCGGCGGCGACCACCACGAGGGCGCGCACCAGGACACGCGCCCACCGGCCCTGAGCCTCGGGGGTCAAGGCTGCCCTCTGGGGACGGACGGCTGCACTGCCACTCCTGTCGCTACGGCTGTTCTGGGGGATGGACTCCGGATCGGCGGACGCGCCGTGTTCTCGGGCTCCACATGTCACCACCACGGGACGCCGCCCGCAACACGTTCCGGGCGGACCGGTACGTGGTCCGACACGCACGATTCCCGGCGTTCGCTTGACGCGCCACCGACTTTGCTGGTCTCCTTACGTTCATGTATCCGCGCACCCGCACCGACGCCACGGCTCGTACGACCCCCTGGGTCTCCTGCCACCTGGCCCGTGCGGCGTGTCCGTGTTGTCGTCGCTGAGTCGTTTCCGAGGGGTCTGTCCCGACCGACCCCGACCGACCAGTCCGTGAGCGGCCTCCACCCTTCGGTGTGACCGGTCCGCGAGCGAACACCACCAGGGTGATTGTGCTCTCCGAACGTGCGTTCGGTGTGGCCGCCCCTGCCGCCCCGGTATCTCCGGGGCCCGTTGACGACACCCCCGCCGTCCCGGTCGCCGGACCGGGCAGCGTACACGTGAAGGATCTTCCCACGATGCCCCAGCAGGTCCTGGCCTCGACCTCCGTTCGTCCCGGAACCTCCCCGTCCGCGCCCGGCCCGCGCACCGCGTCGGTCTCCCTCGACGGGATCGGGGACGTGGTCGACGCCGGGCGCACCTCCGGCTACGCCCACCTGGTGGAACGCCGTCTGCCGACGGTGGGGCAGTTGGTCACCGCGGCGCGCGGCGCCGCCGCCTCGCTGCGCCGGCCGACCCTGTGGCCGACCCGCCGGGGCCGTTGGCAGCCCGCCCCGCGCAGCGCCCGCCGACACGTGGGCGGCCGCTTCCGGGTGACCACGGTGGCCCTCGAACCCAACAGCTTCGTTCCCGGTCCGGCCCGCCACTCCGACCACGCGCACGGCATGGAGGTGCTGCACCTGGTCAGCGGGAGGGCCCACCTGATCACCTCCGGTGCCGCCGGCCAGATGCGCGCCGCCGCCGAGTTGTCCGTCGGCCGTACCCGCGTGGTGGGGGGCGCCTCCCGGCAGGGCCACCACCACCTGGTGAACACGGGCGACGAGGTGGCCGTGGTGGTCCGGGTGAGCGTCTGAGCGTCTTCGTCTCCCGGAGCGGGGCGGGGGTTCACTCATCGTGCCCCCGACGCGGCTCGGCGGCGCGCAGTGCCCCGTCCACGGCCTCGACCGCGCGCAGGACCTCGGCCGTGCGCCGCCCCTCGGCGAGATAGGCGTTCATCACCTGGTCGAGGGCGTGCGGCGGAAGCCGGTCGCGTAGGTCCACGCGGGCCGTGCGGTACCCCTCCCGGGCCGCGTCCAGTGTCGCGGCGACGTACTGGCGCGCCAGCCGGGAGAGCGCCAAGGGATGGCGGCGCAGGACCCCGTGCAGCCGGTAGTCGGCGGGCACGTGATCGAACAGCCACTCCAGGGCCGTCTGCTCGAAGGAGTCCGACCCGGGTGGGTGCACACTCGCGGGCCAGTCCGATGTCAGGGACTGATCGGGCATGCCCCCCAGCATACCCGCTGTTCGAAAACGTGTTCGATATCCACAGCCCGGGAATCGTGTGGCCCTCCGGTCATTCGGGGGTGTCGGCCTGTTCCTTCTCCTCCGCCGTACGCCTCTCCAGCTCCACGCGGATGGCCTGTTCGGCCGCGTCCACGGCGGCCCGCGCGGTGATCGCGTTGGTGTGCGCCCGGTCCAGTTCCTCCAGCAGGATGCAGTCGAACGCGACCCGCGCGTCGTGGATGGTGGCTTCCAGCTGACGTGACGCCTCTTCCAGACTCATGCCCCTTCACCTCCCCCGAAAAGGGCATCCGCACACACCCGTCCCCTGTGTCCCGCCCCCCATCCACCCCGGGACGCCACCCTCCGCGCCTACGATGGACTCGAATCGCCGCTGCTCACAGCGGTGGAGAGGTAGGAACCGGGGCCCGCCCGGTCGGGGGAGGAACCCATGCGCAACCGCTACGCCGGTACCTGTGTCACCTGTTCGGTCCGGGTCGTGGCCGGGGAGGGGTTCGTCGTGAAGGGCGCGGCGCGCTGGCTCACCCACTGTGCCGAGCACGAGCCCCGCCCGGTTCCGCCCGCGCGCGGCGACCATCCCGGCTGGCACACCTCCGACCTGCTCGGGTTCGACACCGAGACCTCCTCCCCCGACCCCGCCACGGCCTTCCTGGTGTCGGCCGCCGTCACGGACGCCAGGGGCGGTCGACGCACCTGGCTGATCGACCCCGGTGAGAAGGAGATCCCCGCCGGGGCGGTGGCCGTGCACGGCGTCAGCACCGAGCGGGCGCGCGCCGAGGGGCGCCCCGCGGCGGAGTGTCTGGAGGAGCTCACGAAGGTGCTGGCCGAACACCTGGGGCGGGGGCTCGGACTGGTCGTGTTCAACGCGCCGTTCGACCTCGCCGTACTCGACGCCGAACGGCGCCGCCACGGCCTGAGCCCGCTCGCCGAGGCCCTCGGACGTCCGCCGGAGCCGATCGTGGACCCGCTGGTGATCGACCGGGCCGTGGAACCCTATCGACGCGGCAGGCGCACACTCAGTGCCCTGTGCGAGTACTACGGGGTGCCCCTGGAGCACGCGCACACCGCGGAGGGCGACGCCCGGGCCGCGTTGGCGCTGGCCGGGGAGATCGGTGCCCGCCACCCCGGGACCGCCTCCCTGGCCCTTCCGGAACTGCACGACCGGCAGGCGGAGTGGGCCCTGGAACACGCCCGGGGACGGCAGGAGTGGCTCGACCGGGAGAGGCCCGACCACGGGACCGTGATCGACGGCACCTGGCCCTGAACGGGGCCGACGGCTTCGGGGAGCGGGTGTCGGGGTAGGTCTTCCGGCGACGCCGACACCTGGGAGTCCTCATGCTCTACCTCGTCCTGATCCTGCTCGCCGTCTGGCTGCTCCTCGCCATCATCGGGATCGTGGTCAAGGGGTTGTTCTGGCTCGCGGTGATCGGCGGCCTCCTGTTCGCCGCGACCGCCGTCTGGGGCTGGGTCCAGAACCGCCAGCGGCTCTGAGCCGCGGTCAGGGCTCCAGAGCGGGCCGTTCCTCGCCGCCCAGACCGCGCACGAGCCCGCGCGCCCGGCGCTCGTCCCCGCCGAGGCGCTCCCGCACCATCCGCACCGCGTCGTCGGTGCGGTCCAGCGCGACGAGGTCGCGCACCCGCGCGCGCAGGTCTCCGGGGAGCGCGTCGGACGGCGGCCCGTTGCCGGGCCGGTCGTCGGGACCGGTGTCCGGCGCCCCGGCGGACGGTGCCGGGCGTGCGTCGGCTCCGCCTCGGACCGGCACGTATCCGCCCACGTGCGGGTCGGGCACGGCCCTCGGGGGCGGTTTGGGCTCCGGGACCTCCGCGCGTGCCTCCATGTGGGCCAGGACACCGCGCAGGGCGTAGGAACCCCCGCCGAGCACGACCACGGCCCCCAACAGGGCGAACAGCATGAACATCAGGCTCATACCGCCCACCTACCCACACATCAGACACAACAGGCACAACACTCCGTCACGCGGAGTCATCATTGCGCCAAGTCGGGACCCCCGTCCAGGAGGTCCTCCGGCAACAGGGTCTGGAGTTCCACCACGTCCGGACTGTCCCCCGACAGCGCCGCCGCCTCGATCCGCCGCGCCTGCACACGCAGACTGGCCTCGAACAGCGCCCGCACCCGGTGGCCGTTGCCCTCGGCGAAACCGTCGGCGTCCACCCCCAACGCCGCCGCGAAGGCCCGCCGTGTCCGCTCCGGGACCCGCAGGTCGGCCCGCTCGGCCATCGCCACGAAGAGGTCCGTCAGCTCCTCCCTGCCGTAGGGGGAGAACTCCACCGTCCGCGAGAACCGCACGGCCAGCCCCGGATGGTCGGCGAGGAACCCGGCCACCCCCCGCGCGCGGCCGGACACGACCACCACGACCTCGTCCCGGTGCTCCTCCATGAGCCGCGACAGGGTGTCGGCCACGTCCTGCCCGACCCCGCTCCCGCCGCCCGGGTCCCGGATCAGCAGGTCGGCGTCGGACAGCAGCAGCAGGCCCCCGCGCGCCCGCTCGAACAGGGAGCGCGTGCGCCGCGCCACCCTCCCCGGCCCCCGCTGCCCCGGCGGCCCCGCCAGACGCGCCGGAGAGGCCTCCACCACGTGCCCCCGGGCGAGGACGCCCAGTGCGGCCAGCAGTTCGCCGTAGAGGCGCGCCACCGTGCTCTTGCCCGTTCCCGGCGGCCCCTGGAACAGCAGGTGCCGTGCCGCCGGGGGCCGTCCCCGCGCCGCACCGGCCCGGCGCAGGAGCTCGGCCATCCCCCGCACCTGGCGCTTGGCCTCGTCGAGCCCCACCATGGCGTCCAGACCGGCCAACAGGGCGTTCACCCGGGCGCCGTCCACCGTCCGGTCCGCCCCCTCGGCGGGCCCGGCCACCGCGCCGGACAGGTCGTCGGGGCGGAGCAGGGTGAGGTCCGCGACGGTCTGGTAGCCACCCGCCGTGATGCGCTCGGACTGGGCCCGGAGCGCCTCCTCGAACACGGCGCGCACCTCCCGGCCGTGGCCGAACGACTCCTCCGCGGACCTCTTGCGGAAGTGGCGGAGCAGGAGCTCGCGCGTCCCCTCCCCCAGGGTGAGGCCGTGCGCCCCGGCCATGGCCTCGAAGATCCCGCCGAGCTGCTCCGGGGAGTAGCCGTCGAACTCGACCGTACGGGCCACCCGGGACCGCAGCTCCGGACAGGCGTCGAGCAGGGACCGCATCCCGCCCGGCGTTCCGGACAGGACCACGACCACCTCGCCACGGAGCTCCGCCATGAGCCCGGCCAGGGCGTCGGCCGCCTCCCGCCCCGGCCCGTCACCACTCCGCCCCAGCACGGACGCGTCCGCCACGAACAGCACACCGCCCCGGGCACGCTCCACCACGGCCTCCGTCCCGCGCGCGGTGCCGCCGTGGTCGGCCGCCAGGTCGTCCCCGGTCACCGTCACGAAATGCCCCTGGCCGAGCAATCCCAGGGAGCGCAGGATCTCGCCGTACAGCCGGGCCACGGTCGCCCGCCCGGACCCCGGGGGCCCGGCCAGCACCAGGTGGCGGCTGACGTTGAGCGGCGGGAGCCCCGCCTCCACCCGTTTGGCGCTGACCATCTGGATGTTGACGAGCGCGCGGACCTCCTTCTTCACCCGCGCCAACCCCACCAGCCCCTCCAGTTCGGCGAGCAGCGCCTCCAGCGGGCGGGCCCGGTCCCGCACCACCGCGTCACCGGGCTCCTGCGCGGCCGTCCCACCCTCGTCGGAGCGGCCCCCCGTCCCCGCGACCCGGGCCGCGGCGCGGTCCCCGCTCCCGCCCTGGTCGAGGTCGCCGCCCCGGTTGCCGCTGAAGGTGCTCTCCTCCAGGTACACCGAAGCGCTGTCCGCGGCCCACAGGCCCTCCTCGTCGTTACCGGTCACGGTGCAGCGCACCAGCCGCACGCGACCGCCCTCCTCCACCATCACCCCGTCGCCGCGACCGTCCCGGATCGCGGTGTCCTCCAGAGCGGCCACTCCGCCCTCCCCCACCCGGATACCGCGCTCCCCGCTCCCCGACAGGGTCGAGGAGTGCACCGAGACATGGCCGCCCTGGACGTAGACGGCGTCCTCACCGCAGTCGGACAGGTCGGCCTGCTGGAGCTGGACCTCGGTGCCGTCGAGGATGTTCAGGCCGTCCTCGCGGGCGTCCCGCAACACCATGCCGCGCACCGTGAGCGTGGCGTCCTCCCGGCTGTGGATGCCCGAACCCACCTCGTGACCCACGATGTCCTCGAAGTGCCCCCGACCGCCCACCACGATGGCCATCGGGCCGTGCCACCGGCTCACCCGGAGGTCGCTCACCTCGAACCGGGAGCGGACCGAGGCGATGGCGCCGCGCTCCTCCACGCCGCTCTCCGACACCGACATCCCCGCGACGGTGACCCTGGCCCCGTCCGCGATGAGCAGCGCGGCCTTCCCGATCCGGCTGCACCGCAGGTCGGTGACGTCGGCCTGTCCGCCGTCCACGAGCACGGCGTCCGTGACGGTCCCGGTCACCGTCAGCCCCCGGACGGTGAGCCGCCCGCCCTCGACCGCCACACCGGTGCGCGTGGCTCCGGTGATCTCGCAGTCGTTCAGGGTGCCCTCGGAGTCCCCGTGCACGAAGAACGCGTCGGTGTCCTCCTTGCGGGCGTCCTCCACCACCATCCGGGTGAAGGTGGCCTTCGAGCGCTCGTAGACCCGCACCGGCCAGTCGTAGGAGCCGGTGACCCTCAGGTCCGTGAACTCGGCGCGCGCCCCGTCGCGCACGTACACGCCGCCGCCGTCCACCAGGGCGCAGTCGGTGAACTCGGGGGACGCGTCCGCCACGTACAGGGTGTGCCAGTCGTCGTGCGTCCCGGTGAAGAGCGTCCCGCTGACCTTGGGGCTGCACCGCCCCTGGACGGCGATCACCGCCCCGGCGAAGTAGCACTCCCGGACGCTGCCCTCGCTGCCGTCCCACAGCAGCCCGCTCTCCTCGAACCGGCAGCCGACGATCTCCGCCCGGGCGCCCACGACGTTGACCCGCCGGGGCGCGGTGAAGACGCAGTCCGCCGCCCGGAGCCGGGCCCCGCGCTGTACGTACAGCGGCGGATACTCCTCGGAGGAGCTACGCACCGAGATCCCCTCGAGTTCCAGACTGCCGCCCTCGTGCACGTTGAACACGTTGGTCTCGCCGCTCGCGACCACCGTCACGGTCCCGGCGCCCTCGTCGGGGGTCACGACCACCCGCCCGCGCACGCCGATGACCAGCGGCTCCACGTACTCGCCCGGGGCGACGCGCAGGTGCAGGTCGGCACCGGCGTGACGGTGGTCCCGGACCGCCTTCCCGAGCGAGGGGGTGGCGGCGGGATCTGTCTTCGAGACGCGGACCGTGATCATGCATCGACTCCCATGGGGGTATCGCCCCGGCGCCGCGCCGGAGGGTCTGCGATAGGTACCGTATCCACCTGGGAGGCCGGGAACCCGGGACGACGCACAGTCCTGTGGCCAGGGTCGGTCAGAAACCTTCGGACAGCAGGCCCAAGGGCCCCTTCACCGACGCGTCCGCGGGCGAACGGGGAGGAGGGAGCACGTCCCGATCGGGGCGCCCACCCGGGCGGGTCACCGCACCGCCCGGCCGCGCCCGCTCGGTGCCGGGGACGCTCGGGCCGCGCCACCGCCCACGGTGTTCCGAGGGGTGGCCACAACGCGAAACGCCACCCCGGACCGGGGTGGCGTTCTGGCTGGAGCCGCCTATCGGAATCGAACCGATGACCTATTCATTACGAGTGAATCGCTCTGCCGACTGAGCTAAGGCGGCACACCGCCAAGCGGTACGCGTGGCGAGGCAGGAACCAGTCTAGCGCCTCCGGCGAGTGGCGCGAACCGGGTTTTCGCTACCCCGCCTCCTCCACCAGGTGGCTGGCGCAGGCCATACCGTCGTCGGGCACGGTCAGTTCGAGCAGGTACTCGTCCACGACCGCGTCCACGCAGGCGTCGCCCATCCGGTAGCCGGTGTGGCCGTCGCCGTCGCGGGTGACCAGGAAGCCCGAGTCCAGCTGGTCGGCGAGCGCCTCGGACCAGGCGTAGGGGGTGGCGGAGTCACGCGTGGTGCCCACCACCATGATCGGATCGGCGCCGACGGCGTTGAGCTCCCCCAGCGGAGCCACCGCCTCCTCCGGCCAGAACGCGCAGGTCAGCGCACCCCAGGCCAGCATCGGTCCGAACATCGGGGACTCCTCGGCCGCCTCGGCCGCCGCGTCCGCGTAGGCCTCCACGTCCCGGGGGGCCACCGAGTCCGAGCAGTTCACCGCGGTGAGCGCGGCGGTGGAGTTCTCGTACTCGTCCGGGTCGGCGCGCCCGTACAGGTCGTCGCCGAGCAGGAGCAGGCCGGTACCGTCGCCGTCCTCCTTCGCGTCGGTGAGCGCCTCGCGCACGCGCGGCCACCAGTTCTCCGTGTACAGGGCGGCGAGCACGCCGAGTTCGGCGCGGGCCCGGTTGACCTCCCGGCCGTCACCGGTGGAGTTGGCCAGGGGCTCCTCGGCAGCGCCCGCCAGCAGTTCGTCCAGGGCGGCCACGCCCTCGTCCACGGTGCTCCCCCGGGCGCCCAGCGGGCAGTCGGGTCTGGTGAGGCAGTCCTCCACGAAGGAGCGCAGCGCCGTCTCGAAGCCGGTGGCCTGTTGCACGCTCACGGTGAGCTGGTCCTGGCTCGGGTCGACGGCGCCGTCGAGCACCAGGGCCCGCACCCGTTCCGGGAACTGCTCGGCGTACTGCGCGCCGATGTGGGTGCCGTAGGAGGCGCCCAGGTAGGTGAGCCGCTCGTCCCCGAGCAGACCGCGCAGCACGTCCATGTCGCGGGCGACGTCGGCGGTGCCGATGTTGCGCATGAGGTCCGGGTCGTTCTCCTCGCAGGCCTCGACGAACGCCCGGCTGTTGGCCTCGATCTCGGCCAGCCCCTCGGGACCGAGGTCGGCGAGGTCGTCCGCTCCCTCGCCACCGCCGTAGTCCGTGCCCAGGAACTCGTCGATCCCCTCGGCGTCCAGGCAGGTCAGCGGGGTGCTGCGGCCCACCCCGCGCGGGTCGAACCCGACCACGTCGAAGCGCTCCCGCACCGCCTCGCTCACGGTGTAGGGCGCGTGGTCCACGAAGTCGTGGCCGGAACCGCCGGGGCCGCCGGGGTTGACCAGGAGCGAGCCGGTGGCGTCCCCGCCCGTGGCGGGCAGGCGCTTGACGGCGATCTCGATCCGCTCGCCGTCGGGGTCGTCGTAGTCCAGCGGCACCTCGAAGACGGCGCACTCGCTGTCGGGCAGACCGGTCTCGCACTCGTCCCAGGCCAGCACCTGCTCGGCGATCTCCACCGGGGCGCCGTCCCCGCCGTCGCCGGTCGCGTCGTCGTCACCGCCGACCGTACAGCCGGAGACCACCACCGTCCCGGCGAGCAGTGCCGCCCACGGACCCCGATACCTCGTGCCCACCCGTAACCGCCTTCACTCGAATCCCGTGACCGCCGAACACCCGTGCCGGGAGGCGGACCCGCTCCCGGACCGCCGTACCGGTCGGGTCGCGCCGCACCCGTGTGCCCCCGACCGTGGTCGCGCGGGGGCACCACGGCCGCCAAGGGTCACGCTGGGGTGCGCGACCCGACCATTCTCCCGGTGACCGCGCGGGCCCCGGGCTCCAGGGCCCTATCCGGCCAGGAGCGCGGAGGTCATGGCCTCCATGGCGATCTGCGGGTGCACGTTCGCGGCGATCCGCCCGCGACAGGCCATGATCGCGTCGATCCTACGCAGTGTGGACTCCGGGGTCGCGGAGTCGGCGACGCGTCTCAGGTCGCCCGAGCGCTCGGCCGTGGACAGCTCCACCGTCGCGCCCAGCTGGAGGGCGAGCACGTCCCGGTAGAAGGCGGCCAGGTCGAGCAGGGCCCGGTCGTAGGAGTCGCGCTTGATCCGTGTGGCCCTGCGCTTTTGCCGCTCGTCCAGGTCCTTGAGCGCGCCCGCCGCGCCGCGCACCGCCTTGGCCACACCCTTGCCGGTGGACCCCTCCCCGAAGGCCGCCTTGAGCTCGTCCCGCTCCTTCTCGTTGAGCGCCGTGGTGAGCGCCTTGGACTCCTCCTCGGCGATCTCGAACAGCCGAGCGGCCGCGGTGACGCAGGCTCCGAGCCCGTCGAGCCCGGCCGGGATGGACAGGACCTCCTCGCGTCTGCGCCGTGCCTGCGGGTCGGTGGCCAGTTGGCGGGCCCGGTCGACCCGGCCCGCGGCGGCGCGGGCGGCCGCCTCGGCGGTGGTCCTGTCGACGCCGTCCCGTTGGACGAGGGCGTCGACGATCCGACCGGTGCCGGGAGTGGCCAGGGTGACCAGTCGGCACCGGGAGCGGATGGTGATGAGGAGGTCCTCCGGGGTGGGCGTGCACAGCAGCCACACCGTGCGCGGCGAGGGCTCCTCCACGGCCTTGAGGAGCGCGTTGGAGGCGGCCTCGGTGGCGCGGTCGGCGTCCTCGAAGAGCACGATCCGGAAGTTGCCGCCGGAGGGCTTGGAGCCGGCGCGGAGCACGAGGTCACGGGTGGCGGCCACACCGAAGCTCAGCCCGCTGGGCTGGACGTACAGGACGTCGGGGTGGGTCCCGGTCAGCACCTGGTGGCAGGAGTCGCAGTGCCCGCACCCTCCCTGCCGGCACTGGAGGGCGGCGGCGAAGGCGCGTGCCGCCTCCTCCCGGCCGGACCCGGGCGGGCCGGTGAACAGCCAGGCGTGGGTCATGCCGGTTCCGCGCCCGCCCGCGAGGAGGTCGGCCGCTCCCGCCACGGCGCGTTCCAGCTGCGCGCTCGCCGCCTCCTGGCCGACGAGGTCGTCGAAGACCGTCAAGCTTGCCCCCCGGAGCACATGGATTGTCTGGTTCCAGAATAGGAGTCCCGACCGACACCGGAACCGTTTTCCACAGCCCCCGCTCCGACCGTCCCCCACCCGGGACCGACGCGCCGGCGCGCGCACGGCCGGGACCGCGCGCGCCACCGCCCCGGCGGGGCTTCGCGACGAGTTCCGCCGCCTCGGCGAGTCTGTCCGGGAGAGAAAGGTGGTCTTCATGAGCGAACCGACACCCGTCACCGAGGTCTGCCCCGAGTTCGGCAGCCCGGACGCGCCGCCCACGCCCTGGGAACGGGCCCGCGCCGTCCTGGCCGGGGCACCCCTGTACTGGGTCATGACGGTGCGTCCCGACGGGCGCCCCCACGCGACCCCGCTGCTGGGCGTGTGGACGGACGGCGCCCTGTACTTCTGCACCGGGCGTGAGGAGCGCAAGGCCCTCAACCTGGCCGCGAATCCGCACTGCGCGGTGAACACGGGGGACAACGCGTTGGAGGGCGGTCCGGACGTCGTCGTCGAGGGGCGGGGCGTCGCCGTGGACGACCCGGTGGAGCTGGACCGGGTCGCGGGCACCTACGAGGACAAGTACGGGACCGACGTCACCGCCGAGACCGGCACCTGGTTCGGGCTCCCGGACGCGGTGCGCCGGGGCCGGGTCCTGACGGTCCGGGTCGCCCCGGTGAAGGCCTTCGCCTTCGGCAAGGCACCGGTGTTCAGCCAGACCCGCTACGTGTTCCCCTGAACGGGTCCCGCCGGGCGGGAAGCGTCCGGTCCCCGCCCGGGGTCCGCGACTCCCCCGGACGACGCGAGGGCCCCTCCCCGACGGGAAGGAGCCCTCGCGTACGCACCGCTCCTACTCGGGGCGGATCACCGGGATCATGCCGGTGACCGCCTCGGAGCTGGAGTCGATCGGGTCGGGCAGCAGCGGACGCACCCGGCGCTGGATCTCCCGGGTGATCTTCTCCCGCGGCTCCCGGGCGTCGAGCACCAGGTAACGGTCGGGGGCCTGTTCGGCGAGGTCGCGGAAGCCCCTGCGGACCCGCTCGTGGAAGTCCACCGACTCCGACTCGATGCGGTCGGCCGGTCCGCCCAGCCGTGACAGCCCGTCCTCCGGACGCACGTCCAGCAGCACCGTGAGGTCCGGAACCAGGCCCTGGGTGGCCCACCCGCTGATCTGGCCGACGTCGTCGGCCTCCAGGTCGCGCCCGGCGCCCTGGTAGGCGAGCAGGGAGTCCACGTAGCGGTCGCTGATGACCACGGCGCCCCGGCGCAGCGCGGGCAGGATCTCCTGTTCGACGTGGTCTGCCTTGTCCGCCGCGTAGAGCAGCACCTCGGCGCGGTTGGTGATGTGCGAGTTCTCCCGGTCGAGCAGGATGCCCCGCAGGCGCATACCGAGCTTGGTGGCGCCCGGCTGGCGGGTTCCCACCACCTCGAATCCCTGGTCGCGCAGCCACACCGTGAGCTCGCGCACCTGGGTGGACTTGCCCGCGCCCTCGCCGCCCTCCAGGACGATGAAGGCACCGGTGATCCGGTCGTCCTCCTCCTCTTCGGCGGTGGGGGCGACGCCGCGCAGCGCGGCGAAGAGCTCGGGGAGCAGGCCGGGCCCCGCCTCGGGGTCGTCCCGGTTGGCCTGCTGGTAGGCGACGGCCGCGCCGATGACGGCGAGGAGTCCGCCGACCATCAGGACCAGGCCGCTGCCGTGCAGGTCGTAGCTGAGCGGACCGCCGAGGGGGACCACGTGGTCGCCCGCCAGACCCGCCGCCAGCGGGGCCAGGACCGCGGCGGTGAGCAGGGCGAGCCTGCCGGTGCCGAGCAGGAGCGCGAACGCCGCCTCGCGCCGCTCCTCCTCGACCTCCACGGCGACCAGGGACGTCCCGGTCACCCAGGCCAGACCGGCGCCCGTTCCCAGGACGAGGGCCAGGACGGCGGAGAGCACCATGTCGCCGATGGCCCCGGTGAACAGCAGCGCCAGGGCGGCCAACAGCACGGACAGCCCGAGCAGGCGGCGCCGGCTGAACTGCTTCAGAACGCGCGGGCCGGAGACCAGGCCGAGCCCCAGGCCCAGGAAGAGCGCGGCGACCATGACGCCGAACCCGGCGTTGCCCGCGCCGAGGTTCTCCACGTGTGCCCGGCCCACGCCGATCACCAGGCCGCCCGCGGCCGCCGTGGCGGCCAGGCCGACGACCGTGCCGCGCACGAGCGAGCCGCCGCCGACCGCCGCGCGGCCGGACAGGACGGCGTGCAGCACGTTGGCGTCGCGGTTGGGGCTCAGGGACCCCTTGGGAACGGTGTGCTTGGGCAGCGGCAGTCCGGCGACGACGATCGCGGCGACGAAGAAGGTGAGGGCGTTCAGGTAGAGGGAGACGTCCGCCTCGGGGCTGGCCAGGGACGGCACGAGCGCGCCCAGCAGGTTGCTGACCGAGGCCAGCACCGCGAACAGCAGTGCCGCGACCGGGGCCGCGCCGTAGGTCGCCAGCAGGGTGAGCCGGTTGGCCTGACCGAGCATCCGCTTGGGGACGAGGGTCGGGATGGTGGCGTCCCGGGCCGGAGTCCACAGCAGGGCGATGATCTCCGCGAGCAGGCTCGCGACGAACAGCCACTGGAGCGTGAAACCGGAGGACAGCAGGCCGACCACGGGGATGGACGCGTAGAGGAGGCCGCGCAGGACGTCGCCGCCGACCATGGTCCACCGCCGGTCCAGACGGTCCGCGACGGCTCCGGCCAGGGGGCTAAGCAGGATCGCGGGGGCCAGCTTGACGGCGACGACCCCGGCGACGGCGAGGTACTGGGTGAGGGGGGAGCCGTCCGCGGTGAAGATGGCCGCGAGGGACACCAACGCCAGCAGGCTCAGCCAGTCGCCGAGGCTGGACAGGGAAAGCGAGATCCACAGCCTTCTGAAGGGTGTGATCGCGAGGACGTTCTGCGCCTCGGCCGGCGCTCCCAGGGGTGCAGATCTGCTCATAGCGCTCAAGATTATCGATGAGGGGGATAGGAAATGACAGGCGTGCTCGCCTGTCCAGGTCATTCGGGGGAAACGTTCGGGATTCGCGCACGTTTCCGTGGGCCCGCCCGTGCCACACAGCGTAGTACGGAAGATCATCCCCGAACAGGGTCCCGGGTCGCGTATCCGTCACATGTCCGTGGGGATCGCTCCCGCCCGGGAGAACCGAGCGCCCGGACACCCCCGAAGGGGGCGCCCGGGCGTGGGCGGCCGGTCCGGCCGGAGCCGGTCAGGACTCGTCGGTGCTCTTCTTCGCCGTGGTCCTCGGCTCACCGGTCTTCTTGGCGGCGGGCTTCTTCGCCGCCGTCTTCTTCACCGTGGTGGTCGCCGCCTTCTTCGCCGCGGGCTTCTTGGCCGGGGCCTTCTTGGCGGCGGGCTTCTTGGCCGGGGCCTTCTTGGCGGCGGGCTTCTTGGCCGGGGCCTTCTTCTTGGCGGGGGCCTTGGCCCGGCGCTCGGCCAGCAGTTCGGCGGCGCGCTCGTCGGTGATCGACTCGACCTCGTCGCCCTTGCGCAGGGAGGCGTTGACCTCCCCGTCGGTGACGTAGGGGCCGAAGCGGCCGTCCTTGATCACCATCTTGGCACCCGACGCCGGGTCCTCTCCGAGTTCGCGCAGGGGCGGCGCCGCCGCACGGCGCCCGCGCTGCTTGGGCTGGGCGAAGATCGCCTGGGCCTCCTCCAGGGTGACCGTGAACATCTGCGCCTCGGTCTCCAGGGAGCGGCTGTCGGTGCCCTTCTTCAGGTACGGGCCGTAGCGGCCGTTCTGGGCGGTGACGTCCTCGCCGTCGATCTGGCCCACCACGCGCGGCAGCGACAGCAGGCGCAGCGCGTCCTCCAGGGTGACCGTGTCCAGGTCCATGTCCTTGAGCAGCGAGCTGGTGCGCGGCTTGACCTTCGCGGCCTTCTTCGCCTTGGTCTTGGTCTCGCCCTCGGGCTCCTCCGGCTCCGGGATGATCTCGGTGACGTAGGGGCCGTACCGTCCGGACTTGGCCACGATCATCCGGCCGGTCTCCGGGTCGGTGCCGAGCTCGCGGTCGCCGCTGGGCTGGGCGAAGAGCTCCTCGGCCTTGTCCGGGGTGAGCTCGTCGGGGGCCAGGTCCTCCGGCACGTTCACCCGGACGCCCTCGCGGTCCAGGTAGGGGCCGTAGCGCCCCACCCGCAGCACGATGTCGGTTCCGGGCAGCGGCAGGGAGCTGACCTCCTTCGGGTCGATCTCGGAGAGGTGGTCGCCCACCAGTTCCTTGAGCCCCGTCTCCTGGTTGCCCTCGGCGTCCTCGCCGCCGAAGTAGAAGCGCCGCAGCCACGGCAGGCTCTCGGCCTCGCCCCGGGCGATGTCGTCGAGGCTGTCCTCCAGGCGGGCGGTGAACTCGTAGTCCACCAGGTTGCCGAAGTGCCGCTCCAGCAGCTGCACCACGGCGAAGGCCAGGAAGGACGGCACGAGCGCCGTGCCCTTCTTGAACACGTACCCGCGGTCCAGGATGGTGCCGATGATCGACGCGTAGGTGGAGGGGCGGCCGATCTCCCGCTCCTCCAGCTCCTTGACCAGGGTCGCCTCGGTGTAGCGCGCGGGGGGCCGGGTGCTGTGCCCCTCGGCCTCCAGGCTCTGAGCCTTGACCTGGTCGTCCTCGGACATCGCGGGGAGTCGGCGCTCGCGGTCGTCCAGGTCGGCGGCGGGGTCGTCGGAACCCTCCACGTAGGCTTTGAGGAAGCCGTGGAAGGTGATGACCTTGCCGCTGGCGCCGAACTCGACGACCTCGCCGCCGGTGGAGGTGCCCTCGATCCGGACGGACACGGACTCGCCGACCGCGTCCTTCATCTGGGAGGCGACGGTGCGCTTCCAGATGAGGTCGTACAGGCGCAGCTCGGGACCGCTCAGCCGGGTCTCGCTGGGGGTACGGAAGGCCTCACCCGCGGGGCGGATGGCCTCGTGGGCCTCCTGCGCGTTCTTGACCTTCTTGGCGTACACGCGCGGCTTGTCCGGCAGGTAGTCGCCGCCGTACAGGCGCCGCACCTGGTTGCGGGCGGCGTTGACCGCGCTGTCCGACAGCGTGGTGCTGTCGGTACGCATGTAGGTGATGAACCCGTTCTCGTACAGCCGCTGGGCGACCTGCATGGTCTGCTTCGCGGACAGGTTGAGCTTGCGGGAGGCCTCCTGCTGGAGGGTGGTGGTGCGGAAGGGCGCGTAGGGCGAGCGGCGGTAGGGCTTGCGCTCCACCGACTTCACGGAGAACCCGGCCCCGGCCAGGCGCTCGGCCAGACCCCGGGCTGTGGCCTCGTCCAGCTGGCGCACGTCGCGGTCGGAGCGCACGGTGCCCTGGGGGGTGAAGTCGCGCCCGGACGCGACGCGCTTGCCGTCCACGGAGAAGAGCGTGGCGGGGAAGGCGGCGGGGCCGTCGGGGGCCCCGGTCCCGGTGGCGTCGAAGACGGCCTTGATGTCCCAGTACTCGGCGGAGGTGAACGCCATGCGCTCGCGCTCGCGCTCGACCACCAGGCGGGTGGCCACGGACTGCACGCGGCCCGCCGAGAGCTTCGGCATGACCTTCTTCCACAGCACGGGGGAGACCTCGTAGCCGTAGAGGCGGTCCAGGATGCGCCGTGTCTCCTGCGCGCTGACCAGACGGGTGTTCAGGTCGCGCGTGTTGTTCGCGGCGTGCTGGATGGCGTCCTTGGTGATCTCGTTGAAGACCATCCGGCGTACGGGAATCCTGGGGTTGAGCTCTTCGCGCAGGTGCCAGGCGATGGCCTCGCCCTCGCGGTCCTCATCAGTGGCCAGGAGGAGTTCGTCGGCGTCCGCCATGAGCTCCTTGAGCTTCTTGACGTGTGCCTTCTTGTCGGAGTTGACGACGTAGAGCGGCTCGAAGTCGCTGTCCACGTCGACGCCGAGGCGCGCCCAGGGCTCTTTCCGGTACTTGGTGGGGATCTCGGCGGCCTTGGTGGGCAGGTCACGGATGTGACCGATGCTGGACTCCACGACGTAGCCGCGCCCCAGGTACCCGGCGATGGTCTTCGCCTTGGCTGGTGACTCGACGATGACGAGAGCGGTACCCGCCCCCTGGCTTGCGTTGTCCTTCGAGCCGTTCTTGCCGGCGCTGCCCTTCGTGGGTGGCACGCTGTTTCCCCTACGTCTAGCCTTACGTGTTCTGTCGGCCGCGGTCCTTCGGTTCCCGTGGGAACCGACAGTAACCGAACTACCGGCTCTCCCCCGTCGGTGAGCGGGCCCGGCCCCTCGCTCGGGTCTCGCCCTCAGCGTTCCTCGGGCCGCCTCCCACCGGCACCCGCAGAATAAGCGCATCCCGACCCGGTACCGGCCCGTAACCAGGACCAGCGGCCGTGGCGCCGCTCTCCCCCGGACCGTTTCCTCCTCCGGCGAGCACCCGGAACACCCAGATAATGTGACTTGCCTCACACTTCGAGGCTCCAGGGTGTCTCGTCTCCAGAATGCGGCGAGTCCTCCCGGATATTCCCGGGAGGACTCGGCTCACGTCCTGAGCTCGACGGTCGTCACCTCCACCCTCCCGCAGTCCACCGCGTTCCATAACGGAACGGGAGCGCGGAGGCGACACACCACCACTTCACTCAGAACGCCCACGGCACCTCGTGGGGTACCGGTCGCGGGGACGCCGGCCCGTGCCACCGCCGCCGGGACCGGGGGTCCGGCTTCCCGCAGTCCACCGCGTTCCATAACGGAACGGGAGGCCGCACACCCCTGGTCCGGCGGGTGGCCACGAACGGACACACCCCCCGCTCAGGCCCCGCGGACCGTACCGGAGCGCCCGAAGGCGGCACCGCGCACGTCCCGGAACCTGCTCTGGTTGCTACAGGCCGATGCCGGCGGCGCCCAGGAGGTCACCGACCGGGTCGACGGACGGGATCTCGGAGGCCTCGGGCAGCTCGGCGGCGCGCTCCGGGGCGTGCTCCTGGACGGACTGCGCGGCGGTCTCGCTCAGGTCGTAGCTGACGGGCAGCATCTCGGAGACGGGCACCTCGGGCAGCTCGCTGACCACGGGGACGCTGTTCAGAGCCGAGGACTGCGCCTCGGTCTCCGCGCTCTGGTGCACGACCTTGGAGTCGGCGTCGGTGGCGCTGGCGCCCGCGACACCCGCGACGGCGGCCACGGCGTTGCCCGCGACGTTCACCGGGACGTCGGCGTCGGCGACCAGCTGGTTGCCGCCCAGGACGGAGCCGTTGCCGGAGGTCGCGATGTCGCGCTGGGCCTCCTTGACGACGGCGTCGCTGTCGGTGGCGGCCGCACCCGCGACCCCGCCGACCGCGCCGACCGCGTTGCCGGCCACGTTCACGGGCACGTCCAGGTCCACGACGGCCTGGTTGCCGCCCAGCAGCGAGCCGTTGCCGGAGGTGGCGATCGACTGGTGCTCGCGGACCGGGGCGGACTGGCGCAGCACGCCCGCGTCCACGCCGGAGGTGTCGGGCAGGATCGACGCGTTGCTGACGGCCTCGTTGACCAGGTCGGTCGCGGTCAGCGGGCCGGACTGGTGCTCGACGCCGGGAGCCGCGTGGCTCTGGCGGACGATCGCGTCCGCGTCGGTGGCGGCCGCGCCCGCGACGCCGCCGACCGCGCCGATGGCGTTGCCGGAGATGTTCACGGGGACGTCCAGGTCGCCGACGATCTGGTTGCCGCCGATGAGGGAGCCGTTGCCGGAGGTGGCGACGTCGGGCTCGCCGTGCTTGTGGCCGTGCCCGTTCTGGAGGACCTTGGAGTCGCTGCCGGTGCTGGAGGCACCCGCGACGCCGCCGACCGCGCCGATGGCGTTGCCGGTGACGTTGACGGGGACGTCGCCGTCGACGACCAGCTGGTTGCCGCCCAGGATCGAACCGTTGCCCGAGGTGTGGACCTCGTTGTGGTGGTGGTCGATCACCTTGGCGTCCGAGCCGGTGCTGGAGGCACCGGCGATACCGGCGACGGCGCCGACGGCGTTGCCGGTGACGTTGACGGGGACGTCCGCGTTCAGGACGGCCTGGTTGCCGCCGAGAACGGAGCCGTTGCCGCTGGTGGCGACATCGCTGTCGGCGAAGGCCACGCCCGCGCCCAGGGCGACGAATCCGGCCGCCAGGAGCACGGACTTCGCGGAGGTGCTGGCCCACTTACGCATGTGGGAAGTCCTTTCAAGAGAACGAGTTGATGAGAAGGTTCGTGTGCGGGCCACAGGCCGTTCCACACCCCTGGGTGGGGTGCGGGCCTTCGGCCGAGGCCGGGGATCATCCGGTCGGCTCCGCACCTGGTCGGTGCGTGGTCTGCCGGTCTGGTGGGTGCGGGCGGAGTCCGTCTGCGCTGGCTGCGCGAGGACGTCCACACCCCGTCGATCAGCTCCGCCCTGGTGGGACGGCGGCTGACGTGAACCCCGAGCACTTGGCCTCGGCCGGTGCTGCGGGACTCGCGTCAACCCCCGGGCCCGAAGGCCCGGGAGGCTGATCAGGCCCGGGCGCCGCGGCGCTTACCGAAGAGCAGGAGCCCGGCACCGGCGGCGATCACGAGGACCGCCCCCGCGAGGAGTCCGGCGAGGCCGCTCTGGTCGGCGCCGGTCACCGCGAGGCGCTGCTCGTCGGTGGTCGGGGCACTGGGCGAGGCGGGGTCGGAGGGCTCGGGCGTCTTCGAGGAGGGGTGCGAGGGCTCCTCGGAAGGGGAGGGGGACGGGGACGGAGAGGGGGACGGCTCCTCCGCCTCCTCCTCGCGGTCCGGAACCTTCGGAGTCTCCTCGCCCGGGGTCTCCCCGCCGGGCGTCTCCTCGCCGGGCTCACCGGGGGTGCCGGGCTCACCGGGCTCTCCCGGCTCGCCGGGCTGGCCCGGCTCCTCGGGGTCGTAGCCGTCATAGCCGGGGTGCGGGTTCTTCGGGGTGCCGCCCTCGGTCACCTTGGCGTCGCCGCCCGTGCAGTCGGCTCCGGCGATGCCCAGGACGGCGATGGCGTTCCCGCAGAGGTTGACCGGGACGTCGCCGTCGACGACCAGCTGGTTGCCCCCGCCGATCGACCCGTTACCGCTGGTCGTGGTATCGGCGTGGGCGATGCCGCTGGCGGCGACGAAGAATCCGGTGGCCACGAGGGCCGCGAGGCGGAGGTGGGTTGACTGGGTCATCGGCTGTCCTTTGGTCGACGAGGAGATCTGCTGACTGCTCGTGTGACCGCGGACTGGTCTCCCGGCTGTGGAGCCTGGGAAGAGGGCACGCCCGCCGGGAGTCGGCAGGGCGGCGGTGCGCAGGGCGCACGGACCGGCCGCGGTCGGAGAGCGCGGCTAGTCGGGAGAGTAGGAGGGGTCGTCCGCGGCGTCGCGAACGACCAGGGTGGGGTCGCCGGGAAGGGCGACCCGCTGGGCCCGAAGCACCATGTGACCGGAGCGGGCCATGAGGAATCCGGCGGCGCCGGGGGCCGGGAAGGACGGGGCGGAGGCACCGGTGGTGTCCGGCCCGACCTGGTACTGGGAGCCGCCTCCGATGAGGCGGACGCGCTCGGCGGAGTCGTCGCCGGAGGCCGTGTCACCGGCGTTCTCCGCGACCTCGTTGGCGACGCGCCACGAGGTCTGGGCGACGTGGGCGGCGACCTCGTCCTTGACGCGGGCCGCCCGCTCCTCCTTCTCGCGCCTTTCGGCGTCGGCGCGCTCGACGGCGGAGGCCACGGCGGGCTCGTCGTCGGCACCCAGGATCGGCAGCCCCAGGGGGCCGCCGGGTTCGGTCACGGCGTCGATCCCGCCGCGTCCGACCGTGTCGTTCAGGCTCGTGGCCACGCTGTCGACCAGCGCGGACTCGCGCAGTGACTCGTCAGTGGAGTCGACGACCCCCTGACCGGTGCGGGCCACACCCGCGACCAGTCCGGTGGCACCGCGCGCGGTGTCGTCGACCGCCTGCCCGGTGTCGTGGACGACGGTGGCCACGGAGCTGTCCTCCAGCGCCGCCCCGACCCCGGTGTCCCGGAGGGCGTTCGCGGGAAGCGCGGACGCCTGCGGGACGACGGCGCCGGCGAGGGCCTCCGTGGAGGAGGCGGCCCGGCTGGCGGTGTCGGAGAGACGGGTGTCGCGCAGGTCGTCGGCGGCCTGCCCGGTGCGCTCGGCGAGTTCGCCGACGCCCAGGACGTCTCCGCCGAGGCCGCCGGAGTCGGAGCCGGTCTCGCTGTGCGCGACCCCCACCCCTCCGGCCAGCCAGGCGACGGCGACGATGCCGGACAGGAGCAGCAACCGAGCGTAGGCACCACGGGCGTTGCGAGCAGCGCGACTGGAGGAAACCAGCCACCCTCGGCTCGCGAGCACCATGGATGCCCCTTCGTTTCGTTACTGCTGGACGGTCCCGTGCGGCGGCGCCGCTGACGGTCGCACAGCGAGACCCCGGAGAACCGGAGACCTCGCCGAACTGAAAGCAACACTAGCATCACCGTGAGTGACCATGGGTGGAAAAAACGAACCGCGCCGAGATCTTCCCGACGCGGTCCGCCCGTCCCGTCCCCTATGGGAGGAATGCGGGTCAGCTCATGCCGACGAAACGGTCCAGCACCCGCACACCGAACTGGAGGCCGTCCACCGGGACGCGCTCGTCCACCCCGTGGAACATGCCCGCGAAGTCCAGCTCCGGGGGGAGCCGCAACGGCGCGAAACCGTAGTTGCGCACGCCCAGGCGGGAGAAGCTCTTGGCGTCCGTACCGCCCGACAGGCAGTAGGGGACGGCCTTGGCGCCCGGGTCCTCCGCCAGCAGGGACTCCGACATGGCGTTGACCAGGCCCCCGTCGAAGGAGGTCTCCACCGCGGGCAGGTGGTGGATGAAGTCGCGGCTGACCTTCGGGCCCAGCAACTCGTCGATCTTCGCGAAGTACGCGTCCTCGGTGCCGGGCAGGAAGCGCCCGTCCACCTGGGCGGTGGCCTCGCCCGGGATGACGTTGGCCTTGTACCCGCCGCCGAGCACGGTGGGGTTGAGGGTGTTGCGCAGGGTGGCGCCGATCATCTTGGCGATCGGCCCCAGCCGCGCCACCGTGGCGTCCACGTCCCTCTCGTCGAAGGGAATGCCGAACTCCTCGCAGATCTCCTCAAGGAAGGTCCGCACGGTGGGGGTGAGCTGCACGGGGAACTCGTGCTGCCCCAGCCGGGCCACGGCCGCCGCGAGCTCGGTGACGGCGTTGTCCCGGTTGGTCATCGAGCCGTGACCGGCGGTGCCGCGCGCGGTCAGCTTCATCCACGCGATGCCCTTCTCCGCCGTCTCCACGAGGTACAGGCGCCGGTTCTCGTTCACCGTGAAGGAGAAACCGCCGACCTCGCTGATCGCGGAGTCGCAGTCGGCGAACAGCTCGGGGTGCTCGTCCACCAGGTACTGCGCGCCCCAGGTCCCGCCCGCCTCCTCGTCGGCGAGGAAGGCCAGGACGATGTCGCGCGGGGGGCGGCGCCCCTCGCGCAGCCGCTGGCGGAGCATGGCCAGCACCATCGCGTTCATGTTCTTCATGTCGACCGCGCCCCGGCCCCACACACAGCCGTCGGCGACCTCGCCCGCGAACGGGTGGTGGGTCCAGTCCTCGGGTGCGGCGGGGACCACGTCGAGGTGGCCGTGGATGAGCAGCGGCGGGCGGGAGGAGTCCTCGCCCGAGATCCGCGCCACGACGTTGCTGCGCCCGGGGTGCTTCTCGTAGATCCGCGACTCCACCCCGACCTCGTCGAGCTTGGCGGCCACGTACTCCGCCGCCTTGCGCTCGCCCGGCCCGGAGTGGTCACCGTAGTTGGAGGTGTCGAACTCGATGAGCTCCCGGCACAGGTCGACGACCTCGACCTCGCCCGCGCTCGGTTGCCCGCCTGGTTCCACCATCTGGTTCTCCCATCTCAGGACGCACCTTTTGGCCTAGAGCCTGTCACGATGACCCCCCGCCGGAAAACTGGTTCGGACTCCCCCAGACCTTTGCTATGGTTAAACCTGTTCGGAGCGACAGACGCCGAACAGCCCGGTCCGGGTGGCGGAATAGGTAGACGCGCTAGCTTGAGGTGCTAGTGGCCGTTAAGGCTGTGGGGGTTCAAGTCCCCCCTCGGACACTCTTGACTTTCCTCTGAGGTGCGGATCGAAGGTGACTTCGGCCCGCACCTTCTTGCTGTCCGGCTCGTAGGTCGGCCGCAGGCCCCACGCCTCGTACAGGTGCGCCTCATCCTCGGGGCCCTCTCCAGAACCCCCACGATCTCGCCGAGTTCACGCACCATCTGCTCGTCGGCCTCTTCGCCCAGTCGCGCCGACCCCTTCAGACGAAGCGGTCCGGGGTGAGCGTGAGGGCGCGCACCCGGACCGCTGACACCGTCAAAGCCTCGCGGGGCGGCCCCGGTCGGCCCGAGTGGTACGCCACGAGCCGACCGGGAGCCACCGCGGACAGGGTGGGAGGGCCGGTTCCGCTACCGGGCGGAGTCGTCCGGTCCGGCTATCCAGCGGCGGTGAATCCACTCGCTCACCCAGAAGACCAGCGGCAGGCTCAGCAACACGGTCAGAATCCGCACCACCTGCACACCGACCACCTGGGCGCTGTCGAGGTCGAGGGCGATCGCCGCGGCCACCATCTCCCCCACACCACCGGGCACCAGCGCCAGCATCGACTCAGCGGGGTCCATGAGCCCCGTAGCGGCGAACAGCCATCCGAAGAGAAGCCCAGCGCCCAACACGACCGTCACCGCGAGCGTTCCGGGGCCGAGGATGCGTAGGAACCGCCGGAACACCTCCGGTCCGATGGTGGAACCGATGGCCGTGCCGATCAGCAACTGTCCGGTCAGGGAGATGACGACGGGCACCTCCGCGGCGAGGCCGAAGCCGAGGTTCACCGCGGCCGCTCCCACCAGACCTCCCGTGAGGGGCCACAGCGGCATACGGACCCATCGGAAGACGAGGGCGGCGCCCAGGGAACCCGCCATGACCGCGAGCAGGGGTAGCGGTGTCATGAACCCACCACCGCCAACACCACGGGCAGGAACACGAACACGATGGTCAACAGCCGGACCGCGTGCACGGTCATCACCACGTCCATCTGGGCTCCTTTGTCGATGGCCAGTGAAGTGACCTCGGCCAGGCCGCCCGGGGTGACGGCCAGGACAGCGGTGGCCGGGTCGACGTCGTAGCGGGCCATCAGCAGGGAGATGACCAGGAGGTTCACCAGGACGAGCCCGAGATAGGCGGCGATCACCGGGACGGCGACGGAAGCCGTGCTCGCCAGGGAGTCCATGGTGAGCACAACACCGCTGACCAGGCCGACCAGGAGCAGCCCGACATACCGCAGCGGTCGAGGGAAGGAGGTCGACCGCAGCCGCGGTGACCACTCGTGGTTGGCCAGGGCGGCACCGACGGCGCTCCCCAACAGCATTCCCGCGGGCACCCCCATCAGTTCGAGGAGCGAACCCACCACCACTGCCCCGGCCAGCGATCGCAGTACACCTAAGACCCGTCCCCAGCCGGGTTTGTCCGCTTGTGCCGTCACTTGACCTCAATCATTCATCGCTTCGAAACCTCGGCGTACCAGGCACGAAACCCTTGACAGGCGTTTTACCCTTGGAATACCTTTCATTCACTTGGTATACCAAAGGGGAGTGAATGTCCACCAGCAAGACTGATGTTCTCGTCGTGGGCGCCGGCAACGCCGCCATGTGCGCGGCTCACGCGGCCCGGGAACTCGGCAGGCGAGTCCTGGTCCTGGAAGCCGCACCCAAGGACCAGGCCGGCGGCAACAGCTACTTCACGGCGGGCGCCACGCGCATCACCCATGACGGCCTGGAGAGTCTCCTGGACCTCATCGAGCCCGATGAGCGACACGGCGACACGGAGGTACCGCCCTACTCCCGGGAGGAATACGCCGCGGACCTGAAGCGGGTGACCGACGGGCGCAACGACCCCGAGATGACCGCGACCCTGGTCTCGAACATCGCCGATGACATACGGTGGCTCGGTTCCAAGGGCCTTCGGTACCGCCTGATGTACGAGCGTCAGGCCTATGAGCGTCCCGACGGCGGCTACCTGTTCTGGGGCGGTCTGCACGTCGGAAACGTCGACGGCGGCGAAGGGCTGGTCCGCGATCACCACCGCGCGGCCGAGGAATCCGGCATCGAGATCCTCTTCAGTGCCCGTGCCCTCCGCCTGACCGAAACCGACGGCGTGGTCACCGGGGTGGTCTACGAACACGACGGCGAAGAGCACACCGTCCAGGCCGAGGCGACCATCCTGGGAAGCGGCGGCTTCGAAGCGAGCAAGGAGATGCGGGCCGAGCACATGGGTCCGCAGTGGCACCACGCCATCACCCGCGGAACCCCGTTCAACACCGGCACGATGCTGGCCGAGGCACTCAGGCTCGGTGCTGCCAAGGGCGGGGACTGGAGCTCCTGCCACGCCACTCAGTGGGACGCGGGTTTCACGGACAACGAGTCCAACTACGAAGTCACCAACCGACTGACCCGCCAGAGCTACCCACTGGGCATCATCGTCAATCGCGACGGCAAGCGCTTCCTCGACGAAGGCGCCGACTTCCGCAACCTCACCTACGCCAAGTACGGCAAGGAAGTACTCATGCAGCCGGGCGCCGTCGCCTGGCAGATCTTCGACGCACCGCTGCGTCCCATGCTCCGTCCGCAGGAGTACGAGGTCCCCGGCGTCGGCGAGCACATCGCCGACACACTGGAGGAGCTCGCCCGGCTCTCGGGGATCGACGAGGACGGACTCGTCGAGACCGTCCGGTCCTTCAACGACTCGATCCGCACCTCGGTGGCGTTCGATCCCAACGTCAAGGACGGCCGTTCGGCCGACACCACACCGCCCAAGTCCAACTGGGCCAACCCCATCTCCGAGGGTCCCTTCTACGCCTACCCCGTCACCTGCGGCATCACCTTCACCTTCGGCGGGCTCAAGGGCGACTCACAGGCGCGAGTGGTCCGTGAGGACGGATCGGTCATCCCGGGGCTCTACGCCTGCGGGGAGGCCCTGGGCGGCCTGTTCAGCGAGAACTACCCGGGCGGTTCCGGGCTGGCCGCGGGCATCGTCTTCGGCCGGATCGCGGGTCGGTCGGCGGCGTCATGACGGGCAGCACCCAGGTCGAAAGCGTCTACCAGCAGCTCCGCGCCCGCATCCTCGACGGGTCTCTCGACCAGGGATACGATCTCAACGAACGCGCCGTGGCCGACCTCGTCGGCACCTCGCGAACCCCGGTCCGGGAGGCCGTGGCGCGGCTGCTCGTGGACGGGTTGGCCGAACGGTTGGGCCGCCGGACCCGGGTGACCGTGTGGGACGGCGAGAAGATGGGCCAGCTCTACGAGATGCGCAAGATCCTGGAGTCGGAGGCCTGTCGACTCGCCGCGATGCGCAGGAGCGAGAACACGGTGAACCAGCTGGAGGCCAGCCTCGCCGAGCAGTCCGAGTTGACGGACCCTTCCGCCACCCTGCGCCGGGAGCTGAACTACAGGTTCCACCTGATCATCTGGCAGGCCAGCGGCAACCCGTTCCTCATCGAGGCGAACCAGAAGCACGGAGTGCAGTCGATGTCCATCCCCCCCACGACGCTGCGCACGGACCAGCGCTGGAGCGCGTCGCTCGACGAACACACGCGGATGGTCGACCACATCAGGGCGCACCGGGCCGAGGAGGCCGCCGACACCATGCGCGACCACATCGAGGCCGCGTTCCGGCAGCGGTGAACCCGCGCCGGCCGGCGATCCACGGTGATCGCCCCATCGGGGCCCCTCCGACCCGGCCGCCCCTGACACAACTCGAAGCGATCGAGTCCCCGGCTTGAGAACACCCCGAAGGCCGGGGCACACGGGGGGGTTCGGCGGAATACCGGTCTCACGTCCGGAAAGGACGATTGACACCCGACCGCTCCGCTGGGCCGTCCCCGAATCCTCCCGTGCTGAAGCTCGACCACGCCCGCGTCTTCCCCGTCGGACGACGTGGTGAAAACGATGGAAGAGGGTGAACATCGGAGGGGTCCGGCGCCTGGCACCCGACAGCCGATCCCCGCCCGTTCACGCGCCTCACCGCCCGGCCCGACAACGTTCCATCCGTCGCACACATCGAAATCGAATGGTTACACAGAAGTCCTCGGGTGCGGCACTCATAAGAGCTCGGCCCGTCCGGGCTAATTTTACCGGACAAGTGGTGCCAAACCCGGTCATTACATGATAACGTGACGCAGATCTCATGTTGCTTAGCGCTTCCCGAACATGGGTCGACCCTCCATCACGGAACTCCGCCTCCACGGAACTCCGCCTTATCACCATGCCCCCATATCCCGAAAGGGAGAACCATGCACACCCCCTCATCGCGCCCCGCAATCAATCGAGTAAGCAAGCGGAATCACCGCGTGCTGGTGGCCGCCGCGGCGATCGCCCCTCTCATTCTGGCGGGCTGTAGCGACAACGGCGGCGAATACCCCTCGAACTCCATCGAATACATCGTTCCCTACAACCCGGGTGGTGGAGCCGACCCCGTCGGCCGCCAGTTCGTCCAGATGCTGGAGTCGGAACTCAACGCCAGTGGAAACGTCATCAACGTGCCCGGCGGAGACGAGGCGGTCGGCATCACCCGACTGGCCGGCGCCGACGCCGACGGCTACACCCTGGGGCTCGGTACCTCCGGAGGATTCGTCGCCCAGCCCCTGGTCACCGGTGAGGCCCAGTACGAGACACCCTCGGACTTCACACCCCTGGCCAAGATGTCCGGCACACCCTACGGGCTGTTCGTCTCCCCGGATTCCGACTACGAGACGTTGGACGACCTGGTCGAGGCCGCCAAACGGAACCCGGGGGAGATCCAGATCAGCACGCCCGCCGGCATGGGCAACCCGGCTTTCGTCATCTACTACCTCGAAGAGCTGGCAGACATCGAGGTATCACTGGTCACCACCGCCGGCGGTACCGGGGAAGCGGCTCTGGAAGTCATGAGCGGACGCCTGGACGCCGTGGTCGGAAACGCCTCCGGGCAGTTGGGGCTGGTCGAGTCGGGTGACCTGCGGGCGATCGCCTACAGCGGCCCGGAGGACTACAGCGACTTCCTCCCCGACGCGGTCCAGTTCAACGAGGCCGGATACGACATCCCCTTCACTTCGGACTACATGACCATGGCCCCGGCCGGTCTGGAGGAGGACGTCGAGTCGGCCCTGCGTGAGGCCTCCGACGCCATCATCATGAGCGACGAGTGGGCCGATTGGGCCCGCGAGCAGGGCGTACTTCCCCACGTGGCCACGGGTGACGAGCTGGACGCCTACCTGGAGGAAATCCAGGCCAACATCGAGCACGGCATCGAACTCGGAAACGACCGCGATAACTGATGGCTGAGACCGAGAACGCCGGCCAAGCGTCGGAAAGATCATCGCAAGGGTTGCGGAACGATCCGAAACGATTGGGTCGCATTCTCTTCGGAGCCCTTTTCCTGGCCATTTTCGTCGGATACTACCTGGCGGGAAGAGAGCTCGACAACGGAACGTTGTCCCAACCGGGCCCGGGGATGATCCCCGGATGGGTCGGCATCGCCGGGGCGGTCATCTCCCTCATAGTGATCATCGAATCACTACTGGGACGCTCGGAATCGGGTCAGATCGATTTCCCTCGCGGGCGTGATCTCAAAGACGTCCTCATATTCACAGCCATGGTGGTCGTCTTTTACGCCGCGCTGATTCCGATCCTTGGTCAGTACATCGCATCGGCACTCTTCGCCACAGCATGCATTCGCGTGGTCGGCCGTGACTCATGGTTGAAATCCATTACTATCGGCGTTGCCATGGGAATCATCTTGACCCTCTTCTTCTCTGAGGCCCTGGGGATTCGACTGCCCAGCGGCATGATCATTCCGTAAGAGGCATAAACCATGGGAACTATTGAAGGCTTTCTTTACGGCCTCAACCTCGCGCTCTCTCCCGAGCTGCTGTTGGCGGCGTTCGTCGGTGCGCTGGCCGGCACGCTGATCGGTATCCTTCCCGGTCTCGGGCCGGTCGCCGGTGCCGCGCTGCTGCTACCGCTGACCTTCGCCTACGAGCCCGTGGTCGGCATGATCATGATCGCCGGCATCTACATCGGCACCCAGTTCGCGGGGTCGATGACGTCGATCCTGCTGAACATGCCCGGTGACGCGCAGTCCGTCGTCGCGACCTTCGACGGCCACCCGATGATGAAGAACGGCCGCGGTGGAGCGGCCCTGACCATCATGACCCTCGGGTCGTTCATATCCGGTCTGATCGGGTTGGCCATCGTGCTGCTGGTCCTGCCCGCGGTCACCGGCGTGGCCATGCGGTTCGGCCCGGCGGAGTTCTTCGCTCTGACCGCGGGCGGCCTGCTCGTCCTCGCCAGGATCTCCGGGGGATCGCTGGGGTCGGGGCTCCTACCGATGATCATCGGTGTGGCGCTGGCGACGATCGGGCTGGACGTCAACACCTCGACGAACCGCTTCACCTTCGGTCAGATCGACCTGACCCTGGGGGTCGCGCTGGCCAGTGTCGCGGTCGGTCTCTACGGTCTCTCCGAGCTGATGTTCATGCTCACCGGGGACTCCAAACGACCCAAACCCCGACGCCTCCGTCTGCGTGAACTGATTCCGACCAAGAAGGAGCTCGGCCGGTCGATCACACCCTGGGGACGCGGTTCCCTGATCGGCTTCGGGTTCGGGCTGATTCCTGGTCCGGCGGCCGCGCTCTCCACCTTCGCTTCGTACAAGGTCGAACAGACGGTCTCCAAGCACCGGAAGGAGTTGGGCACCGGAGCCGTGGAGGGCGTGGCCGGCCCGGAGGCGGCCAACTCCTCGGCCACCATCGGCAGTATCGTTCCGGTACTGATGCTGGGCATCCCGTTCTCCGCCACCCTGGCCCTGATGATCTCGGCCATGACCGTCCAGGGTGTCCAACCCGGTCCCCTGTTGGCGACCCAGCGGCCCGACCTCTTCTGGTCGGTGATCGCGTCCATCCTGGTCGCCAACGTCATGTTGCTTCTGCTGAACCTGCCCCTGATCGGGGTGTGGATCAAGCTCATCATGACCCCGATGCGCTACATGGTTCCGTTCATCGTCATCATCGCCTCCATCGGGGCCTACAGCATCAACAGCAACTTCATCGACCTGCACATCGTGCTGATCGCCGGACTCTTCGGATACTTCCTGAGGCTGCTCGACTTCTCTCCGGCCTCGCTGCTGGTGGGCCTGGTCCTGGGGTCGATGATCGAGCGCTACTTCGTCCAGGGAATGGTCACCTACCGAGGTGACTTCTGGGCGATGGTCGGTGCCTCCGGCATTTCGATCACCATCTGGGCCCTTGTGGTGGTCGTTCTGTTCGCCGGGCTCCTCAAGCCCGTCTGGACCGGTCTCAAACGCAGGGTGCGCGAGCCCGTCGCCTAGCGACGACAGGATGCCGCCGATCCCACGGCCGTGGCGGCTCCCCCGAGCACTCTGCCGGAACCGGCGCCAGGGGGATCGGACCACGCTCCAGGCGTGCTCCGGTCCCCCTTTCGAGCATCCCGGCGGGCGGCCGGACATCGTCTGTGGACACCGTGCTCGCGAAAGGCGTCCCGAAGGCGGACCAGAGGACCCTGCGCTCAGGTGAGGTGCTGCTTACCTTGGAGCCACAGGAGAGTCGGGCGTCTCTTCCCGGGACACCAACGAAGGCCCTGTTCACCAGGGCCTTCTTTGTCGCCCGGAACCGGCCCGCCGCGTTCCCGGCCGGCACCGTCCGAGAGTTCTCTCAGGGGTGATCCGTGGAACCGCTCGCTGACGACGATCCGCCGAGCATCGGCCGGTACCGGCTGCTGGGCCGGCTCGGCGCGGGCGGCATGGGCCGCGTGTACCTGGGACGGACCGAGGCGCGAAGCGTCGCGGTGAAGGTCATGCACGGCGCGGTGGTCGGTGAGCCGGGTTTCCGCAGGCGCTTCGCCCGTGAGGTGGAACTGGCGCGTCGAGTCTCGGGCCCGCACACCGCCTCGGTCCTCGACGCCGACCTGGGCACCGCGGCGCCCTGGCTGGTCACCGAGTACGTACCCGGGCCGACACTGTCCAGGACGGTTCAGCGGCACGGACCGCTCACCGTGGAGGCCACGCTCGCCCTCGCCGCTGGCCTGGCCGAGGCGCTGAGGTCGATCCACCTGGTCGGGGTCGTCCACCGCGACCTCAAGCCGGGCAACATCATCCTGTCCGAGGAGGGCCCCCGGGTCATCGACTTCGGGATCGCCAAGGCGCTGCGCGGGTCCTCCGAGATCTCACTCACCCCGCTCACGCCGCTGGGCGGCCGCTTCGGCACGCCGCCGTACATGTCCCCCGAACAGATGCTCGGGGAGGAGCTGGGACCGGCGTCGGACGTGTTCTCCCTGGGCAGCGTCCTGTACTACGCGGCGACCGGGGCGCCTCCGTTCGGCCGCAAGGGGCTGGCGGTCATCCAGCGCGTGTTGGAGGCCGCACCCGACCTGTCCGCGCTCCCCGAGGACCTGCGCGACCTCGTCGGCTCCTGTCTGGCGCGGGAGCCCGCGAACCGCCCCGATCCGGACCGGTTGCTCGCCGAGCTGGGCGCGCGCCCGGGCGGCGAGGAGGACACCCCTCCCGTGATTCCCCCCGCGCCTCTCCCTCCCACGTCCGGACCCCCGACGCCCGGACCCCCGACGTCCGGACCCCCGTCGCCGCCGCCGACCGCGCTCTCCGTACCCGAGCGGGGGCGTCGGCGTCGGCTGGGAGCGGCTCTGGTCGGTGCGCTGGTGCTGTTGTCGGCCGGGGTCTACGTACTCGGCACGGATCGGGGCGACGCTCCGCCCACCGCCGAGGCCGGCCCCGACGAGGAGGAGACCGTCCCACCGGCCGCCTCCTCCGGGGACGCGGTTCCCGTCGAGGAGGACGACGGTCCCGATGTCGAGGACCTTCCCGCACCCGAGGCACCGGAGGACCCCTGCCGCCCCGAGGACGTCCTCGTCACCCTCGACTTCTCGGAGAGGGACCGCGAGGTGTACAGCGGGGGCTCACACCCCGGGTTCCGGGTGGTGGTGGTCAACACGGCCGCCCAGACCTGCACCGTGGACACGGGCCCCGGGGCGATCGAGCTCCTGGTGCACTCCGGCGACGACCGGGTCTACTCCTCGGCCGACTGCGTCGGGGGCACCGGCGAGGAGGAGCGCCAGCTCCTTCGGGGCGTTCCGCACGAGTACACCCTGACCTGGGACCTGGGGCGCTCCTCCGTCGACTGCGCGGACGTCGGCGCGCCCGCCGGGCCCGGTTGGTACAGGGCCAACCTGGTCGGCGACTACGCCAGCGGCGCCGACCAGCTCGTGTTCCAGCTCACGGGGTGAACCGCTCGGGGCGCTGCCGAGGGTCCGCGCCGCCTCCTCACGGAGACGGCGCGAACGCCGATCATCCCGCCGCGCGCCGGGGTGTGACGGCTTCGGCGAGTCTGCGCCAGAACCCCAGTGCCCTGACGTCGCCGACGGGCGGAGCCTCGGCGGGCGGCTGCGGGGCGGCGCTCCGCGCGGCGAAGCGCACGGGCAGCGACCGCAGGCCGCGCAGGTTGACGTTGGGCAGCCACCGGTGGCTCTCGGGCGGTGTGGCCAGGCGCAGGAGCGGGAGCCGCTCGAACACGGCGCCGATCGCGGTCTCGGCCATGTCCTGGGACAGGTCCCGACCGTAGTGGGGGCAGCGGTGCGCCCCCACCCCCCATGTCAGGTGAGCCCGGTTCGACGCGATCTCGTCCAGTGTCGAACCGGCGTACAGGTCCTCCGACGCCGCCGCGAACCCTGCCACGACGCAGTCCCCGGCGCGTACCTGGTAGCGGCCCAGGCTCAGGTCCTGGAGCGGAAAGCGGGCCACCATGGTCTCCAGCGGTGTGTGGCGGACCAGGACCAGGTTCACGGAGTCGGAGATCCGCATGACGGACCGCGCACGGGACACGTCGGTGTCGGTGAGCAGCTCGCGCAGGGCGGCGCCGATGGTGTGCGTGACCGGGTCCACCCCCGCCGAGAGCAGCAGGCCCAGTTGTGCCGCGGTCTCGGCCTCGGTCAGGCCCTGCTCCAGCAACAGGGTCGGCAGGGTGGTCTCGTCGGGCTCCTCACGGGCGGCCACCGCGACCTCGAACAGCAGCCGCCCCATGGCCTGCGCCGCCTCGGGGTCGCCCTGCCAGGTGCGGGTGGTCTGGTCGATGATCCGGGCGATCTGGTCCTGGGAGAGTCCGAACAGCGTCCCCATCACCATCAGGGGCAGCGGGACGCAGAAGTCGGCCACCAGGTCCGCGTGGCCCCGGGCGGCGAACCGGTCGATGAGGCCGTGCGAGACCTCGCTGATGTTGGCGGAGGTGCGACGCTCGTTCAGCCGATCGAAGGCGCGTAACAGGGAGCGGGAGAGGCGACGGTGTTCGTCACCGTCGGAGAACAGCGCGGTCGGCCGGTACTGCCATGCGGCGCGGATTCCGGAGTCGGCCGCGATGGTGCCGTCCTCCAGGTCGCGCCAGGTCCTCGGGTCCCGGGAGAACAGGTCGTCCCGGCCGAGGACGCGCCGGTTGAGGTCGTAGGACAGCAGCAGCCACCCGTGCACCCCCGGTTCCAGCTCCACGGGGGCGACGTCCCCGTAGGTGGCTCGCAGACTCCGCCAGAATTCGGCGCGGTCGCCCCGGACCGGCTCGTACAGCCGCACCCTCGGTGGTGTGGTCCGGCTCATCAGGACGCCACCGGGTCGGCGGGCTCACCGGGGGCGTTGGCCACCATGGTGTCCATGACCTGGTGGAGGAAGGTCGGCGGGGTGGGCGGCGTCCAACCGCCGCGCGCGGTCACACGCTCCGAGACCCGCTCGTGGGCCGCCTCCAACAGCATGGCCGCGGCCACGGGGTCGCGGTGGGTGAGGCGGCCGCCGTGCTTGACGATGTCACCGCCCACCATGACCGTGTCCAGGTCGGCGGGGCCGCAGTGCAGCACCAGCGTGTGGAGGGGGTTCACGATCGGGCGCTGGCCCAGCCCGCCCACACGCACCAGGAGCAGGTCCGCGTGCTTGCCGACGTCCAGGGAGCCGGTGACGTCGCCCAGGCCCAGGGCCCGGGCGCTGCCCAGAGTGGCGTGGTACAGGACCTGCCGGGGGGTGGCCGGCGCCCCGGTCAGGCCGACCAGACCGTCGGTCCCGAGCACGGGCAGGGAGGCCCGCAGGTTCTCCGCCTGGAGAGCGAGCCGCATCTGGGCCCAGGGGTCGCTGGAGTTGTTGGACTGGATGTCGGCTCCGAGGCCGACGTGCACGCCGGCGGCGGCGGCCCGCGCCCAGACGGGGCTTCCCATACCCATCTGGAGTTCGGTGTCCGGGGTGCTGCTGGTGGTGGCGCCCGCGTCCGCGAGCAGGCGCAGCTCGTGGTCGGTGCTGGTGTTGGCGTGGGAGTGCAGCTGCCCCGGCCCGAGGAGGCCGTGCCGGTGGTAGGTCTCGATCTCGGAGGTGCCGTGGCCGGGGCCCCACACGACGTTGGTGTGCGCGGTCAGCGACACGTCGAGGTCGGCGGCGAGGCGGAACTCGCCCTCGGTCTCCTTCCAGGGGCGCAGGCCCAGCTCGGTCAGGGCCACACCCATGGTGACGCGGTCCGTGCGCGCGTCGTTGCCGCTGAAGTGGGTGGAGCGGACGCGGCGGGCGTCGGCCCACCGCTGCTCGGCGTCGGTGAACACGGGGTTCGCGGTCGGCGGGTCGTACAGCCCGTAGAACCACCGGGCGCGGAGCCCGGCGTCGGTGACCGCTCGTACGGCCTCGTCCGCGTGGTCCGGGCTGAGCAGGGCGTGACTGTAGTCGCTGGTGGTGGTCACGCCGTTGTCCAGCGACGCCAGGGCGCCGACGTAGGTGCCGGCGTAGACGTCCTCTGCCCCGTGCTGGGCCGTGTGGTTCATGCGGATGCGCCAGAAGTAGTCCTTGAGGTCCCAGTCCGCGGTGAGGCCGCGCATGGTGGTCTGCCACAGGTGCTGGTGGGAGTCGACGAAGCCGGGCACCACCAGTCGGCCTCGGGCGTCGACGCGCTCGGCGTCGGCCCGATCCCACCCGGTGCCGATGGCGGTGATCACCCCGTCCTCGACCAGGACGTCCGTCCGCTCGCATTTCCCGTTCAGCGGGTCTCCGACCAGTACCAGTCCACCGGTGATGAGGGTCCGTTGTCGCGCCATGGGGGGCTGCCTCCGCCGCTTAGGGGGTGAGTGTGTGGCACGAGTATGGCCCCGGACACCGGCAGTGATCAACACTGTGTCGAGTGTAAATCGACAGTTTGTCGATCAGGCGGGGTCGGTGATGCCGATGGCCCGCAGCACGATCCCGGTGAGCGTGTCCAAATGCCGGTCGATCTCGGCGCCGGTCGGCGTCCCCGCACGGAACCTGCGGTAGTTGTTGCGCTCCACCATCCACGTGAGCGCGGCCGCCAGGTCGGCCGGGTCGTCGCCGGTGTCCACGGCCGTGCCCTGGGCCCGGTGCCGCTCGATCCACCCCTCCAGGAAGTGGGCGTAGGCCTCCATGGCCTGACGCCACACCGCGTCCGCGGCCGGGTCGTCGGCCGCCTCCACCACGGCCCTGAGGACGGCGCCGTGGTCCTGCCAGGAGCGCAGGACGTGGCGCAGCAGGGCGGCGATCTCCGCCCGGGGCGTCAGTTCCGGGGCCGCGTCCACCAGATCCTGCGGCGGCGTGCTCAGCTCGGCCAGCGTGCGGCGCAGCAGCGCGACGAAGACCTCCGACCGCGACCGGTAGTAGAAGTACAGGGTGGGCCGCGAGATCCCGGCGCCCTTCGCGATGTGGTCCACACTGATCCCGGTCAGCGGGGTCGTGCGCAGCAGCTCGTCCAGGCTGTCCAGGATCTGGGCCTCACGCTGGTCACCCCGCTCGTAGGGGGCCCGGGTGCCGCGGGCGGCCCGGCGCGGGGGCGGTGGGGTGGGAGTGCTCATGCCCCGATGCTAGGGCGTGCCCTCGGTGCGGCCTCTCCTCAGGACGGAGCGGGACGGCGCCCGGTTCCCGCGATGATCGGGCCGGGCGCCGTCCGCCCCGTGTCAGGCGTCGCCGGGGCGCCCCAGGGCGCGCCTGAGCACCTCGGCCAGGTGCAGCGGCTCGGCGTCGGTCTCCTGCCTGACCTGGGTGCGGCACGAGAATCCGTCCGCGAGCACGATGTCCCCCTCTCCGCGTGCGCGGATCGCCGGGAACAGCTCGCGCTCGCCCAGGTCACGCGAGAGGTCCGCGTGCCCCGGCTCGAAGCCCCAGTTGCCCGCGAGTCCGCAGCAGCCGGTCCGCACGGCACGCTCGTCGACCCCCACCGCGGACAGCAGGGCGGACGACGGCGCGGAGTCCCCCATGGAGCGCTCGTGGCAGTGCACCTGCGAGACGGCGCCGACGCGCAGCTCGCCGAACGGCCAGTCGCCCGGGTCTGCGTCCACCCCGGGCAGGTGTCGGGAGACCACCTCGGAGAAGGAGACGACGGACCGCTGGAGGCGCTCCGCGCGAGGGTCGCCGGGCAGCAGCTCGGTCAGTTCGTGCGCGAGCATCTCCCGGCATGAGGGTTCCAGGCCCACCACCGGGACGCCCGCCTCCACGTAGGGCTCCATCACCTCCACGCTGCGTCGCAACACCCGCTTGACCATGGCCAGCTGTCCCGTGGAGTGCCAGGTCAGACCACAGCACACGAACTCCCGGGGCATCAGGACCTCGTAGCCCAGCGCCTCCAGGACCTCCACCGCTGCGAGCCCGGGCCCGGAGTCCAGGTGGTTGGAGAAGGAGTCCGGCCACAGCACCAGGCGGGGCCGCGCCCCGCCGTCCGGGCCGTCCCCGGTCTCCCGAGGGGCCGCGGACGCGGCGGGCGCCGCACCGGCGCGGCCGCTGCGGCGGAACTCGGTCTGCAACGAGCGGGGCGCGAAGCGGATCATGCTCCGGGAGCGGTCGACCCCGGCGGCCGCCTTGACCATCCGTTCCAGGGCGGGGACCCGCATCAGGGCGTTGAGCGCCCGGGCCGCCCCCGGGACGCGGTGCATCAGCGCCGTCAGCGCGGGGAGCCACCCCATCGAGTAGTGCGTCATCGGCCGGAGCCGCCCCGAGTAGTGCTGGTTCAGGAACTCCGACTTGTACGTGGCCATGTCGACGTTCACCGGGCACTCGGACGCGCAGGCCTTGCAGGACAGGCACAGGTCCAGGGCCTCCCGCACCTCCTCGGAGCGGTGGCCGCCGGTGATCCGTTCGCCCCGGAGCATCTCGGACAGCAGGCGGGCCCGTCCCCGGGTGGAGTGCACCTCGTCCCCGGTGACCTGGAAGGAGGGGCACATCGCGCCTTCGTCGGAACGGCACGACCCGACTCCGACGCAGCGGTTGACGGCGTTGACCAAGGAGCCCTCGTCCCGGGAGAGCGCGTGCACCGGGGTGAGCTCGAAGCGGCGCTGTTCGGGTCCGGGGCGCAACCCCCGGTCGACGGGGTCGGGGTCGACGAGGACGCCCGGGTTGAAGAGCCCGTCGGGGTCGAAGACCTCCTTGAAACTCCGGAAGGCCGCCAGCATCTCGGGGCTGTACATGCGCGCCAGGAACTCGGAGCGCGCCCGCCCGTCACCGTGTTCGCCGGAGAGCGACCCGCCGTGGGAGGCCACCAGCGCGGCGGCGCTCTCCATGAAGGCGCGGAAGACGCGGTCGCCGCCCTCGTCCCTCAACGGGTAGGACACGCGGATGTGGACGCAGCCCTCGCCGAAGTGGCCGAAGGGGATGCCCCGGAGTCCGTGGGAGTCCAGCAGTTCGTAGAGGTCGCGCAGGTAGTCGGCGAGGTTCTCGGCGGGGACGGCGGAGTCCTCCCAACCGGGCCAGGCCTCGCCGCCGTCGGGCAGCCGAGTGACGATGCCCGCCCCCGCCTCGCGGATGCGCCAGAGCGCACGGGTCTGGGCCCGGTCGGTGACCACGGTGGAGGCCACCAGCGGACCGGACCCGGCGACCAGGCCCCGTGCCCGTTCCTCGGCCTCCGCGAGGGTCGCGCCGGTGGTCTCGCAGTAGAGCCACCCCCCGGCGGTGACGTCGCCCGGGGCGCCGCCGGGCAGCCCGGAACCGGCCCGTTCCTTGCCCGGCTGCGAACGCAGGGCGGCCAGGAGGTCGCCGCCCATGCCCTCGATGGTCGCCACGCCCTCCTGGCGCAGGCGCGGTGCCGCCGCCGCGGCGTCGAAGACGGTGGGGAAGGCCAGTACCGCCAGGGCCGTGGCCTTGGGGAGTTCCACGAGGGAGACGGTGAGCTCGGTGATCACACCGAGGGTGCCCTCCGATCCCGCCACGGCCTTGGCCACGTCGAAGCCGTTCTCCGGCAGCAGGTAGTGCAGACCGTAGCCGGAGACCTGTCGGGGGAAGCGGCCGAGTTCGAGGCGCAGCATCGCCAGGTGGCGGTCGCGCAGCCCGCGCAGCGCGGCGTCGATTCCCTCGTCGTCGGCGCCGCCGTGGTCGGAGCGCACCTCGCGGCCGTCCGCGAGCAGGGTGGTGATCGACACCAGGTTCGACGCGGAGGTCCCCCACGCCACCGAGTGGGAGCCGCAGGCGTTGTTGGCGACCATGCCGCCGATGGTGCACCGGGAGTGGGTGGAGGGGTCGGGGCCGTAGGTGAGACCGTGGGCGGCCGCGGCCTCCTTGAGCTGGTCGCAGACCACCCCCGGCTGGACGCGGGCGGTGCGCGCGACCGGGTCGATCTCCAGGACGCGGTTCATGCGCCGCGACGTGTCGATCACGAGCCCCTCGCCGATCGCGTTCCCGGCCACGGACGTCCCCCCGCCCCGGCCGACCACCGACCAGCCGCGCAGCCGGGCGAGCTCAACACCGGCGCGTACGTCGTCGGTGTCCCTCGGTTCCAGGACCGCCGCGGGGAACCGCCGGTAGAGCGACGCGTCGGAGGTGTAGGCGCCGCGCGTGGTCGTGTCGAGCCGCAGGCGGGGGCCCAGGAAGCGCTCGATCTCGGCGGCGCGGTCCCCGCCGGTGTCCGGCGCCCCGGGGAGGTCGGGAGCGGAGTCCAGGGTGCTGGTCACCGGTCACCCCTTCCGCCGGAGGTGGGTCCCTGTCCGGAACCGCCGTCGTCCTCGGACGGCTCGCCGTCTTCGGGGGGCGTGGCGTCGGGGTCCTCGGGGCGCTGGGCGCGCACCCTGGACGTGTACTGGAGCACGAACGCGCAGCAGGCGCAGAGCGCCGACCCGGTGAAGGCGACCGACGACGCGCTTCCGGAGAGCGCGGTGATCCAGCCGGGCTGGACCAGGAGCACACCGGCGAGCTGGCCGAACACCACGACGGCGCCGCTGAGCAGGAACACGGCCAGGCTGGCCCAGAACAGGAACCACACCGGGCGGAGTACGACTGATTTCATGATCTCTTCCTTCACGGTCACGCCGGGATCGGCAGCCAGCCCATACCGACGAGCCAGGCGATGGCGGCCATCGGAACCACGAACCAGACGGTGAGCGGGACGAACATCTTCACGGGTTTGGCCTTGGCGAACCCGGCCGCCATGAACAGGGGGGCTCCGATGGGCGGGGAGGCGCCCTCGGTGGAGGCGCACAGGAGCAGGGTGACGATGGCGATGGTCGGGTCGACACCGATGGAGGTCAGCGCGTAGATCGACGGCGCGCCGATCGCCGCCGCCGTCGCCGTCGCCGACAGGGGGGTGGCGACGATGACGACGATGACGCACACGAGGAGCACCATCAGGGCCGGGGAGACGTCGAGCGAGGTCATGAACCCGGCGAGCTGCTCACCGAGGCCGAGCGCCTCCATGACGTGCGCGGCCGCCAGCGCGGCGAACAGGGAGATGCCGACCGTGGCGAACTGGGGGATCTCGCCGATGATCCGGGAGCCCAGTTCGCGGGCGGAGGGCAGGTTGCGCCGCCCCTCGACGAGCGCGAAGGCGGTCACCAGGAGGGGGACCCAGACGATGATCGAGATGTTGCTCGTGCTCTCGCCCAGGATTCCGGGCTGGGAGAGCCAGGTGCTGAGCGGGCCGAAGGTGATCACCACGGGGAGCACGACGCCCAGGAAGATGAGGGTGGACTGCCATCCCCGGGCCAGTGACTCCCGTAGCGGGACGCGCTCGGACTTCGGCAGCGGGCGGCTGTCCGACCCCCGGGACCAGAGCCACACGACGGCCATGCGGTAGAGCACGCAGTAGCTGCCGGCCACCAGCAGCGCGACGTACACCGATCCGCCGGTGGCTCCGGCCGCCGCGGGCATGGCGAGCAGGATGAACATCGTGGAGTTGGGCGGGAGCGCCACGCCCAGGCCCGAGTTCCCGGCGACCAGGGTGGCCGACTTCTCCGGCGACCATCCGTTGCGCTTCATCCAGGGGATGGTGATCGACCCGACCGTGGCGGTGTTTCCGGCGGTGGAGCCCGCCACCATACCGACCATCGCGGAGCCGAGGGTCGAGACGTACCCGGGTCCGCCGCGGACACCGCCGAACGTGGAGTTGAGGATGTCGATCAACCGCCGGATCAGACCGGTCGAGGAGATCACCAGGCTCATGAAGACGAACGCCATCCCGGCGAAGGTGACCTCCGACTGGGAGGCGCCGAGCATGCCGTTCACTATCAGCTCGGGTGCCTGTAGTCCTCCGACGAGAGCGCAGGCGACGAAGGCCGCCACCAGCGCCTCGGAGATGGGTCGCCTCATCGGCACGTTCACGATGATCGTGACCACGATGAACACGATGAGGCTGACGATCCCTGCCCCCATGCTTTCTCCTCACTCGCAACACGCAGTGACTCCCGCCACATGCATGTAACATGTTACATACATCCAGATACCGCCAAATCCGGACATCTCCCTGTGGCAGGATGGGCAACCATGGACCGACTTCCCCACCGCGCGCCGTCGCTGACCGAACAGGTGATGGATCGGGTCCGGCAGGCGGTGGTCTCCCAGACCATGCGGCCGGGGGAGCTCTACAGCGTCCAGCGCCTGGCCGAGGAGATGGGCATCTCCCGCTCACCGGTCCGCGACGCCCTGGTGCGCCTGGAGGAGGCCGGACTCCTGGCCTTCGAGCGCAACCGGGGTTTCCGGGTGCTCCCCACCAAGCCGGAGGACGTGGCGGAGATCTTCTCGATACGGCTGGCCCTGGAGGTTCCGGCGGCCGCCCGGGCCGCGCGCGACGCGGACGCCGAGGACCTGGCCCGGATCGCCGCCGTCGAGGACGACATGCACGCCGCCGCCGCGAAGGGCGACGAGACCCTGTTCTTCGACCACGACGAACGCCTGCACGACACGATCATGCGGACCGGCCGGGCCGACCGCAGCGCGCGGATCGTCGCACGGCTGCGCATCCACACCCGCCTGCTCGGCGCGTCGACCGCCGGTGACGCCCGCACCCTGGACGACATCGACGCCGAGCACGCCCCGGTGCTGGCCGCCATCCGCAACCGCGATCCCGTCGCCGCCCGCGAGGCCATGGAACACCACCTGCGGGCCACCGGACGCCTGCTCGTGGAGCAGGCCTGCCGACGCCAGGGGCTGTCCCCGCAGGACGCGGAGCGCATCCTGGCCGGGTTCGAGGTCGGCGTGCCCGCCGCCCGGGACCACGCTGAGGGCCTCCCCGCCCCGACACCGGCGGACCGCTGACGCCCGCGACCCGCTTCGGAGAAAAACTCCGCCCCCGGAGAACTCCTCCGCCCCCGACGCCATCAGAACGCACAGAAAGAAACCACGGCACGAGCGGAGCTTCGGCAGGAACACCCCGGAACACCAGCCCATGGCCTGAAACCCGTCACGGGTGACCGGAAAACGGAACTCGATCACTCCGCACGGCGGCCCCGGAGCGCGCACGGGACCGACAGCGAGCACGAGTATCCGCAGGCCACAGCCGCTCCTGGGGCGCCCGGGCCCGCGCGGGGGAAACGCGCGAGAAGTACGCACACGGGCTGTTCGAGCCTTCACGAAAACCCCATGGTGAGCGCCTTCGGCATGCCCGGAAACCGCTACCAACCACTCGTTTCCACACCAAGGACACCTCCTCTCCGGGGAGAAAGGGATCGCATGAAGCGCAGTTTCCGTACCACCGTCCTGGCCGTCGCGACCTCCGGTCTGACGGTCGTCGGCTCTTCGGCGTGCTCCCCCGAGGACGTGGTCGACGCGGTGTCGGCGGACGACTCCGACTGGAGGGGCGAGGACGCGCTCATGGGACAGCTGGAGTACCTCGCCCCCGGTGAGTTCGTCATCGACGGCCAGGCCTTCTTCGTCAGCGAGGAGACCCGGTACGCGGGCGGCCTCAACGTCTGCCCCGCCGAGGACGGCCTCGACGACGTCGGCTTCGGCCTCGTCGAGTGCGATCTGGAGTCGTTCGAGGCGGCGGCCCGGGGAGACGTTCCGGTCCATGTCAAGGCCGAGGCGGAGCTGGGGGACGACGACGAGCTCGTCGCGGTGTCGGTCACCGAGTACGACAGCGCGACCCCGTACGACTCCGGAGCGACGGGCGCCCCCGAGGCGGCGCCGGGGGAGGGCACCGGGGGCGGGGCCGACGTGCGCGTGGCGGGCGAACTGGAGTACGTCTCCCCCGGCGAGTACTCCGTCAACGGCACGGCGTTCCACGTCGCCGAGGACACGGTGATCCACGCCGGGATCTACGCCTGCGCCGACGGCGTCCAGGACCCCGACACCGGTGTGGTGGCGTGCGACTTCGACGAGTTCGACGCCACCCTCTCGAACGGCGCCACCATCCTGGCCGAGGTCGAGGTGGTCGACGGGATCGCCACGTCGATCACCGAGTACGAGGTCGAGATGTACTGATCTGGGAGCTTCCCCCGCCGGTTCCGCGACGCGCGAGCCCGGCGGGGGCCGCCCCGTCCGTCCGCCGTTTCCGCGGACGCGGGTACCACCGGCCGGGGGGGGGCCGGGGCGCGGCCCCCCCCCCCCCCCCCCCCCCCCCCCCCCCGGCCCCCCCCCCCCCCCCCCCCCCCCGCGCGGCCCCCCGCCCCCCCCCCCCCCCCGGCCCCCCCCGCCGGCCCCCCCCCCGCCCGGGCC
>NZ_JBIAGA010000005.1:311242-418077 GCF_042869555.1 Nocardiopsis sp. NPDC006938 | reverse complement strand
AGCTTCGTTCGTCCCTGCGGTGTTCGGTCCTCGCGGATTCGAAAGTGCATAGCACCCCTTGAACTGGGGTGTTGCGACGACCACTAGAACCCAAGGTGAGCCGCCCCGGCCCCTCGCCGCGCACGGCCCCGAACCGCTCCCGGACCCGTCGCGGTGGGGGTCGCCCACCCCGACGGCTCCGCCTTCACGTCGGACTTATCCACCGGGGAGTACACGGAAGGGACACCGGTACGGCCCCAGGAGCGCCCCGGAACCCCGCCCCCGAACCGGCGAACGCCCCCTGGCACGGCCTACCGCCCACGAACCGAACGGTTCCACCGTTCCCCCGCCCCTGGGAGGCCCCCATCGTTCAGCGCACCACCGTCCCACTGAGCACCCTTCCCCTGAGCGCCGCCGCGCTCGTCCTGCTGGCCACCGCCTGCGGCGCCCCCACCACCGACCTCAGCGAAGCCGAGAACACCGGCGCCTCCGGCACCCGTGCCGACCCCGCGCCGACGGTCGACGTCAACGGCGACGGCCACCCCGACCTGCCGATCAGCGGACGCTCCGGTACGGACGGGACCGGCGAACCCTACGTCGGCGCGCTGCTCGGCGGCACCGACGGGCTCTCCCCCGACCGCTCCGTCACCCTGACCCGCGCCGAGTTGGGGCTGGCCGACGACGGCGAGCCCATGAGCGTCCTGGGCACGGGCGACCTCGACGGCGACGGCCACGCCGACCTGATCGTGGACGCCGGGAGCGGGTACGTCGTGTGGGGTGGCCCCGAGGGCCCCACCGGGCAGGCCCAGCCCCTGCCCTGGCTGGACAAGGACGACCCGAGCGACATGTACGCCGTGTCCCTCGTCGTCGGCGACTTCGACGGGGACGGCAGGACCGACGTCACCGTCCTGGACCATCTCCAGGGCAGCCCGATCGGCGAGTACGAGGCCGCCTTCCACCGGGGTCCCTTCGAGCGGGACGGCTCCCCCGCCCAGACCCGCGAGGTGCCGCTGCCCGACGACGCCGGGGACGCCGACCTCGACGTGGTCGACGCCGACGGCGACGCCGCGCTGGACCTACTGCTCGTGCGCAACTTCGACGAGTCCCCCGCGCCCCACCTGGTGCTGCGCTCGGGACCGGACGGCCCCGCGCAGGAGGTCGTCGGCGACACCGCGCCCGGTCACGCGTACGCGACCGGTGACGTCGACGGCGACGCCAGCCCCGACCTGCTCGTCGGGGTGAGCGGCATCCCCAACAACGAGCCGGGTCACGAGGACGAGCTGCACCCGGGCCACGTCGACGCCTACGCGGGCTCCGAGGGCTTCCTGGACGCCGCACCGACCCGGATCACCCTCGACACCGAGGGTGTTCCCGGCGACTCCGAGGACGGGGACGGGTTCGGCAACGACCTCCTGGTGGCCGACGTCAACGGCGACGGGTACGACGACGCCGTGGTCATGACCGGGCCGTTCCACTCCTTCGAGAGCGCGACCCTGCTGTTCGGCGGCCCCGAGGGCCTCACCGGCGAGGGGGCGTCGGCCCTGCCGGTACCCGAGCGCGGCGACCTGGGCTCCTACCGCGCCCACGCGCTCGCCGACTACGACGGCGACGGCCACCCCGACCTGCTGCTGAGCACGGTGCACCCGGCCGCGCCCGACGACGCCGCGGGCTACGCGCTCCACCGGGGCGGCCCCGAGGGGTTCGACCCGGAGCCGGTGGAGTTCACCACCGAGGGGCTGTAGGACCGGGAAGGCCAGCGGGACCGTCTTCGAGCGGGGGCCGGTTCGGGTCGTGGACCACGCCCGGACCGGCCCCGCGCGCTCGACCACCCGCCACGGGCCGACGGTGGGGCGCATGCGGGGCGAGCCCAAGGTCCTTTCTGGGAAGGCCCTTCGGCACTTGTGCTCCAAGGAGGCCCAGCTGGGCGAACGACCAGTTCAGCCGGGGTGACCCGGCGCACCCGGCGGGGGCGGAGGCGGCGACGGGCGCCCCCGGGGCGCGCCTAGACTCGGTGGCGGCCCCTGGACAGCTGCCGGAAAGAGTCTCATGCGCGTGACAGACGGCGATCCCCACCGCCCCCTCGGGCAGGACCGGCTGTCGCTGCCCGAGGTACGCCTGGACGACCTCCTCGACGAGGTCCGGTCCCGGATGTCGGAGATCTCCCGCACGCAGGAGCGCATCCGCACCCTCCTGGAGGCGGTCGTGTCGATCGGCGAGGGCCTGGAGCTCGAACCCCTCCTGCTGCGGATCACCGAGACCGCGACCAGCCTCGTGGAGGCCCGCTACGGGGCGCTCGGCGTGATCGGCCCGGACGGGAACATGAGCCGGTTCATCCCGGTGGGCCTCACCCCGCACGAGATCGACCACATCGAGCACTGGCCCGAGGGCGAGGGCATCCTCGGGCTGCTCATCAAGGAACCCCGGCCGCTGCGGCTGCGCGACGTGCGCGACCACCCCGAGTCCCGGGGCTTCCCCGCGGGCCACCCGCCCATGCACACCTTCCTCGGAGTGCCGATCCGCATCCGCGACCAGGTCTTCGGCAACCTGTACATGACCGACAAGGTCGGCGGCGCGGAGTTCACCGGAGACGACGAACTCCTGTTGCGGGCCCTGGCCACGGCGGCGGGCACGGCGATCGAGAACGCGCAGCTCTTCGCGCAGACCCAGAGCCGGGAGACCTGGCTGGACGCCTCGGGTCAGATCACCACCCGGCTGCTGTCCGGCGCCGCCCCGGAGGAGGTCCTGCGGCTGGTGGCCCGGCGGGCCCGGGTGATGGCCCACGCCGACCTCGCCGTGATCGCCATGCCGGGTGAGGAACCCGAGACCCTCACCGTGCGGGTGTGGGACGGCACGGACGACCCGTGCGGCCAGGTACCGGGGGCGGCCCTTCCCCGTGAACCCGACACCCTGCTGGGCCGGGTCTACCTGAGCGGCACCCCGGTGCGGACGGACGTGGCCGAGTTCGAGCACCTCGGGGCGGGGTTCCTGGACCGCCTGGGGATGGGCCCGGCACTGGTACTGCCCTTCGGCCCCCCGGAGGGCGCGCGCGGGGTCCTGGTGCTCGGCCGCGACCGGGACCGGGAGCCGTTCCAGAGCAGTTGGCTGAGCATGCTGTCCTCCTTCGCCGACCAGGCGGCGGTCGCCCTGGAACTGGCCGAGGCACGGCTGGACTCGGAGCGGCTGAGCGTGCTGGAGGACCGGGACCGGATCGCCCGGGACCTGCACGACACGGTGATCCAGCGCCTGTACGCCACGGCCCTGACCCTGATGGGAACGGTGCGGCGGATCGACGACACCACGTCGTCGGAGCGGGTGCGGTCGGCCGTCAACGACCTGGACGACACCATCCGGCAGATCAGGTCCACGATCTTCGCCCTCCAGAGCCCGGTCGGCGACGACGCGCCGTCCCTGCGGTCGCGGGTGCTGGAGGTGGTCAACTCCGCCACGGAGTCGTTGGGCTTCGCACCGAGGCTGCTGACCCAGGGACCGGTGGACAACGGGGTGGACGAGGCCACCGGCGCCCATCTCGTGGCGGTGCTGCGGGAGTTGTTGTCGAACGCCGCCCGCCACTCGGGGGCGGCGTCGGTGGACGTGCAGGTCACGGTGGACGAGGACCGTCTGGTACTGCGGGTCTCCGACGACGGTCGGGGCATCCGGGAGGGCACGCACCGCAGCGGGCTGCGCAACGTCGTCTCGCGGGCGCTCGAACTGGGCGGGGAGGCGTCGGTGGACTCGGGGCCGGGTGGGGGCACCTCGGTGGAGTGGTCGGTCCCGTCCCGGACCGGCGGCGGGGCGCCGTAGCCGGGCCCGCCGCGCCGGTCAGGCGGTCTGGTTCATGGACAGCCGCACCGCGTACGCGGCGGCCTGGGTGCGGCGTGCCATGCCGAGCTTGGCCAGGACGCGGGACACGTAGTTCTTCACGGTCTTCTCGGCCAGGTACATCCGGGAGCCGATCTCCCGGTTGGTGAGCCCCTCCCCGATGAGTTCGAGGACGCGCCGCTCCTGTTCGGTGAGTTCGCCCAGCGGGTCCTTGCGCCCGGCCTCGGCACGCAGCCGTTCGAGCATGCGGGTGGTGGACTCGGGGTCGAGGAGGGAGCGGCCCTCGGCGACGGTGCGCACGGCGCCGACCAGGTCGGTTCCGTGGATCTGCTTGAGGATGTAGCCGGAGGCTCCCGCCATGACGGCACCGTAGAGGGCCTCGTCGTCGGAGTAGGACGTGAGCATGAGCATGCGGGTGTCGGGGAGCATCGAGCGGATGTCGCGGCAGACGGTGACGCCGTCGCCGTCGGGCAGCCGGACGTCGAGCACGACCACGTCGGGTTCGAGGGCGGGGACCCGGGCCAGGGCCTGCGCCGCGGTCCCGGCCTCGCCCACCACCTCGATGCCGCCCTCTTCGTCGAGGAGCGCTCCGACCCCTCGTCGGACGATCTCGTGGTCGTCCACCAGGAACACCCGGATCGGCGTGTCGGCGACCATCGGGCCCACCTCCTCAAGCGCTGGATGCGGTGACCGGGGGCGGCGCGGCCGCCTCGGGTCGTGGTTCGCACGGGGTCGTGGGTCGCCTCCGTCCCCAATCGGTTGGGGGCGTGACGGAAGGGCCGGCGGCGGGGCCCCGGCCGTGCGACATCACGGTGCGCCTCCCAGACTAGACAATTCAGATTCGCGACCTATGAGTCGAACGTCCTTTTCTGTTTGGGGCGAGCGTCCCGGCGGGTAGTCCGCACATGGGGACCTTCTCCGTCGCGCCGAGGGCTCGCGACCCTCCTTCTCGACGGCCGCGACCAGCGACGATGGCAAGGGTCGGAACCGAGGGCAGGCCACTTCTGGGGGTCGTGATGACGGGAACAAGCGATAGCGGCGTCTCTGCTCAGGACCGGAGTTGGGTGACGGGATCGGCGTCTCCGCCGGAGCAGAGGAGCGCCTCGGAGGGCACCGAAGGGCTCGCGGACAGCGACCGGTTGAGGACCGGGGCCGACCTCGCGGAGGAGCGCGACACGGCCTTCACGGTCCTGGCCCGCCAGACCTGTTTCAACCTGTTGGCCGCGCACGACATCGGTCGGGTCGCCTTCACCATCGAGGGCGACGCCGCGCCGACCGTGCTGCCGGTCAACTACGCGCTGGTCGACGACGCCATCATCCTGCGGTCGACGTTGGCCGGAACCATCATGCGCCACGCGCGCGGACACGCGGCCTTCCAGATCGACCACTTCGACGAGGAGCGGCACGAGGGGTGGAGCGTGCTGGCGTCCGGCCGCTGCCGATGGGTGCGCGAGCGGGCCGAGCTGGAGCGCATCCCCCAGGGGAGGCTGCCGCACCCCTGGGCGGAGGGGCCGCGTGACCAGGTCCTGAAGATCGTCCCGGGGCGACTGACCGGGCGGGAGGTCCACCGCACCTGAAAAGGGGACACCAGGGGCCGGACCCGGTGAACCCGGGCGCCGTTTCGGGGTGTTTCCTCCCCTGGAACGGGGTATCGGTGGCGGCATGGGAGCACAAAGCCCGCCTTACCGCCGGAGTGTCCCCGACCCGGTCCCGTGTCGCGCGGAGACGATCGTCCCGTGCGACACCGGTCTTCCCCGTCACCGCGCTGCGGCCCCGCGCTCCGGCGCGGAGGCCGCCCCTTGAGGTGCGCGTGGGGGCGGGTCGCACTGGGCGCGGGCGCCGCCGTCACGGCCACCCTCCTCACGGTCTCCGGTACGCCGCTGCTGCTCCACCAGGCCACGGCACTGACCCTGCCGCCGTCGGCGGCGCCCGGCGTTCCGGCCGGGGAGGCGGGCACGGACGCGCTGGCGGTGCGCGTGCTGTCGTCCCGTCCGGACGCGGTCGCGGGCGGCACCGCCCTGGTCCGCGTGGAGGTGCCTCCCCCGGCCGAACCGCACCAGGTGCGGCTGGAGGCGGACGGGTCCGACGTCACCGAGACCCTGCGCCCGGTCCACGCGCCCGGCGACGGGCACGTGCTGGAGGGGGTGGTGACCGGACTACCCGAGGGGACGACCGCGCTGGTGGCCGGGCTCACCGACGAGGCGGTGTCCGCGCACGGGGCGGGCGCCCCCGGCGAGGGGCGCGTGGTGGTCACCAGCCATCCCGCCGCCGGTCCGGTGTTCGCCGGTCCGCACCAGGACCCGTTCGTCTGCCAGACCGGGTCCTTCGCGCTCGCCTGGGGCGGTGATCTGGGCGCTCCACTGGACGAGGACTGTTCGGCGCGGACCGTGGCGGGCTACGTGTACCGCTCGGTCGACGGCCGGTTCCTTCCCCTGCCACGGGAGGACGTGCTGCCCTCCGACGTCGCCCACACCACGACCTCGACCGGGGAGCGGGTGCCGTACACGGTCCGCGTGGAGACCGGAACCGCCAACCGCGCGGTGTACGAGACCGCGGTCCTGCACGACCCGCGTGAGCCCGGTCCCGATCCGTGGAACGCGCCCGAGGGGTGGAACCGGCGTCTGGTGTACACGTTCGGCGGCGGCTGCCCGGGCGGCTGGTTCGTGCAGGGGGCCCGGACCGCCGGGGTGGTGGACCACGGCATGCTGTCCCAGGGGTACGCGGTGGCCTCGGCCTCGTTGAACGTGTTCGGCAACAACTGCGACGACCTGTTGGCGGCCGAGACGATGAGCGCCGTCAAGCAGCGGTTCGTCCTGTCCCACGGGGTCCCCGACCACACGTTGGGCTGGGGGTCCTCGGGGGGCGCCTACCAGTCGCACCAGATCGCGGACAACTACCCCGGTCTCCTCGACGGGATCGTGGTCTCCCAGAGCTACCCCGACGTGGGCTTCTCGACGGTTCCGGCGGTCACCGACGCCCTCCTGCTGCGCACCTACGCCGAGGCCCACCCCGACGCCCTGAGCCGGGAGGAGCTGCGCGCGGTGTCGGGGTTCGGGACGTGGGAGGGGATCGGGGCGATGGCCGACGCGGCCGCGCGGATCGACCCGCGGGGCGTGTGCCCGTCGGCGCTGCCCGCCGAGGAGCGCTACCACCCCCGGGACCACCCGGACGGGGCGCGCTGCGACGTGTTCTCGCACGCCCGCAACGTCTACGGCACCGACCCGGACTCCGGTACGCCCCGGCGCCCCCTGGACAACGTGGGGGTGCAGTACGGGTTGTCGGCCCTGGTCGACGGGGTCATCGACGTCGACCGGTTCCTGCACCTGAACGAGCACGTGGGCGGGTTCGACGGCGACGGCGCGGTGGTGCCCGAGCGCACCGTGGGGGACGCGTCGGCGGTACGGTCCGCCCACGCCTCCGGGCGGTTGCTGTACGGGGGCGGCGGACTCGCGGAGATCCCGGTCGTGGACCACCGGCCCTATCAGGACCACGCGCCCGACGGTGACATCCACATGCGGTACCACTCGTTCAGCACCCGCGAACGGCTGCTGGCGGCCAACGGCGACGCCGACAACCACGTGATGCTGGTCGAGGAGCACAGCGGCGGGGTGTTCTCCGCCGACCGGCCGGTGGCGGGACGGGCCCTGACCGAGCTCGACGCGTGGGTCACGGCGGCCGGGGAGCTCGCGCTGGAGAAGCCCGGGACGGCCCCGGCCGACCGGCTGCGCCGCACCCGCCCGGAGTGGCTGACCGACTCGTGCTGGGTCGGGGACGAGCGCGTGGTGGCTCCGCAGAGGCCGTGGCCGAAGGGCCGTGGCGACCGCTGCGCCGACGCCTTCCCCACGTACGGCTCACCGAGGACGGTGGCGGGCGGCCCGCTCGCCTCCGACGTCGTGAAGTGCCGGTTGACCCCCTTCGACGAGGCGGCGCATCCGGCGGACTTCGACGAGCGGCAGGCGGAGCGGGCCGGGGAGGTGTTCGCCGAGGGGGTCTGCGACTGGTCGGTGCCGGGCGAGGGGCAGCGTCCGCCGAGGGGGACCTGGCAGTCCTTCTGACCCCGGGGCGCGTCAGTCCTCGGAGATCCCGTGCAGGATGAGCCCTCCCCCGTAGAGGGGCCGGTCCCGGCGTTCGTGGTCGCTGACCACGTATTCGTCGACGACCGCCAGGAGGCGCCGGTTGAACTCGTGGCGCTCCTCGTCGTTGAGGTGCAGGGCGAACCGCCCGAGGATCTGCACGGTGTCGGGATCGGCCGCGCCGAGCTCGGAGGTGAACACGTCCAGCGGTGATGAGCGCTCCTCGGCGGCCATGTCGCGGAGGGGGTCGTCCAACCACCAGGTCGCGTTGGTGGCGCGGTAGGGCTTCTCCAGGGCCCCGGAGGCGCCCTGCCGGACCGGTTCGGCGGTGAGGAACCCGACGTCCACCAGCGTGCGAACGTGGTGGAGCACGGTTCCGGGGTTGGTGTCGAGCCGGTCGGCGAGTTCGCGGTTGGTGCGGTCGGCGATCAGGCACAGACGCAGGATGCGCAGGCGCAGCGGGTGCCCCAGGGCCTTGGCCTCGCGGGCGGTGGCCCGGCGGCGTCGGTTCGGGGCGGGGGGGTCGTTCCGTTCCGTGGGCTGCTCTGGGTCCGGGTCTGCCATGGGGGAAGCCTAGCGGGTGGTGACGCGGAACCGGATCGATTGAAATTTCTCAATCGATCTGTCAATCTCGATTCATGTCCTCCCCCCAAGGGCCCGCGCCCGACCCCCCTCCCGACGGCACCGGCTCCTCCGCTCCCGGCCCCGACCCCGCGCCCCCGCCCGCCGCCCACGGCCCGCTGGGGGCCGCCTACCGGCGGCTGTGGACCTCCTCCGGGCTCTCGAACCTGGCCGACGGCGTCATGCGGGTGGCCCTGCCCCTGACGGCCCTGCGCTTCACCGACTCCCCCGTACTGATCGCGGGCGTCACCACGGCCCTGGGCCTGCCCTGGCTGCTCTGCGCCCTGCCCGCCGGGGCCCTGGCCGACCGCGTGGACCGGCGGTGGGCGATGCTCTGCGCCAACCTCGCGCGCGGCGCCCTCGTCCTGCTGCTCACCGTCGGCCTGCTCCTGGACGCGGGGTCCGTCTGGCTGCTGTACGCGGCCGCCTTCCTCGTCGGAACGGCCGAGACCCTGTACGACACCTCGGCCCAGTCGATCCTGCCGCAGATGGTCCACCGCGACCGGCTCTCCCGTGCCAACGGACGCCTGTACGCGGTGGAGCTGACCGCCAACCAGTTCGTCGGCCCGCCCCTGGGCAGTGCTCTGGTGGCCCTGAGCGCGGCCCTGGCCTTCGTGACCCCGGCCGCGCTGTGGGTGGCCGCCGTGGGCCTGCTCCTGCTGGTACGGGGGCGGTTTCGGGTCGACCGCTCGGGCGCGTCCACCACGGTGCGGGCCGACATCGCCGAGGGGCTGCGGTTCCTGTGGCACCACCGCCTCCTACGGTCGTTCGCCGTCATGGTGGGGATCTCCAACTTCGCCACCAGCGCCGTGTTCGCGATCATCGTGCTGTACGCGGTGGGTCCGGACTCCCCCATGGGTCTGAGCGAACCCGCCTACGGCGTACTCCTGACCGCGACGGCCGCCGGAAGCCTGTTGGGATCGCTCGCGGCCGAGTGGGGTGAGCGCGTGCTCGGCCGGGCCTGGTCCCTGCGATCGTGCGTCCTGCTGTTCGCCCTTATGGTGGCGGCCCCCGGGCTGACCCCCAACGTGTGGCCGGTGGCGATCGGCTTCCTCGTCGGCGGAGTCGGGATCACGGTGTGGAACGTCATCACCGTGTCCCTGCGCCAACGCCTGACACCGGCGGCCCTGATGGGGCGCACGAACAGCGTCTACCGGCTGCTGGCCTGGGGCACCATGCCGCTGGGGGCGCTGACCGGCGGTCTGGTCGCCGAGGTCCTCGGGCTCAGGGCGGTGTTCCTCTGCATGGGGGCGCTCACGCTCGTCCTGCTCGTCCCGCTGTTCCGGCTGGACGAGGCGGCCCTGTCCCGCGCGGGTCAGGCACCGGAACGGTAATCCGATGGACCCGGTCCGGCCGCTCCGGTGAGGATGGCCGCATGCGCGACGACGACCGCTCCACCCCCTCGCCCCGGTTCGGGCCCACCGACGACGTCGAGGTCCTGGAGGGCGGCAACGTCGCCGCCCGGGTCCTGCGCGTGGGCGCGACCGTGCTCAAGCCCTGGCTGGCCTCCTCCCCGGCCGTGACCGCGCTCCTGCGCCACCTGCGGGATCGGGGGTTCTCCGGAGCGCCCGACGCGTACGGGGAGGGCCCGGCCGGGTTCCAGCGGCTGGCGTACGTACCCGGCACCCTCGCCGACCGGATGCCGCCGATGACCGAGGCGGAACTCCGGTCGCTGGGCGCCATGACCCGGCGGCTGCACGACCTCACCGCCGGATTCCGGCCCCCGGAGGGCTCCGTGTGGGACCAGCTCTTCCCTCCCGAGGAACCCGAGGTGGTCTGCCACAACGACCTCGCCCCCTGGAACCTGGTGCGGGGTGAGGACTCCCGCGCGGACGACCCGTGGCCGGAGTCGTGGTGCCTCATCGACTGGGACGGCGCCGGTCCGGCCAGCAGGATGGGCGACCTCGGGTACGCCGCGCACGGCTTCGTCCCCCTTCACGCGGGCGGCGACCCCGAGGCGGATGGGGCGCGGTTGCGGGCCCTGGCGGACGGCTACGGTTGCGACGCCGAACAGCGCCGTGCCCTCCCGGGCGCGGCGCTGCTGCGGGTGCGGGGCATGTTCACGGTCCTGGAGGAGGGCGCGCGAACCGGCCGGCAGCCCTGGGCCCGCCTGCACGCCGAGGGGCACGCCGACCACTGGGGCCCGGCCGCCGACTACGTCGAACGGCACCGGGAGCGGTGGGAGGCGGCCCTGTCGGCGCCGTGACCCCCCGGGCTCGGCGGGGTCAGTCGGGCCGCACCCACACGAACGCGGCGGAGATCGGGTGGCCGCGGAACCGTTCCCACTGGGGTTTGGCCGCCACCCAGCCCTCGTCCACGACCGCCTCGTCCAGTTCCTCCAACCGCCATCCGTGGGCCAGCGCCGCGCTCACGTGGTCGCCGATCAGGTGCACGTGGGTGGTGATGGCGACCTCCTCCCCCGTGGCGTCCGTGAAGTGCGTGGGCATGCCGGAGGCCATGATGAACTGCGGGTGGTAGGAGACCAGCACGCAGCGCCCGCCCGGCCTCGTCAGCCGTCGGGCCTCGGCGTAGAGGGGCGCGAGGTCGGGCAGGTGCTCGTCGATCAGTGAGGCGATGACCAGGTCGTAGCTGTTGCCCGGCAGGCCGGTGGCGCGCACGTCGCCCTGGGTGAGGGTGTCGTGGGCGCCGCGCCGGGCCGCCAACGCGAGCATTCCGGCGCTCAGGTCGACACCGTCCACGTGTGCCACGTCCCGGCCGCGCAGCCACGCCCCGGTGCGGCCGGTGCCGCAGCCGAGGTCGGCGGCGCGGCGGACCCCGGACCAGTCGGGCGCGCGGAGCCCGTCGAGCAGGGCCAGGTCCATGGCGTCGAGCACGGAGTCCTCGTAGGTGCTGGACCAACCGTCGTAGCCGGTGACCACGTCGACCGTGCGGTAGTGGCGGGTGTCGAAGTCCGAGAAGTCAGGCATGGACCCGAGTATGACCGGGGACGGAGCCCGCACGCGAGCGGTTTCGGATGCGCCACGGCGGTGCCCGGGCGCCGTGGGAAAACCCGTTGCGGTGCCGTCCGCGCCCCGTCTACCGTGCTGTCCATGGCAGCCTTCAACGCGATCGTTCGCGGCCAGCACGCCTGGCCCGTGGTCGCCCACGACTTCACCCGTCCGCGGTCCGTTCCACTGGACCGGTAGCGAAACCCCTCCGAGCGCACCGCCGTTTCCGCACCCCGCTTTCCCCGGGGGCGACGTCGGCGGTGCCAGGGGAGGTCGCTTCGGCACGCCTCACGTCCCCGGCGTGACGCGTGCCGCCGACGCGCCCGTGTAGAGCCACCCACCGGTCCAGGCCCGCCCCCGTCCCCTTCCTTCGGACGGGCGGTCGCGGTCCCCCCGGTTCCACCGGTGCGCCCGCCCCCTTGGGGGTGAGGCGCCGGTCCGTGCTGCCCGTCCTCGTCAGACCGCCCCCGAAGGCGGCAGAACGGACCACGCGTGGCACGCCACTCCCGCAGGACCACCGATCACCGCAGGAACGCCCCCGAGCGGGGGAACGCCCGTCCGGACCACCGGCGGCGCCTCTCCCAGAACTTCCTCGCCGACCCCGGAACCGCGCGCTGGGTCGTGCGGCTGTCCGGCGTGGGCCCCGACGACCTCGTGGTCGAGGTCGGCCCGGGTGAGGGCGCCATCACCCGGTTCCTCGCGGCCGCCGCCCGGCGGGTGGTCGCCCACGAACTCGACCCCCGCCTGGCCGCGCGGCTCGCCGAGCGCTACCGCGACCCGGCCCGGGGCGTGCGGGTGGAGCACGGCGACTTCACACGGTCACGGCCGCCCCGCGAGCCGTTCGCGGTGGTCGGCAACATCCCCTACTCCCGGACCTCCGACATCGTCCGGTGGTGCCTGGAGGCGCCCGGGCTGAGGTCGGCCACCCTCGTCACCCAGCTGGAGTACGCCCGCAAGCGCTCCGGGGCCTACGGGAGGTGGAGCCTGGTCACCGTGCTCACCTGGCCGTGGTGGTCGTGGCGGCTGGCCGGGCGGATCGACCGGAACCGCTTCCGGCCCGTGCCCCGGGTGGACGCGGGCGTGCTGGTCCTGACCCGCAGGACCGCGCCCCTGCTTCCGGTCGGACGCCGGGGCGAGTACCGGCGCGTGGTCGAACTCGGCTTCGGCGGCGTGGGCGGGTCGTTGTCGGCGTCGCTGTCCCGGCGCTACCCGGCCCGGCGGGTGGCCGCCGCGCTGGGGGCGGCGGGCGTGCCCGGCGCCGCACCGGTGGGGATGGTGCGCCCCGACCAGTGGGTCACCATCTTCGAGACCCTGTCCGGTCCCGCACACCGAACGACGCCGCGCCGCCACGACCGGGGGTGATGTGAGCGGGGTCGGCGCGGGCCCGCCGACCCCGCTCACATCCGCAGGACGGCGAACGACTCCTCCGGGACGGTGACCGTACTCGCCTCGATCTTGGCTCTCCCGGAGTCCAGCACCACCGCGCGCGGCTCGGCTCCCAGATCCACCGCGGCCTCCCGGTCGCCGAGGTTGCACACCAGGCGCAGCGATCCCCGGTGCAGGGTGAGCACACGTCCGTCCCGGTCGGCGTCCACGCGGAACCGGTCCAGGCGCGGGTCGGCGAGCTCGGGTTCGGCGCGGCGCAGGGCGATCAGGGCCCGGTGGACCTCCAGCACGCGCGCGTGCGGTTCCCGCGACGGTTCGGTCCAGTCCAGAACGGCGCTGTCGCGGGTGGCCGGGTCCATCGGGTCGGGGACCTCCTCCTCCGCCCAGCCCAGGGCGGCGAACTCGCGGCGGCGGCCGCGCCGCACCCCCTCGGCCAGGTCGGGGTCGGCGAAGGACGCGAAGAAGGGCCAGGGGGTGGTGGCCGCCCACTCCTCCCCCATGAAGACCATCGGAGTGTAGGGCGAGCACAGGACCAGTGCGGCACCGCAGGCCAGTAGGCCCGGCGAGACGTGCTCGCCCATGCGGTCGCCCCGGGCCCGGTTGCCGATCTGGTCGTGGGTGCCGAGGTAGCCCAGGAACCGGCTCCCGGGCAACCGCGCGGTGTCGACCGGGGCTCCGTGGCCGCGTCCCCGGAAGGTGGAGCGGGTCCCGTCGTGCCAGAACACGCGGCGCAGCGTCTCGGCCAGGACCGAGGGGCCCTCGAAGTCGGCGTAGTAGCCGTGGTTCTCCCCGGTGAGCGCCACGTGCAGGGCGTGGTGGAGGTCGTCCGACCACTGCGCGGTCATGCCGAGCCCGCCCGCCTCCCTGGCCAGGACGGTGCGCGGGTCGTTGCGGTCGGACTCGGCGACCAGGGACAGGGGGCGTCCCAGACCGGTGGCGAGCGCCTCCACCTCGGCGGAGAGTTCGGCGAGCAGCGGCACCGCGCGGTCGTCGCGCAGGGCGTGGACGGCGTCCAGGCGGAGCCCGTCCAGGTGGTAGTGGCGCAGCCAGTCCAGGGCGCCGTCGAGGACCAGCCGCCGGACGGGGTCGGAGTCGGGGCCGTCCAGGTTGAGGGAGGGCCCCCAGTCGTTCTCCCCGGAGAAGTAGGGCCCAAAGCGCGGCAGGTAGGCGCCCGAGGGGCCGAGGTGGTTGTAGACGACGTCCAGGAGGACGGCCAGACCCCGGCGGTGGCAGGCGTCGACGAACGCCTTGAGGGCGTCGGGGCCGCCGTAGGGGGCGTGGACGGCGGACCACAGGACGCCGTCATAGCCCCAGCCGTGGGTTCCGTCGAAGGCGTTGAGCGGCAGGAGTTCGACGTGGGTGACGCCGAGGTCGGCCAGGTGGTCGAGGCGGTCGGCGGCCGCGGTGAGGGTGCCCTCGGGAGTGAAGGTGCCGACGTGGAGTTCGTAGACGACGCCCCCGGCGAGCGGCCGACCGGTCCAGGTGTGGTCGCTCCAGGTGTGGGCGGTGTGGTCGAGGACCCGGCTGGGCCCGTGTACCCCGTGGGGCTGCCACAGGGAGCGGGGGTCGGGCAGGGGTTGGGGGTCGTCGTCGAGGAGGTAGGCGTAGGAGGTGCCGGGTCCGGCGCCCTCCACCCGGGCGTGCCACCATCCGTCGTCGGCGCGTTCCATCGGGTGGTCGGAGCCGTCGGCGCGTACGCGTACGCGCTCGGCCCGGGGCGCCCAGACGGAGAAGTCGCCGCACACACCGCGACCAGGAGAGTGAGGCGCGGTGTCGGCGTGACTGGAGTGCGGGGTGGCGGGCATGACCGGTTCGTTCACGGGGAGTGGCCTACCCCGGTACCCCGCGCGCCACGCCGACCGGTCCACGGGCCCGCGAGGGCGGCGCCCCGGCGGGATGCGCCCGAGCCACCGCCCCGGCCACGCCCTACGGGGACCTGAGGTAGGTGCCCAGGCGCACCGAGGCGGTCGTGGCGAACGGCTCGGGTAGCTCGGCGACGCGCCCCGCGAGCTCCTCGGGGGTCACGTGCCGGGCGCTGGGCCCCATCCCCACCACGGTCCGGACGTCCTCGTGCTCCAGGTCCATCGTGAAGCGCAGCTCCCGGGTGGCGACGGGGGTGAAGTGGCCTTCCAAACTCTGGGCCAGGCGTTCGTCCTTGCGGGGGTCGACGTCGAGCAGCCCCAGGGCCGCGCGGGGTTCGGTCAGGTGGTCGGGGGCCGGGGTGACCACCAGCAGCACCCCGCCGGGCCGCAGGATTCGGCGGAACTCGGCCGCGTTGCGGGGGGCGAAGACGTTGGTCACCGCGTCGGCGGTGTGGTCGGCCAGCGGCAGGCGGCGCCAGGAGTCGGCGGTGACGGCTCCGCCGCGCGGGTGCGCGCGGGCGGCCCGTCGGGCGGCGAACTTGGAGACGTCGGTGGTCAGCCCCACGGCGTCGGGAAGCTCGTCGAGAATGCGGGTGAGGTAGTGGCCGGTGCCGCCGCCGACGTCGACGATGACGCGGCGCCCGGCGAGCTCCTCGGCCAGTGCCCGGGCGAGGGGGTCGTAGTGGCCACGCTCCTGGAAGCGCTGGCGGGCGGCGACCATCTCCCTGGTGTCGCCGGACCCGGGCGGGGTGGCGCCGGTGAGCAGGCTCGCGTAGCCCTCCCGGGCGACGTCGAAGCTGTGGCCCCGCGCGCAGGTGAGCCCCTGGTCCAGCGGGAGCGCGCAGACGGGGCAGGTCAGGGAGGCCGCCAGGGCGGCGGGCATGCGCAGCTCGGGGCCGGTCTTCTTCGTCATGATCACGGTCAGCCTACCGAGCGCGGGGCACCGCGCGGCCCGGACCGGTTCCCACCGCCCGGGCGAGGCCGAACTCCGAACCCGCCGGTCGTGTCCGCGCACGAGTGCGACCCGCGCGGCCGGGCGGATAGCTTGTGTTCATGGGTGAGAGGCCGGTGCGACAGCCGACGAGTCGAGGCGGCGCGGACGATCGGGCCACGACCGTGGGAGTGGTCGCCTCCCTCCTGGGGGTCACGGTCCGGACGCTGCACCACTGGGACGAGATCGGCCTGGCCCGCCCCAGTGAGCGAAGCGCGGCGGGCTATCGGATCTACACGGCCGAGGACGTGGCCCGTATCCACCGGGTGCGCGTGTACCGGGACCTCGGGGTCTCGTTGGAGGAGATCGCCCGGCTGCTGGACGCCGACGCCGAGGAGGCCGCGCGGTCCCTGCTCCACCAGCGGGACCGGTTGCGCGGGCGCGTTCGCGAGCTGGAGCGGATGGCGGAGGCCCTGGAACGCCTGGCCCGGGCCAGGCAGGAGGGCGTGCTGCTGTCGGCGCGGGAGCAGATCGACGTCTTCGGGGCGCACTGGCAGCCCTCCTGGGCCGCCCGGGCCCGCGAACGCTGGGGCGCGACCCGCCAGTGGGCGCAGTTCGCCGAGCGGGCCGCGAACCGCACCGCCGAGGACTGGCGGCTGGTCGCACAGCGGGTCAGGGCACTCGACGCCGACCTGGCCGAGGCGGTACGCACCGGTGTCGCACCGGCGAGCACGGAGGCGAACGCCCTGGCCGAACGGCACCGCGAGTCGATGGGCGCCTACTTCGACTGCACACACTCCATGCAGGTGATCCTCGCCCAGACCAACGTGGACGACCCGGGGTTTCGGGCGCACTACGACGGCATCGCCTCCGGGCTGGCGGTGTGGCTGCGCGACGCCGTCAACGCCAACGCCCGCGCGCACGGCGTCGATCCGGAGAACGCGCTGTGGGAGTGACCCGCGCCGTCCGGCATCGGCCGGGTTCATGACGTCCGGGCGCGTTCACCGGGCCCGCCGGGACGGACTCCGCCCCGCTCCCACGTCCCGAAGCTCCGCCTAGGAACCGACGGAGCGGCCCGCGTAGTCGGGGGCGGGTTCGGCGAGGGCCGCCAGGCGGGCGGCCACCTCCTCGGGGAAGGGCACGGCCCTTCCTCGCCCCCGGTCGACGTGGAGCGCCATCAGCTCCTCGGTCGCCACCAGGGCGCCCGCCACCAGCATCTCGTGGCAGATCCGTACCTTCCTGCCCACGGGGCGGCCGGGTTCCGGTCCGACCACCCGGGTGCGGACCCGGACCTCGGCGTCGGCACCGACCTCCAGCAGGTACCGCACGTGCGCCTCGACGGTGTAGAGCGAGCAGCCGGACGCGTCGCGGTAGGCCGCTCCCAGACCGACCCGGTCCATGAGGGCGTCGGTCGCGAACCCGAAGAGCAGGACGTAGTAGGCCTCGCTGAGGTGACCGTTGTAGTCGATCCACTCGGGCCGCAGCCGCCGGGTGAGGGTCGTGTTCACGCGCCGCCTCGCGTTGGCTCGGCCGCCTCGGCCCGTTCGACCTCCGCCAGGGCGCGCGCCACCGCGATCAGACGCCGGTCGCGCTGGGCGACGAGTTCGGCGGTGGAGCGCCCGGCCACGACCTCGTCCGTGCCCGCGACCATGCGGTCGCGCAGCTCAGCGGTGAGTTCGGGGGCCTCCAGGCGGGTCCACGGCTCCTTCAGGGACGGCCCGAAGTGGTCGAGCATGTGCGCCATCCCGCCCTCTCCTCCGGCCAGGTGGAAGGTCAGGCAGGGCCCGAAGAAGGCCCAGCGCAGACCGGGCCCGCTGGTCATCGCCCGGTCGATCTGTTCCACGGTCGCCTCACCCTCGGCGACCATGTGCAGGGCCTCGCGCCAGGCGGCCTCCTGGATGCGGTTGCCGATGAATCCGGGAAGCTCGCGGTCCATGCCGATCACCGACTTGCCCGCGACCCGGTAGAAGTCCGCGGCCCAGTCGACGGCCCACCCCCGGGTGCGTTCTCCGCCGACGACCTCGACGAGGGGCACCAGGTAGGGCGGGTTGAAGGGGTGGCCGACCACGAGCCGCTCCGGGGTGCGGGCGGCCACCTGCATCTCGCTCATGCCGTAGCCGGAGGTGGACGAGGCGATGACCACGCCCGCCGGGGTGGCGGCGTCGATCTCGGCCAGCAGGCCGATCTTGAGGTCGAGGCGTTCGGGGGCGCTCTCCTGGACGAAGTCGGCGTCGGCGACCGCCTCGGCCAGTGTCGCCGCGACCGGCAGGTTCTCCTGGGCGGCGCCCTCGGCCAGTCCGAGCTCCTCCAACGCGGGCCAGGCCGAGGCGACCAGGGCGCGCAGCCCGTCCTCGGCTCCGGGGTCGGGGTCCCAGGCGACGACCCGGTAGCCGCGGCCCAGGAAGTGGGCGACCCAGCCGCCGCCGATGACGCCCGCACCGACGCAGGCGACCGTGCGCACGTCCTCGGGGGTGGTTCTCGCGTTCTCCGACATGGTGCTCCTCAAGGGGGTGAAGGGGGAGGTCAGGCGCCGCGGAGCTTGAGCATGGCGCGGGTCTCGGCCGGTGTGGCCACCCGGGCGCCGAGCCCCTCGATGAGGGAGACCGCCCGCTCGGTGAGTTGGCCGTTGGTGGCCTTCACCCCCCGGCTCAGGTACAGGTTGTCCTCCAGACCCACCCGGGCGTGTCCGCCGAGCAGCACCGACTGGGCCACCCAGGGCATCTGTCCGCGACCGATGGAGAAACTCGCCCAGTGGGCGCCCTCGGGGAGCAGGTTCACCATCGACAGGAGCACGCCGGGGTCCGACGGCGCCCCGTAGGGGATGCCGGTGCACAGCTGGAACATCGTCGGGTCGTCGATGAGGCCCTCGGCGTACATCGTCTTGGCGAACCACAGCTGGCCGGTGTCGAAGATCTCCAGTTCCGGGCGGACCCCGAGTTCCTGGATGCGCCGGGCGCCCGCGCGCAGCATGTCCGGGGTGGAGACGTAGACCTGGCTGCCGTCCCCGAAGTTGAGGCTGCCGCAGTCCAGGGTGCAGATGTCGGGCAGCAGCTCCTCCACGTGCGGGAGCCGGTCCAGGCCGTTGACCAGGTCGGTACCCTCCTCGAACCGGAGCGGGTCGTCCTGGCCGAGGACGAGGTCGCCGCCCATGCCCGCGGTGAGGTTGATGACGATGTCGACCCCGGTCTGGCGGATGCGGTCGACGACCTCGCGGTACAGGGCGTTGTCCCGGGAGGGCGCGCCGGTCTCGGGGTCGCGGACGTGGATGTGCACCGCGCTGGCTCCGGCCCGCGCCGCCTCCACCGCCGACGCGGCGATCTCCCTGGGGGTCACGGGTACGTGCTCGCTCCGGCCGACGGTGTCTCCGGCGCCGGTGAGGGCGCAGGTCAGGATGGGTGTGGGGTTGAGGGTGTCGCTCAAGGGGCTCCTTCTCGGTGATGGGGGACGGAGCCGGCGCCGGGCCGGCTCCGGAAGGGCTCTACCGCCGGACCAGGACGGCCACCGGGTAGTGGTCGAGCACCTCTGACAGGCGGGCGGTCGTGAGGCCGTCCACGCGTTCGGGGGCGAGCGTGCGGCCGGTGAGGCGGTCGGTCCACTCCCCCGGTCCCGAGGGCAGGGGGAGCACCGTGTCGGCCCAGCCCCCGGCGTCGGCCAGGGTCACCGGCAGGCGGGTGGCCACCACCGCCAGGCCGGGCTCGCGGGTTCCCCGGGGGGTGCGCGCGAAGGCGAGGGCGTGCCCCGCCGAGGGCCCCTGGGCGGCCAGCGGAAGGTAGCCCGTGGGGCGCAGTTCCCGGCGGGTGCGCAGGCAGGTCCGGACCACGTGGAGCTTGGCGGCCCCGGTGTCGTCCACGGGCGGGCGCCACCCCTGTTCGAGGCGATCCAGGAGCGCGGCGCGGACCGCGTGGTCCACGGGCCTGCGGTTGTCCGGGTCCACCAGGGACAGGTCCCACAGCTCGGTGCCCTGGTAGACGTCGGGCACGCCCGGGCCCAGCAGCTGGAGGGCCTTCTGCCCCAGGGCGTTGCTCCAGCCCGGCTCGCGCAGGGACTCCGCCAGGGCCGCGACCTCGGCGTATAGGCCCGTGTCGGCTCGCAGCCGCTCGGGCCACGAGCGGACGCGGTCCTCGAAGTCGGGGTCCGGAGCCGTCCACGAGGTGCCCAGCCGGGCCTCGCGGGCGGCCTTGAGCAGGTAGTCCACCAGGCGCTGGTCACTCAGCGGCCAGGCGCCCAGGAGGGTCTGCCAGCCGAGGAGGTCGAGGGAGGGCTCGGGCAACGGGACGCGTGCGCTCCAGCGGCGGACGGCGTCGGCGAACTCGGCGGGGATCTCCGAGAGGACGGCCAGCCGGGCGCGCACGTCCTCTGAACGCTTGGTGTCGTGGGTGGAGAGTGCGGTCATCGTGTGCGGTTCGGCCGCCTCACGGCGCAGGTTGTCCTCGTGGAAGGCGTCGGGCGCCACACCGAAGCGAGCGGGGTCGCCGCCGACCTCGTTGAGGGCGACGAAGCGGGTCGCCCGGTAGAACGCGGTGTTCTCGGTGCCCATGGCCACCACCATGCCGCTGGTCTGCTGGACGCGGCGGGCGGTCTCGCCGTGCGGGTCGTCGCGGACGGCGCGGTCCAGTGTCTTGAGGACCGGCTGGAGGTCGGGGCGGCGCTCGGCGGCGGCGCGCACGGCGCGGAACCAGGCCGGCTCGCCCTCGGGCAGGTAGGAGCGGTACACGTCGAAGGAGGTGAGGAGCTCGGTGACGGCCTCCTCGGCGCCCTCGGCGGCGGGCAGTGTCGCCGCGATCCTGCGGACCTCCGTGCGCAGGAGCTCGTTGGCGGCGTGGGAGCGGGCCTGGTGGTCGACGGCCCCGGTGTCGGTGGGCACGCCGAGGTCGCGGGCCAGCGACGTCAGGACGGGTTCGGCGTCGGAGTCGACGAACACCCCGCAGACCGTGCGTAGGGCGTCGTATCCGGTGGTCCCGGCCACCGGCCAGGAGGCGGGGAGGGTCTCTCCGGGCGCGAGGACCTTCTCCACCACGATCCACCCGGGGAAGCGTTCGGCGAGGCGGCGCAGGTAGCCCCCGGGGTCGCTGAGCCCGTCCACGTGGTCCACCCGCAGCCCGTCCACGCCCCACCGCAGGATCTCGGCGTGGGCGGCGTCGAAGACCCCGGGGTCCTCCACACGGACGGCGGCCAGGTGGTCGACGTCGAAGAAGCGGCGGTAGTTGAGTTCGCTGTCCCCGCGCCGCCAGGAGACCAGCCGGTAGTGCTGGCGTCCGTGCACGTCGGCGGGGTCGTCACCGGGGGCGTGGGTCCCCGGGGCCAGCGGGAAGCGCAGGTCGAAGTAGACCAGGTGGCCGTCGGTGAGGGTGAGCTCGGACAGGGCCGCGCGGCCGTCGTCGCCGTCGTCGGCCAGGACCGGCACCAGGATGGGCCCGGAGTCGTGGTCCAGGTCGAAGCAGCGGGCGTACACGGAGTCCCGTCCGTGTTCCAGGACGTCCCACCACCACGGGTTGGCGTCGGGGCGGGCCACCGACATGTGGTTGGGCACGATGTCGGCGACCACGCGCACGCCGAGCTCGCGTGCCCGCTCCAGGAGCGCGGAGAGCGCCCGTTCGCCTCCCAGCGCCTCGGAGACGCGTGTGGTGTCCACCACGTCGTAGCCGTGGTCCGATCCGGGCGCCGCCGCGAGGAGCGGAGAGAGGTAGACCGCGCCCACTCCGAGCCGGTGCAGCTGGTCGAGGAGGGCCGTGGCCTCGGGGAGGCCCAGACCCGGCCCCAACTGGAGCCGGTAGGTCGACGTGGGTGCCTGGGGGCCGTTCGGGCCGGTGCTGTGCGCGCTCATCACCCAGGATCAGTGCCCGGCCGTTCGGCGTGTCATACCTGTCCTGCGCCACCCGTGTCGGAAGGCCCGGCCCGGCAGCCTTCACCGGCGGAGAACCCCTCGTTCACCTCCCGTCCACCCGGCGTCCTCCGGGCCGCCACGGACACGTCCGGTTCCGCACACACCCGCGTTGGGGAAGAGCGTCCGACAATGGTTAAATTCATCGGCGGTCTTCCGTCACCAGCGACGACGCGCCGGGAACCGGCGGCCGGTGGTCGCCGGTGCCGAGGCCCACCGACTCCGACGAAGGGGATAGAAGCAGCGTGCTCCCGTCCAACAAGCGCACCCGCACCCAGCGCCGTCCCAGCACCCGCCGGGGCGCGGCCGCCTCGGCCGCGCTGGCCGGACTTCTGCTCGCGTCCACCGCCTGCGGCAGCGACGACGCCGTCCAGGGGGCGGGGCCCGAGGTCCCCGACGACCTGGAGTGCTTCTCGGGGAGCCTGCACGGTTCCGGGTCCAGTGCCCAGGAGAACGCGATGACGACGTGGATCGCGGGCTTCCAGTCGGCCTGTGAGGACGCTCGCATCTACTACGACTCGATCGGCTCGGGCGGCGGCCGCAACCAGTTCATCGACGGCGCGGTGACCTTCGCCGGGACCGACGCGGCGATGGACCCCGAGGAGAACGCGGACGCCGTGTCGCGCTGCGGGGGGTCCGACACCATCAACCTGCCCGCGTACGTGGTGGCGATCGCGGTGGTGTTCAACCTGGACGGGATCGAGCACCTCAACCTGTCCCCGGACACCCTGGCGATGATCTTCAACCAGGACATCACGCGCTGGGACGACCCGCGGATCGCTCAGGACAACCCCGACCTCGATCTGCCGGACCTGGCGATCACGCAGGTCAACCGGGCCGACGACTCCGGTACGACGGAGAACTTCACCCGTTACCTCGCCAAGGCGGCCCCCGACGCGTGGCCGCACGAGGCGGGCGGCCAGTGGCCGATCACCCCGCGCGAGTCCGCACAGGGCAACAGCGGCATCGCCGACACGGTCTCGCGCGCGAACGGCGCGATCGGGTACGTGGAGATGTCCCACCTGCACGGACTCCCCGCCGCCAGCATCGGCGTGGGCGACGAGTTCGTGGACATCGCGCCGGAGGCGGCCGCCAAGGTCGTGGCGGACTCCCCGCGCCGCGAGGACAACACCAGTGAGTTCGACCTGGCCCTGGACCTGGACTACGGCACCACGGAACCGGGCAGCTACCCGTTGGTGCTGGTGAGCTACGAGACGGTGTGCCTGGACTACCCGGACGCGGGCGAGGCCGAGCGGGTCAGGGCGTTCCTGCGGTACGTGGTGAGCCCCGAGGGCCAGGAGGCGGCCTCGGAGGAGACGGACTCGACTCCGGTCAACGACGCGCTGCGCGAGGACCTGCTGGCGTCCATCGACGCGATCGGCTCCTAGCGGGGGCGGTGGCCCCCGGGCGCGTCACCGAGGTGGCGCGCCCGTCTACGTGCCCCCGTCCGGGTCGTCGTCGGGCATCTGGCGGCCGCACGCCCGGCAGGCGCGGTGCCAGAGCCCGCGCAGCCGGGCGCGTACCGACCCGCGCGGGCGGGGGCGGCGCCAGCGGCGTCGGGTACGCCCTGTCCCAGTGCCGTCGTCCCCCTCTTCGGCCGGTCCGTCGGGTTCGGGGTCGGCGGGCACGGGCAGGAGGGTGTCCGCGGCGGCCCGGGGCGGTGGCGGGACGGACCGGTGCAGGGTCAGATCGGTGAGCGTGCCCTCGCCTCCGTGGATGCGGTAACGGCCGTGGAGCTCGGCGACCACGTCGGCGAGGTCCTCGTCCTCGCCGCACACCCGCATGGCCCGGGCGAGCGCGCGGGTCCGCCAGAGCCGCACCCCCGCGTCGCGGGTGGGCGAGGCGGCCAGGAACAGTTCGGTGAGTCCGGCGCGGGCGCGCTCGGCGCTGGCCAGCAGCCGCGACAGGGCGAGCTCGCCCAGCCCCCACGCCACGGGTACCTGGAGCAGGAACGGCGAGGGGAATCCGGTCCTGGGAGCGGAGGCGGCGAAGGAGATGCGCGGCTCCCGCAGGTAGTTGGCCTGGATCAGGCGCAGGTCGAGCTGGGGCCCCTCGAAGGTGCCCGGGGCCGCCCCGACGCCCTCCCAGTCGGCGACCAGGGTGACCGCGAGGTCGGTCTCGGTACCGCCGAGCAGCCGGTCCACGCACCCCCGGACCAGGTCGTAGGGGGCGCCTGCGACGTCCACCACGGCGTGGACCAGCGGGGTGCGGCGTCGGGCCTCGGGGACCCGTTCCCGGTAGGCGTGCGGGTGGGGCATGAGCTCCGCGAGGACCTCGGTGCGGAAGCGCTCGGAGGGCAGGCGGGTGCGCGCGGTGGAGGCCGCGCCCACGTGCCAGGCGGTGGCGGCGCGTTCGGGGACCATGACGGCTCCGGCCTGCCAGAGCCGGTAGCCGAACTCGGTGTCCTGGCCGAGGTCGAGGTCGGGGTCGACCCCGCCCGCGGCTTCGTAGAGGCTGCGCCGGACCCCGGCGGCGGCACCCAGGTAGGCGTGGAATCCGAGGTGGTCGGCGTCGCGCAGGTCGTCGCTCTGGTCGAGCAGGTGCTCGATCCAGTCGTGGCGGCCGCCGGTGTCCGGGGCTCCTTGCGCGTCCGCGGCGCGTGCCATGGCCAGGACCGCGTCGGGTTCGTGCGGGTCGGTGTCGCTGAAACGGACGCGGCCGAGGGTGACGCACTCCGCGTGGGCGTGGTGCCAGCGCGCCTGGGCCTCGACGAACTCGGGGCAGACGACCATGTCGGCGTCCATCCACATGAGGACGTCGCCGGTGCTGGCGTGGGCTCCGTAGGCGCGTGCGTATCCGGCGCCCCAACCGCCGTCGGGCGCGGCCACCACGCGGCAGCGGCGGGGCCGGACGTCGGGGAGCGTGAGCGGTGGCGCGGAGTGGTCGTCCACGACCACGACCTCGAAGAGGTGTTCGGGATAGGTCTGGTCGGAGAGCGAGGCCAGTGCCAGGTCGAGCCGTTCCTGGCCGCCCCGCGCGGGGATGATGACACTGACGGTGAGTTCGGGTGTCCAGCGGCCGGTGGCGGGGGGTGTCAGCGCGCTCCAGTCGTTGCGGAACACACGGGTGGCGACCCGTTCCACCCGGCCGCGGTGGGACACCCCGTCAACATGAGACCCTACGTGCTTATTCAGTGACACAGAGTCACTATAGCGATGTTTCCCCACACAGAGTGAGTGTCACCCCGCGTCGCTGTGTCACCGGCCCTGTGCCTGGGACCTGAGCATCCGTACGCCCAACAGGACGACACCGGCGACCAGGGCGATCATGACGCCCCACACCAGCAGGCCGACGATCACCGACAGCAACCAGAAGAGGGCGACGACGACCGCGACACCGGCGGCGACCCTGAGAACGAGACGACCCATGCGCGGAAGAATACGCGGCCGCCGCCTCCGGCGGAACCCCGGTCCGCCCTCCGGGAGGGGGCGGACCGGGGAGCCAGCGCGGGAGCGCCCTAGCCGGGGCGGACGGCGCTGGTGAAGACACCGTCCCAGTAGGCGGCCAGGGAGACCTCCTCCAGAGGCTTCGACGGGTTCGATCCGTGGATCATCTTGCCGTTTCCGGAGTAGATGCCCACGTGGCTCGGCGCCGAGACGCTGTAGAAGAACATCAGGTCGCCCGGCTGGAGCTGGTCGCGCGAGACCGGGGTCCCCGCGTTGACCTGGTCGTAGGTGGTCCGCGGCAGGTTCACGCCCGCCTGGGCCCAGGCGGCCTGGGTCAGGCCGGAGCAGTCGTAGCCGTTGGGACCGGTACCGCCCCAGACGTAGGGCTTGCCGATCTGCGCGCGGGCGAAGTCGAGCACGGCCTGGACGTCGCCGGAGACGGCGACCGCGGCTCCGGCGGAACCGCCGTCCGTGCCCGTCCCGGAGTCCTCGCCCACGGTCGGGTCGACACCTCCCAGACTCTCCAGCACCTCGGCCTGCTCCTCCAGTGCGGCCTCCCCCTGGGCCACCGCCTCCTCGGCGGCCGCCAGGGACTGGGCCGCGGCCTCCTCGGTCGCCTCAGCCGCGTTGAACAGCTCCTCGGCGTTCTCGACCTCGGTCACGTAGTCGGCCAGGGTCGCCTGCTGCCCCTCGGACAGGTAGTCGAGGTCGGCGATGTTCTGGAGCGCGTTGTCGGCGTCGCCGCCGAACAGCACTCCCATGGAACTGTGGGTGGCGCCGGTGTAGGCGCCCTGCACGATCACCGAGACCTGGCCGGACTTGGCGTCCAGTTCCTCCTGGGCCTGGTCGAGCCGTTCCTGGAGGTCCTCCAGCTCGGCCTCGGTCGCGGCGTGGTCCTCCTTGGCCTCGTTGTAGTCCGCGTTCAGCCCGGAGAGCTCCTCCTGGAGTTCCTCGTAGCGTTCACGGGCCTCGGACTCGGTCTGGTCGGCCAGGGCCACGCCGGAGGACAGGACCACGGCGCCGAGGGCGACGAAGCCGACCGTCGTCAGGCGGCGGGTGGGTTCGGGGTTGCGAGTCACAGCACCGACTGCCTTTCTCCCACACCCGTTTACCGGCACGCGGGCATCCCGAAGGCGCGCCGAGGGACGGCGCGGGGATGCGTGGCGGAGGGGTACCGGCGGCGACGGGAAGGGTCGCGTGAAGACGCCGGGCGTCGTGACGGCCCCCGCTCCTGGGAAGAGGACAGCTGCTGAGCGGGGCGCAACGGCAGGCCGTACGCTGTCACCCTGGTGGTGACGAACCGGGGCGTTCCGACCTGGGGGAACACTAATTCATCCCTCGGACCGGACGCGACCCGTCCGTGACCTCCCGTTGGGCGACCCGCCCCCGCCGCCCCGGGGGCGGACCGGCCCGGAACCCCGCCGGGCGCGAGGGTGGCGTCGGGTCGATCCCGGATCGGGCGGTTCACGAACGGGTCGAGCGCGGACGTGACCGTGGCGCGTCTCACACCGCCAGCGGGAAGGGGTCGGACACCGGTGCCCGACCCCCGACGTCACAGGTGGCGGGCCCACCATTCGAGGATCGCCTCGAACCGGGCCACCCGGTGGCTGGGCAGCCCCGTACGCGACAGTTCGTGGCCCTCCCCCGGGAACAGCAGCATCTCGGTCTCGTGCCCGCGCCGCTTGAGCGACACGAACAGGCGCTGGGCCTGTTCCACCGGGCAGCGCCAGTCCTGCTCGGAGTGGATGATGAGAAACGGCCGGTCGATCCGGTCGGCGTGGCTGAGCGGGCTCTCCTTCGCCCAGGTCTCCGGCGGCCCGTACAGCGGCTCGGGGAAGTAGGGCCCGATGTCGGACGACCCGTGGAAGCTGTCGATCGCGTTGACGGCGCGCTCGCTGATGGCCGCCCGGAAGCGGTCGCCGTGGTGGGCCGCGATCCACGTGGTCATGAACCCGCCGTGCGAACCTCCCATGACGCCCACCCGTGAGGCGTCCAACCGCTCGTCGGTCAGTGCCTCGTCCAGGAGGGCGAGGACGTCGGTCGAGGTGACCGCGCCCACCGACCCGATGACCGCCCGCCCGTGTTCCTGGCCGTAGCCCGAGGAGCCGCGCGGGTTGCAGTAGACCACCGCGTACCCGGCCGCCGCGTACACCTGGGTCTCGTCGAAGAGCTGCCAACCGTACTGCGCGAAGGGTCCGCCGTGGATCATCAGCACCACGGGGTGCGGCCCCTCCCCCTCGGGCACCGCCACCCAGCCGTGCACCTCGGTGCCGTCGACGGTGCGGGCGGTCAGCTCGGTGACCGCGACGGGGTCCAGCTCGGGGTCGCCGAAGGAGGTCAGCCTCCGGGGCCCGTCGCCGGTGACCGCGTACAGTTCCCCGCTGTCGCGCTCCCCGGACGACGCCACCACCGTGACCCCGCCCGCGTGGTCGAAGGAGGTGACCTGGACGTGTCCGCCGTGGACCACGGAGCGCACGCCGCCGGGGGTGACCCGGTACAGCTCGACCGCGCCCCGGTTCTCTCCGGTGACCAGGACGCCCTCGTCGGTCACCCGGGGAGTCTGGACCATGCGGGGGTCCTCGGTCCCGGTCAGCCTCCGGGGAGGCTCGGTGCCGTCGAGCGGGACCGACCACAGGCCCGTCACCCGGCCCACGAAGTCGCTGAGGTCCGGGCCGAGCTCGTCGGCGAGGAAGTACACGGTGGCGCCGTCGTCGGCCAGGGCCGCCGCCCGCGCGCCCAGGTCGCCCCGGGTGATTCGGCGCGGCTCGGCGCCCGCCTCGGGGGCGCAGACCCACAGGTCGCGGACGAGGTCGGTGTCCCGGGTCGCGTGCAGGGCGGCGTCGAACACCAGCCCGGTACCGTCCGGGGTCCACAGCGGCCGTCCGTGGTCGGTGTCGCCGACCGTGACCTGGACCGGCTCGCCCGCCTCCCCCGCCGGGTCGACGGGGGCGCTCACGAACACCTGCTGGCGCCGGTCGTTGGTGAACCCGAAGTCGTCGAGACGGTACTTGAGCGCGGTCAGGCGCCGCGGCGGTTCCTTGTCGGGAGTGCCGTCCACGTACCGGCCCTCCTCGGGCACGCGCGCGTTGTAGGCCAGTCGGGTGGAGTCGGGGCTCCAGGTGAAGGCTCCGGCGCCGAGGGGGTGTCCGGTGATCCTCCACGGCTCTCCGCCGTCCGAGGGCAGCACGTGGATCTGCGGGCGCCGGTCCTCGTCGGGGCGCAGGAAGGCGATCCACCGGCCGTCGGGGGAGAAGAGCGGGGAGGCGTCGCGCTGCCCCCGGGTGAGTCTGCGGGCGGGCGCGGACCCGTCCGTGGGCACGGTCCACAGAGAGCCGAGGTAGGCGTCCTCCTCGAGGTCCGGGCGGGTCACGGCGAGGACCGCCCGGGCGCCGTCCGGGGACAGGGACGGTGCGCCGAGGGTGTGCAGGCGTGCGATGTCAACGGGTTTCATAGACGAGTGGCGGCCGCGCGGGGGCGCGATCCGCCGTCTCCTTCCCTTGGGTACGGGGATGCCGGTGACCGAAGGCGCCCCCCGGTCAGGGGGTCATCCCACCCCGGACCCTATCGACGCGCTATGGGTCGCATCCATAGGTCCTGTCCCCTTTGTGTGACGCGTTCGTCGGGGACGGCCCGGGACGCCGGGGCCGTACCGCGCCGCCCGGGCCCGGGGCCCACCGCCCAGCCCGCCGCTGGCGTGTGCGCTCCGTGCCCGGGGACGGCGGCCCTCACAGGGAGCCGTCGGTCTCCAGACGGGTGCAGACCCAGCGGGTACCCTCCCGGCGCAGACGGAAGGCGAAGACGCGGGAACGGCTGTCGCAGGAGATCACCGCGCTGGCCTCCACCCCGCCCGCCCCGAGCGGCTGGTGGAACACCCGGGTCAGCCGGGGCGCCATCGCGCAGTCCACCGTGCCACGCAGTCGGCGCAGTTCCTCGCGGACCGGTACGGTCACGTGGTCGCGCAGCACCTCGGGCGCCCGCCTGCCCACCAGCACCTCGGCCATCTGCTGCGCCAACCTGCGGACGTCTCCCGGGGTGCGGTGACCGGCCAGGGGGGCCGCCGCGCACCGTCCCGCGGTCATGCCCCGGCGCGGGGTCCGGGCGGGGGTGCGCACCGGCCGCCAGGGGTGGGCGGCGGCGCGGGCGCAGAGGTGGCGCCGACAGGGGTGACCGGGAGTGGCGTGCGACATGAACGATTCCCTTCCGGGGAGGAACGAGGACCCGACACCCTTCAAGGAGCACGGCCCCGGGTTCCCGTGCCACCTGGCATTCCAGCTTTCGCGCGACCGTCGACACGGCTCACCCTCGACGAGCGGCCCCCACCTGGGAACCGTCATACTTCAGGTGTGACTCACGCTTACCTTTCCTCCCCCGTGCCCGTCGCCCTCGCCCACCGGGGCGGTTGGCTCACCGACGACCAGGGCGTGCGCCGCACCGAGCTGGAGAACACGGCCGTGGCCTTCCAACACGCCGTCGACCTGGGCTACGCGTACCTGGAGACGGACGTGCACGCCACCAGCGACGGCGTGCTCATGGCCTTCCACGACCGCACCCTGGACCGCACCACCGACCGGGCGGGCGCCATCGCCGCGCTGCCCCACCGCGAGGTGGCCCGGGCCCGGGTCGCGGGCAAGGAACCGGTCCCCCTGCTGGAGGACCTGCTCGGCGCCTGGCCCGGCACCCGCTTCAACATCGACCTCAAGGCGGACGGCGCCGTCGTGCCGCTCCTGGAGGTGATCCGCCGCACCAACGCCTGGGATCGCGTGTGCGTCGGTTCCTTCAACCAGAACCGCCTGGAGCGGGCCCGGCGGCTCTACGGCCCCCGGGTGGCCACCTCGTGCGGGCCCGCGGACGTGGCGCGGCTCCGCCTGGCGTCGCTGTCCCCGGTCCTGCGCCCCTTCGCCAGCCGCACCCCCGACTGCGCCCAGATCCCGTTGAGCCACGCCGGTTTCCCGGTCCTCAGCCGCGACGTGATCCGCACCGCCCACCGGATCGGCATGCAGGTCCACGTGTGGACCGTCAACGACACCGGGGTGATGGAGCGGCTGCTCGACGCGGGCGTGGACGGCATCATCACCGACAACACCGCCGGGCTGCGCGAGGTGCTCGTCCGGCGGGGCCGCTGGAACCCGCACGACCCCAGAACCGCGCAGAACGGATAGCCCCCTCCATGGCCACGACCACCGCGGACAACTCCCCCGCGTCCGACCCCGCGCAGCGCAGACGCGAACAGCGCGGCTGGTACACCTACGACTGGGCCAACCAGGTGTTCATCACCTCGGTGGTCACCGTCCTCATCGGCCCCTACCTGTCCGGGCTGGCCTGCTCGGAGGCGGGCGCGGCCGGGGACTGCTCCCAGCCCGGTCTCGTGCTGTACCCGCTCGGCGTCGAGTGGTTCGGCATGCACCCGAACTCGCTGCACCCGATGGTGACCACCCTCGCCGGGATCATCCTGCTGGTGATGCTGCCGGTCGTGGGAGCGCTCGCCGACCACACCCAGCACAAGAAGCGGTGGCTGTTCTGGCTGGCCGCCGCCGGGTCGCTGTGTGTCAGCGCGCTGTACCTCACCAGCGACTACCAGACGGCCGCGCTGCTGTTCGTCGCGGGCAACACCTTCTACGGCATGTCCCTGGTGGTGTTCAACGCCTTCCTGCCGGAGATCGCCACCGCCGACGAGCGCAACCGGGTGTCGGTGACGGGGTGGGCGCTGGCCTACCTGGGCGGCGGCCTGCTGCTCGCCGCGCACATGGGCCTGCTGGCCTCCGCCGAGTCCCTGGGGGTCTCCGAGGGGCACGCGGTCCGCATCGCCTTCGCGTCGGTGGGCCTGTGGTGGTTCCTCTTCTCCGTCATCGGCATCCGCCTGCTGCGCAACCGCTACGGCGGGCTCGCGGCGGAGCCCGGCCCGCCCAGGCTCGGCTCCTCGCTGCGACAGTACGGGCGCACCCTGCGGGAGATGCGCCACTTCCCGAACACGTTGACCTTCCTCCTCGCGTTCGTGCTGTTCAACAACGGCATCCAGGCGGTCATCTACTTCGCGGGCAGCTTCGCCAGCCAGGACCTCAACCTGTCCCTGGCGGTCCTGAGCGCCACCATCCTGCTCATCCAGTTCGTCGCCTTCGCGGGCGCGCTGCTCATGGGGTGGATCGGCCGCCGGTTCGGCACCAAGAACACGGTGCTGGCGAGCCTGGTCGCGTGGTGCGCCCTGGTCACCTGCGGCTACTTCCTGCCTCCCGACGACCCGGCGCTGTTCCTGCTGCTCGGGGCAGGCATCGGCCTGGTGCTGGGCGGCACCCAGTCGCTGGCCAGGGCCCTGTACTCGCTGCTCATCCCGCGCGGACGCGAAGCGGAGTACTTCAGCCTGTTCCAGCTGGCCGACCGGGGTTCGGTACTGCTGGGGGCGGCCTCGATCACGCTGGTCGTCAACCTCACCGGAGGCTTCCGCACCGCCATCTTCTCCTTGGTGGTGTTCTTCGTCATCGGCGGCGTGCTGCTGTGGCGCACGGACCTGAGGAAGGGCATCGAGGCGGTGGGCAACACCGTGCCGAACAACCTCTGACCCGTCACGGAACGTCGTCGGTCCCGGTGATACTGGGGGCCGACGACGTTCGTGTTCGGTACGGGGGGTGCGGTGCGGGTTCTGCACGGGGTGTGGTCCAGGGACGCGCTGGTGCTGTGGGGCGAGGGCGAGCCGCACGCCCGCCCCCGGGGCCCGCGGGCGGGGGCGCACCCCAGCGCGGCCGGGGTCGAGGAGCTGCGCGCGATGGCCGCCAAGGCCGGGATCGACCCCGACGCGCCCGCCGCCGTCGCTCCGGTACTGCGGCTGCCGGGGAGCGCGGCGGCCCCCGCCCCCTCCGACACCCCGGACGAGGCCCCCGCCGAGTTCGGCGACTGGTCGGTGCCGGGTCTGGAGCTGTCCGCGGCCGGCGCCCACCTCCTGCTCTCGGCGCTGGGCGACCTCCCCGTGGCGGTCGGCCCGGCCCTGGCCCACCTGCGCGCGGTGCACACCCTGGCCGAGCAGCTGGTCCGAGCCGGGTGCGTGCTGCCCGACCTGGTCGGCGACCCGCCCCGGGCGCGGTGGCGGCCCGCGCCCCTGGACACCGCCGAGGAACACCTGGCGGCGCTCACCCGGGCGCTCCCTCCCTCGGCCAAGGCGCACCTGCGCCCGGAGGAACACGGTGACGCGGCCCGCCTGTGCGTACTGGCTCCGCTCGAACTGCTCACCGACGCCGTCGCCCGGAGCCGGTCCGCCCCCGGGCGCGCGGGTCCGCCCGCCGAGGAGGACGCCCCGCCCGCCGCGCGGCTGGCGGCGGCGCTCACCGGCGACCGCGCCGGAGTGGACGCGGGCACCGCGCGAACCCTGCGCGGTCCCCTGCGGGAGTGGCGCTCCCGCGTGCGCGGCGGCGGTCGGGCACAGCTCCTGTTCGTCCTGCGTGAACCCGAGCCCGAGGGACCGCACGGCGGTCCCCGCCCCTGGACCCTGGAGTTCTGGGTGCGCTCCACCACCGACCCCGGCCTGCGCCTGCCGCTGGAGAGGGTGTGGCGGGGCGAGGGAGCCGCGTGGCTCCCGGAGGACGTGGGCACCACCGCCCTGGCCGACCTGCGCGGGGCCGCGCGCCACCTGCCCGGCCTCCACCGCTGTTTGCGCGAGCTCGCCCCGGCCCGGCTGGTCATGGACACCGCACGGGCACAGGACTTCGTGGGCGGGGCCGCCGCCCGGCTCACCTCGGCGGGGTTCGGCGTGGTCCTGCCCGAGTGGAGCGGACGCGCGGCCCTGTCCCTGCGGATGACGGTGCGGGAGGAGCCCCAGCGGCGCGGACGCGGCGGTGTGGGCCCGAACGAGCTCGTTGACGTGTCCTTCGAGGCCCTGCTGGGCGGCCCGGGGTCGCGGGAGCCGCTGGACGGCGCCGAGTTGGAGGAGCTCGCCGAGCTGGCCCGGCTCAAGCGCTCCCTGGTCCAGGTGCGCGGCCGGTGGATGGAGATGGACCCCGAACGGGTCGGGGCCGCCCTGGACCTCATGCGGCGCGGCGGGCGCGTGCCCCGCGAGGCGGCGCTGCGGACCGCGATCGGCGCGGAGCCGACCCCGCTGCCGGTGGCGGACGTGGTGGCGGAGGGGCCGCTGGGGGCGCTGCTGGACGGCGGGGTCGAGGCGGTGCCGCGCCCGATGGGCAGCCCGGCCGGGTTCGAGGGGACGCTCCGCCCCTACCAGGACCGGGGTGCGGCCTGGTTGCGGTTCCTGGGCGAGCTCGGGCTGGGCGCGGTGCTCGCCGACGACATGGGGCTCGGCAAAACCGTGCAGCTGCTGGCGCTGCTCACCGACGAGCGCGCCGAGGGCCCCGCCCCCGGCCCGACCCTGCTGGTGTGCCCGGTGTCGCTGGTCGGCAACTGGCGCAAGGAGGCGGCGCGGTTCGCGCCGGGGCTACGGGTGCACGTCCAGCACGGCCCGGACCGGCCCGGCGGCAACGCGCTCGCCCGGCTCGTGGGCGGCTGCGACCTGGTGGTCACCACCTACGGGGTGGTGGCGCGCGACGCCGAGGAGCTGGCGGGCCTGCCCTGGCACCGGGTGGTCTGCGACGAGGCCCAGGCGCTCAAGAACCACGCCACCCGGCAGGCCCGGGCGGTGCGGTCGCTGCCCGCCGCGACCCGGATCGCCCTCACGGGCACCCCGGTGGAGAACAACCTGGGCGAACTGTGGTCGGTGATGGAGTTCGCCAATCCCGGTCTGCTGGGTACGGCGGCCGGGTTCCAGCGCGCGGTGGGCGCCCGCGCCGAGGCCGAGGGGGGCTCGGGTGAGGGCACGGACCTGGTGCGGCGCCTGACCGGGCCGTTCGTGCTGCGACGGCTCAAGACCGACCGATCCGTCATCGCGGACCTGCCGGACAAGCACGAGATGCGGACCTGGTGCACGCTCACCCCCGAACAGGCCTCCCTGTACAAGGCGGTGGCGGACGACCTGGCCGAGCGGATGGCCGAGGCCGACGAGAAGGAGCGCAAGGGGCTGGTGCTGTCGGCGATGTCACGGCTCAAACAGATCTGCAACCACCCCGCGCAGTTCCTCGGGGACGGTTCGGCGCTGGCGGGGCGTTCGGGCAAGCTCGACCGCCTGGAGTCGATCCTGGGCGAGGCGGTGGCCGAGGGTGACAAGGCGCTGTGCTTCACGCAGTACGCGCGTTGGGGCGAACGGTTGGCCCCCTACCTGCGCTCGCGACTGGGGGTGCCCGTGCTGTGGCTGCACGGCGGCACCTCCCGCGCGGAGCGCGAGCGGATGACCGAGCACTTCCAGACGGTGGCGGGACCAGTGGTGTTCCTGCTCTCGCTCAAGGCGGCCGGGACCGGTTTGAACCTGACCGCGGCCAACCACGTGGTGCACGTGGACCGCTGGTGGAACCCCGCGGTGGAGAACCAGGCCACCGACCGGGCCTTCCGGATCGGCCAGCGCCGGAACGTACAGGTGCGCAAGCTGGTGTGCGTGGGCACCGTCGAGGAGCGGGTGGACGAGATGATCGAGCGCAAGAGCGTGCTGGCGGACGGCGCCGTGGCCACCGGGGAGGGCTGGCTGGGCGGATTGTCAGTGGAGGACCTGCGCGAGGTGGTGCGGCTGGCGCCCGAGGCGGTGTCGGGGTGAGCTGGGCGGAGCTGGTGCGCGACGCCCTGGGCCTCACCGGGGGCGGGGGCGGAGCGGTGGAGCGGCTCACGGTGGGCCCCGGTGAGGTCGGCGCGCGGACGCGGGGGCACGAGGTGAGCCTGATCCGGACCGTGTGGCCGGACCGCGAGTGGGAGAGGGCGGGCGCCGCGCTGGCCTCGCAGCCGCTGTTCCGTGCCCGTGTGCTCTCCGGTGAGCTGCCGGGGGCCGTGGCGCGGGTGTTCGCGCTGCTCGGCCTGGACCTGGTACCGGACGGCTGGGGCGACCTGGTCGCGACGTGCTCGTGCGACCACTGGCAGGGCCGGTGCGCACACGTGCTCGCGGTGGCCGACGCCCTGGCGGCCGAGGCCGATCGGGACCCCTTCGCCCTGGCCCGCTGGGCGGGCCGGGAGCGGCGCGCGCTGGTGGAACTCGTGCGTTCCTCGCCCACCGGTTCCCCGGCCCCTTCGAGTGAGGGAACGGAGTTCACCGGTGGCGGGGCCGAAGACCATTCCCGGGAACGGTGGGAAACGGGAAACGACGTTTTCGCCGCACAGGCACAAACGGCGTCCCCCCTTTCTCCGGCGGGATTTTGGGCCTTCCCCGTGATGCCCGCGCCACCAGCGCTGCCGGACGGTGCCGGGGATCGTGTCAGGGCCGCGGCGCCAGGGCATGTCGCCGACCACCTGCCCGGTTTCGACCGTTCCGCGAAGGGCCGCTCGGAGACCGGCGAAGGGCTCTGAGGCAACGCGTCGACCTTCTTACGGAAAACGCCGGTGGGGGCGCCCGGTCACGGTTACGATTCGCCTGGAGACGACCCCGCACGACGAGTCCTGATTGGTACCTCTCTCTTATGGCCGATCGCTTCCCTCCGCACATCGACATGGACACCCCGAGCATCGCGCGGATGTACGACTACCTGCTCGGCGGAAAGGACAACTTCGAGGCGGACCGCAAGGCGTGCGAGGCGCTGGCCGAGCACATGCCCGAGCTCGTCGCCTGCGCCAACGACAACCGGGCCTTCCTCGGCCGCGCCGTGGACCACGTCGTCTCCACCGGGGTGGACCAGTTCCTCGACCTCGGCGCGGGTCTGCCCACCACGGAGAACACCCATCAGGTCGCCCAGCGCACCAACCCGGCCGCGCGTGTGCTCTACGTCGACAACGACCCCATCGTGCTCGCCCACGGCCGCGCGCTCCTGGGCGACAGCGGGACGACCGCCTTCCTGATGTCCGACGTCCGCGACACCGACGACATCCTCGCCTCCCCCGAGGCCGCCAAGCTGATCGACCTCGACCGACCGGTCTGCGTCATGCTGGTCTCCGTGCTGCACTGCCTGCCGGACGAGAGCGACCCCTTCGGGCTGGTGCGTTCCCTCATGGACCGGGTCGCCCCCGGTTCCGCCGTCATCTACTCCCACGTGGTCTCCGACGACCCGGCGGCCGCCGCCTGGATGAACGGCATGATGGCGGAGTTCGGCACGTCCTGGGGCCGGGTGCGCACCCCCGAGGAGGCCGCCAGCGCGTTCGCGGGCCTGGCACCGGTCAGCCCCTGGGTGGACGGGAGGGACGAAGGCCCCCCGGCGGTGGACTGCGCCAGCTGGCGCCACCCCGACCACGACCCTCGTCCCCGCCCGCTCGACGCCGACGTCAAGCGGTGGGAGACGGCCGGGGTGGCCTTCAAGCTCTGACCCCGACGCCGCCCCCGCTCACAGCAGGTCGTCGATCTCCGACATGGAGGTCGCCGACGACATCCGCCCGAAGGTTCCCCGCTCCGCGACCTCGCCCGCGGCCGCCAGCGCTCCGGCCAACGCCGACCTCGACAGCCCCGAACCCAGGCTGATCCGCCGGGCGCCCAGGGCCCCCAGCTCGGCCACGGACATCCGGGCGGCCGCCCCGGCGGCGAGCACGTTGACCGGTCGCCCCACCGAGGAGCACACGGCGCGGACGGCGTCGGCGTCCGGCAGCCCCGGGGCGAACAGAACGTCGGCCCCGGCCTCCTCGAAGGCCCGCAGTCGGCGGATGGTGTCGTCGAGGTCGGGGCGGCCGTACAGGAAGTTCTCCGCCCGAGCGGTGAGCGTGAACGGGAAGGGCAGGGTCCGGGCCGCCTCCACGGCCGCCCGGACCCGGTCCACCGCCAGCGCGAGGTCGTGGACCGGCGCGTCGGGGTCGGCCGTGGAGTCCTCGACGGAGCCGCCGACGACCCCCGTGGCACCGGCCTCCACGACGGTGCGGGCCACCTCGTCGGGAGTGGCGCCGAACCCGTTCTCCAGGTCCGCCGACACCGGCAGGTCGGTGGCGGCGGCGATCTGCCCGGCGTTGTGCAGGGTCTCCTCACGCGAGACCAGCCCGGCGCCGTCCCTGCGGCCCAGGGAGTGCGCGAGACCGGCGCTGGTGGTGGCCAGGGCGGCGAACCCGAGCCCGCCCAGGAGCCGGGCGGACCCGGCGTCCCAGGCGTTGGCGATCACGAAGGGCTCCGGCCCGCGGTGCAGTGCGCGAAGTCGTTCGGCACGCCTGGTCACGTCCTGTGCGGTGTGGTCGTCCATGCCGCTCGTTGTACACCGGCCCGACGACAGAACGGCGTCGGCGCGCACGCGGACCCGAGGTCAGTCAACGGCGTCCTCGTCGAGGACCTCCTGGGCGATCGCGAACGCCTTGTTGGCGGCCGGGACCCCGCAGTAGACGGCCGCCTGGAGGAAGACCTCGCCGATCTCGTCCGGGGTGAGCCCGTTGCGGCGGGCGGCCCGCACGTGCATGGCCAGCTCGCCCCAGTGCCCCTTGGCCACCAGGGCGGTGAGCACCATGCAGCTGCGGGTGCGCCGGTCCAGGCCGGGGCGGGTCCACACCTCGCCCCAGGCGTAGCGGGTGATGAGGTCCTGGAAGGGTTCGGTGAAGGCGGTGGTGCGGGCCCGGGCCCGGTCCACGTGGGCGTCGCCGAGCACGCTCCGGCGCACCAGGGTTCCGGCGCCCCGTCGGTCGGCCTCGGCCAGGTGCTGGGTGATGAGCGTGTTGACACGGGGCGCGTGCGACCACGACAACAGGTGGGCGGCTCCCTCCAGCACCACCAACCGCGCACCGGGCACCAGCTCGGCGATGAGCGCGCCGTGCTCGCCGGGCGGGGTGGAGGGGTCGTCGGCCCCGGCCACGACCAGGGTGGGGGCGGTGACGCGGTGCAGGTCGTCGCGGACGTCGTGCCCCTCGATGGCACCGCAGCAGCCCGCGTACCCCTCGTCGGGGGTGGCCACGATCTGGTCGCGCAGGACCGTCACGTCATGGGGGTGCTCGGCGGCGTAGCCGGGGGTGAACCAGCGCTCCACGACCGCGTCGGCCAGCGCGGCGGTGCCCGCGTCGCGGGCCAGCGCGGCCCGGTCGCGCCAGGTGCTCGCCGGACCCATGTGGGGCGAGGTCGCCAACAGGACCAGGCTTCCGACGCGCTCGGGGGCGTGGACCGCCAGCCACTGCCCGACCATCCCCCCGATGGACAGGCCCACGAAGTGGGCGCGTGCGACACCCAGCCGGTCGAGCAGGGCCAGGACGTCCCCGCCGAGGTCGGCCATGCTGTAGGGCCCCTCGGGGGCGGGTGAGCGCCCGTGCCCGCGCAGGTCCACGCGGATCACCCGGAAGACGGCGGAGAGCGCGTCGACCTGCGGCTCCCACATCCGCCCGGTGGTGCCGAGCGATCCGGCCAGCACCAGCGGCGGCGCATCGGCCGGTCCGCTCACGTCGTGGTGGAGGTCAACGCTCATCGGTTCCTTCTTCGTTGTCGTCGGGGTCCGTCCGGCCGGTCCTACCCGTGACCCGGTCGGTGAACACCGGTGCGGCGCCGAGGTAGTCGGCCGGGTCGAGCAGGGCGGCGATCCGGTCGCGGGTGCGCCGTCCGTCCAGGTGTTCGGCGAGGACGGTGACGGGGTCGCGGCCCTCGTCCGACGCGGCCCGGCACGCGTCGGTGACGCGCCGGTGGGCCTCCAGTCGGCCGAGTTCGGGGGTGAGGTCGGCGGTGAGGCGCTCGGTGAGCGCCAGGCCGCCGGTGAGGCGGAGGTTGGCGGCCATGCGGTCGGGGTGCACGCGCAGCCGCGCGGTGCTCACCCGCAGCCAGGAGGCGGCGGAGCCGGTACGCCGGAGCAGGTCGGTCAGGGGCAGCCACTCGGCGTGCCAGGCCCCGGCGGCGCGCTGGTGCTCCTGGATCTGCGCCGCGAACAGGGCGGCCACCAGACCGGGCACCTGCCGCGCGGCGGCCAGGGCGCTGACGGCCGCGACCGGATTGCGTTTGTGCGGCATGGTGGAGGAACCCCCGGTTCCGCTCCCGCCCTCCTCGGTGACCTCGCCGACCTCGGTCTGGGCGAGGAGGACGACGTCCTGGGCGACCTTCCCGGCCGCGCCGCCCACCCGTCCGAGGACGGCGGCGACCTCGGTGATCCGTCCGCGATCGGTGTGCCACGGCAGGCGGGGTTCGGGGAGGTCGAGCCGGGCGGCGAACGCGGCGGCAACGGCGGGTCCGTGCGGGTGCAGGGAGGCCAGGGTGCCCACGGCGCCGCCGAGTTGCGCGGCCAGGCGGTGGTCCAGTACCTCGCCGAGACGCTCGTCGGCGTCGGACAGCCCGGCCGCCCACCCGGCGGCGACGGCGCCGAAGGTGGTGGGCAGCGCCTGCTGGAGCAGGGTGCGTCCGGCCATGGGCGTGGCTCGGTGGCGGTCGGCCAGGTCGCGCAGCTCCTCGGTGAGGCCGGCCAGTTCGGCGCGTAGGGCGTGACCGGCCCGGCGGACCAGGAGCATCGCCGCGGTGTCCATGACGTCCTGGCTGGTGGCGCCCTGGTGGACATGGCGCGCGGCCTCGGGGTCGCGCTCCCGCACGTGCGCGGTGAGCCGTTGGACGAGCGGGATGACGGGATTGCCTCCGCCGGCGGCGGCCCGGCCCAGTTCGGCCGGGTCGTGGCGGTCGGCGGCGCATGCGGCGGCGATGCCCTCGGCGCGGGTGGACGCGATGAGCCCGGTGTCGGCGAGGGCGCGTGCCAGGGCGGCCTCGGTGTCGAGCAGGGCCCGCAGCCACGCGGTGTCGTCGGTGAGCGGTGCGAGGGGGCCGTGGTTGAGGACACCGTCGAACAGGCCGGTCATGGGTGGTCCCTCACTGGTCGGGCGGGCCGGTGGCCCGGCGGGGCCGGCGGGTCGGGCGCGGGTCACACGTCGAAGAAGACGGTCTCGCCCTCTCCCTGGAGGCGGATGTCGAAACGGTAGCCGTCCTCCTCGCGGACGGAGACCAGGGTGGCGCGGGCGGCCGGGTCGCCGATGGAGTTCAGCACCGGGTCGGCCGCGTTGGAGGTCTCCTCATCGGGAAAGTACAGGCGGGTGACGACGCGGTGCAGCATGCCGCGCGCGAAGACGGAGACGTCGACGTGGGGTGCCTGCTCCCCGGTGGGCCCGGGGACGGGCCCTGGCTTGAGGGTGAGGACCTCGTAGGCACCGGCGGCGTCGGTGGGGCAGCGACCGAAGCCGCGGAAGCCGGGTAGGGAGCGCGCCCCGCGCGGGTCGTCGGGGTGGTCGAAGCGGCCGTCGGGGTCGGCCTGCCAGGTCTCGACGAGCGCGTCGGTGACCGGGGCGCCCGCGCCGTCGTAGACGGTGCCGCGCAGCCGGACGGCACCGGGTGTGCCCTCGGCCACGGCGAGGGGGCCGTCCGGCCAGGGCAGTCCGATGTGCAGGTAGGGGCCGACCGTCTGGGACGGGGTGGTGGGTACCCCGGGTTCGGTGGGAGGTGTGGGGCGGGTGCTCATTCGTCGTCCTCCAGGACCTCTTCCTCGGACTCGAACGGGGTCTGTTCCCGTCCGCGCAGCACGATGTCCCACTGGTAGGCCAGGGCCCACTCCGGCTGGGTGGCGTCGTGGTCGTAGCGGGCCAGCATGCGGGCGCGGGCCCGCTCGTCGGGGACCGACTGCCACATGGGGTCCTGGAAGAACAGGGGGTCGTCGGGGAAGTACATCTGGGTGACCAGGCGCTGGGTGAAGGCCCGACCGAACAGTGAGAAGTGGATGTGTGCGGGGCGCCAGGCGTTCTGGTGGTTCTTCCAGGGGTAGGCCCCGGGGCGTACGGTGACGAACCGGTAGCGGCCCTCGGCGTCGGTGAGGGTCCGGCCGACGCCGGTGAAGTTCGGGTCGAGCGGGGCGGGCCAGGTGTCCCCGGTGTGGCGGTAGCGTCCGGCGGCGTTGGCCTGCCACACCTCCACGAGGGTGTGCGGGACGGCGCGGCCGTCGCTGTCGCGCACCTGGCCGTGCACGATGACGCGCTGCCCCTGGGGCTCGCCCTCGTGCTGGCGGGTGAGGTCGTGGTCGTGGTCGCCGAGCCGGTCCTGCCCGAGGACGGGGGAGGTGATCTCGGTGAGGGTGTGCGGGAGCAGGGTGAGCGGGCGCCGGGGGTGGCGCAGGGCGGTGCTCCGGTATCCGGGATAGTCCAGCGGCGGGTGGGAGCCGTGGTCGCGGACGTAGCCGGGCACGTGGAGCCCGGTGCCGTCGGAGGTGGTGGACATGCGGTCCTTCCTTTCGGAGCGGGCCCCGGTGGGCGGCGGGGCCCGGGGGCTTCAGGCGTGCAGCACGACGGCGATCCCCTGGCCGACCCCGACGCACAGGGCGGCCAGGCCCCATCCTCCCCCACGTCGGCGCAGCTCGTGGGCGAGCGAGCCGACCAGGCGGGCGCCGGAGGCGCCGAGCGGGTGGCCGAGGGCGATGGCGCCGCCGTGGGGGTTGACGATCGCCGGGTCCAGCTCCGGCCAGGCGCGCAGACACACCAGCGCCTGGGCGGCGAAGGCCTCGTTGAGTTCGACGGCGGTCAGGTCGCCCCAGCCGATTCCGGCGCGTTGGAGCGCGATCTCGGCGGCGCGGACCGGTCCGACCCCGAACACGTCGGGGTCCACTCCGGCCACGCCCCGGCTGACCAGCCGGGCCAGGGGTTCCAGGCCGGTGGCGCGGACGGCGGCGTCGTCGCCCAGGAGGAGGGCGGCGGCACCGTCGCTGAGGGGAGAGGCGTTGCCCGCGGTGATGGTGCCGTCGTCGCTGAAGGCGGGTTTGAGGGCGGCGAGCTGTTCACGCGAGGTGTCGCGGATGCCCTCGTCGCGGTCCAGGTGGGCTCCCTCGACCTGGACGGTCTCGGCGTCGAACACTCCGTCGGCCCAGGCTCGGGCGGCCTTCTCGTGGCTGGCCAGGGCGAACGCGTCCTGGTCGGCGCGGTCGACGCCGTGCCGTCCCGCGAGCCCCTCGGTGCTCTCTCCGAGGGAGACCGTCCACCTCCGTGGCATGCGCGGGTTGACCATGCGCCAGCCCAGGGTGGTGGAGTGCAGGGTCGCGTCGGTGGCGGGGAAGCCCCGGGCGGGTTTGGGCAGCACCCAGGGGGCTCTGCTCATGGATTCCACTCCCCCGGCCAGGACCAGCGAGGCGTCGCCGGTCTGGACGGCGCGGGCCCCCTGGACGGCGGCCTCCATACCGGACCCGCAGAGTCGGTTGACGGTGGCCCCGGGGACGCTGGTGGGGAGCCCCGCCAGGAGGGAGGCCATGCGGGCGACGTTGCGGTTCTCCTCGCCCGCGCCGTTGGCGTTGCCGAACAGCACCTCGTCGACGGCCGCGGGTTCCAGGCGGGGGGCGCGTTCGACGAGCGCCCCGACGACGCGGGCGGCCAGGTCGTCGGGGCGGGTTCCGGCGAGGGCTCCGCCGTACCTGCCGAAGGGGGTGCGGACGGCGTCGAGCACGTGGACTGCGGTCACCGGGGCCTCCAGGGTGGGGTGGGTCCGTCGGGGCGGTTCAGGCCGCGCCGGTCAGGGAGCGGACGACGGCGAGCTCGGTGTCGGTGGGGGCGGGGGTGCGCGCGAGGTCGTCGGAGACGCGCAGGTCCCAGCCGGTGGCCTCGCGCACGGTGGCGACCTCCACTCCGGGGTGCAGGCCCACGAGGGTGAGTTCGCGGGTGCGGGGGTCGGGTTCGAGGACTCCGAGGTCGGTGATGACCCGGACGGGTCCGGAGCCGGTCAGGCCGAGCCGTTCGCGGTCGCCGGGCCCCGACCCGTGGCCGACCGAGGTCACGAAGTCGACTCTCTCGACGAACGCGCGGCTGTTGTGGCGCATGATGACGATGACCTCGCGGCAGGAGGCGGCGATCTCGGGGGCGCCCCCCGCCCCGGGCAGTCGCACCCGTGGTGCGTCGTAGTCGCCGATGACGGTGGTGTTGATGTTGGCGTACCGGTCGATCTGGGCGGCGCCGAGGAACCCGGCGTCGATGCGTCCGGCCTGGAGCCAGTAGTTGAAGACCTCGGGAACCGACACCACGGTGTCGGCGGTGTCGGCCAGGACGCCGTCGCCGATGGACAGCGGCAGGTGGTCGGGCGCGGCGCCCAGGGTCCCGGACTCGTAGATCATCCACAGGTCGGGGGCGTGCGTGCGGCTGGCCACGTTGGCCGCGGTGCTCGGCAGGCCGATGCCGACGAAGCAGGCCATCCCGTCGCGCAGCGAGCGCGCCGCGGTGACGGTCATGATCTCGTCGGACGTCCAGGTCACGGTGGTCACGCGCCTCTCCCTACGGGTCGGGGGTCGGCGCCGGGGTCGGTGGGCGCCGAGGGGGTCTGGGGGGCGGTGCCGCAGGTGAGGTCGTCGAGCCAGGCGGTGAAGGCGTCCCGGTCGCGCCCGATCGCGTCCCAGGCGCGGTAGGCGGCGTTGTCCCGCTCGTAGTAGCCGTGCGCGTAGGAGGGCGCGGCGCCGCCGGGAGCGACGCTGACGGCGTCGACGACCCGGCTGGGCAGGATCACCTGCCCGGGGACGGGGTCGAGGGCGTCCACGACCTCCTCCACGGTGACCAGGACGCGCGTGGAGGCCAGGGCGGCCTCCTTCTGGATGCCGGTGATGCCCCACAGCTGGACGTTGCCTCGGGTGTCGGCCCGCTGGGCGTGGATGACGGCGACGTCGGGGTTGAGGGCGGGGACCGCGGCCAGCTCCTGTCCGGTGAAGGGACAGGTGACGGTCCGGATGTGGTCGTTGTGCTCGACGAGGTCGGTGCCGCTGTATCCGCGCAGCACCGCGAAGGGGAGCCCGGAGGCGCCGGCGACGTAGCGGTTGGCCATCCCGGCGTGGCTGTGTTCCTCGATCTCCAGGGGGGCGGGCCAGCCGTGGGTGACCGCGTCGCGGAAGCGGTGCAGGGAGCCCACACCGGGGTTGCCGCCCCATGAGAAGACCAGTCGGCGGGCGCACCCGGCACCGATGAGCTGGTCGTAGACGATGTCGGGCGTCATGCGGACCAGGGTGAGGTCCCGCAGGCCCTGGCGGATGATCTCGTGCCCGGCGGCCACGGGGATGAGGTGGGTGAACCCCTCCAGGGCGACGGTGTCGCCGTCGTGGATGAGCTGCCGGACCGCCTCGTCCAGGGGCACGGCCATGGTGACCCTCCCGTTCGTATAGCGAATTAATGTTCACACTGCGAACAACTGGGTATGACGGTAGCGCCGATCACAGGACGGGTCAAGGTTCGGCCCCCCTGTTCGGTATGAGAACATCGCGGTGACCGTGACCCCGCGCCGCGCGAACGTGCCCCCGCACCCGAACCGGAAGGCCCCATGACCACCGAAGACGCCCCCGAACGCGGCGCCCACTTCGTGCAGTCCCTGGAGCGGGGACTCATGGTCGTCCGCGCCTTCTCGGCCGAGCGCCCCGCCATGACCCTCAGCGAGGTGGCCCGCGCCACCGACCTCACCCGCGCCGCGGCCCGGCGCTTCCTGTTGACCCTGGTGGACCTCGGGTACGTGCGCACCGACGGCCGGATGTTCGCGCTGACCCCGCGCGTACTGGAACTCGGATACGCCTACGTGGCCTCGGCCGGACTGCCCGACGTGGCCCAACCGCACCTGGAGGACCTCTCCGCCCGGGTGCGCGAGTCGGCCTCGGTGTCGGTCCTGGACGGCGACGACGTCCTCTACGTCGCGCGCGTGGCCACCTCGCGCATCATGGCCGTGTCCATCGCCGTCGGCACCCGCTTCCCCGCCTCCACCACCTCGATGGGCCGCGTGCTGCTCGCCGGGTACGGCGACGACGAACTCGACGCCTACCTGGGGCGGGTCACCCTGAGGCCGCTGACCCGGTTCACCCTCACCGACCCCGCCGACCTGCGGGCCGAGATCCTGCGGGTGCGCGAACAGGGGTACGCGATCGTCGACCAGGAGCTGGAGGAGGGCCTGCGCTCACTGGCCGCGCCGGTCCGCGACGCCGACGGGCGGGTCATCGCCGCGACCAACGTCTCCGCGCACGCCAACCGCTCCTCCATCGACGACGTGCGCCGCGACCTGCTCCCCGCCCTCCTGGAGACCACCGCGCGCATCGAGGCCGACCTGGCCTCCGTCGCCCGCCGCGACACCGCGCGCTGACCCCGGACACGGCTGCGCGGCCCGACCAGGACGGGGTCGGGCCGCGCGGCGTCCTCGGGTGGGGGCGGCTCAGGCCGCCAGGGCGAGCAGCTGGGGCACGGTCAGGACCGCGACGTAGAAGCCCATGAACTGCACGCCGCTGTGCATGTTGAACATCTTTCCGAAGAGACCTCCGACCAGGCCCACGGTCAGGGTCACGCCCACCGCGAGCAGGCCGCCCTCGTACAGGCAGATCACCAGGATCAGCCCGGCGAAGGCGCCGATGATCGCCTCGTGCGAGATCCGGCGCATGACGAACGAGGCCGCCCGGTGCGCGTAGGTCATCGCGAACGGGTAGGCGATCACCGAGGCGATGACCACGCCCAGCAGACCGTAGACCAGGAACTCACCGCTGGACAGCAGGTCGTGCAGGTTGTGGGTCTCCCCGGTCTCGGTGTTGACGGTGTGCACCGGCGGGGCGTTGAACAGCGGCGCGGCCGGGCCCGCGGCCATCGGGGAGAGCGGCAGACCCAGCGCGATCAGCGGAATCAGCGTCTCGGCGATGTAGGTGGACTCGGTGGTGCCGTTGCGCACCGACATCACGGTGGTGAGCCGGTGGTACCCGTTCTTGATCCGGGCACCGACGATCTCGCCCATGAGGACCGTCATGGCCACCGGGGAGAACACGAACGTCGCGCTGGAGACTCCGGCGGCGGCGCTCGTGTACGCGACCTGTTTGCGGTCCAGCACCTTGAGCGGGTTGGGCAGCCGCCCGGACCAGGTCCGGGTGTCGGGTGCCAGGTCGAAGCGGCGACGCGCCCGGCGCCGCAGCGCGTCCCGGCCCGAGGGAGCCAGGGACAGGAACAGGTCCGCGATGAGCGGCCCCGTGGCGATGCCGAGGAAGAAGCTGATGGTCAGCGTCCCCCCGGTGGTCTGGGACACGAAGGCCTGCATGCCCACGACCAGTAGAACGAACGGCACCAGGGCGAGCACCGCCGCCAGCTTGCCCTTCGAGGTGTAGGCAATCAGGACCGCCGCGACCACGAAGATCCACGGCGCCGCCTCGCCGATGGCGTCGGCGAAGGGACTCAACGCCCAGGCGAAGAGCACGGCCAGGGGCACCGACAGGAAGGCGGCGATCACACCGCCCGAGATCGCCTTGCGCAGGGCGATGTGCGGCACCCCGAGCTCACGGAGCAGTTGGGCGTCCCTGAGCATGGGGACGGCCAGGGTGTCGCCGGGGATGCCCAGCAGGGCCGTGGGGATGGCGTGGGTGATGTGCTTGGCGACGATCCCCGCCATGAAGAAGGTGAACACGCCGGCGGGCGGTACGCCGAGCAGCACCACCAGCAGGGTCAGCGGCGCGATGGTGGCCGTCTCGTCCGTGTAGGACGCGAGGCCGATGAAGGCGAAGACCACGGCGCCGATCAGGCCCATGCCCAGGGCCCAGGAGGCGTCGGTCAGCAGTTCGGGACTCACGGTTCTCGCTCCTCGCCGCGGCGCCGGTGCTGCGCCAGCAGGTCGTCGAAGAGTCCGAGCGCGCGCAGTTCCCTCCGCACGGGTTCGGACAGTTCGGTGGGGTCGCCGAGCGGGCCGTAGTCGGCCTCGACGGCGTCCATCGCGGCCCGCCTGCTCTGCTCGGTGGGCGCGTGCTCGGTGACCACGCGCTTGGGCGGGAACAGCAGGGCTCCGCCGAACCCGGCCAGCAGACAGCCGACCAGGCCGACCAGGAGCGCGTAGGTCCCCGCGACGGTGGCGTCGTCGACCAGCCGGGAGAACAACAGCTCCGAGCCCAGGTACAGGGGCACGGTCACGCCGACTCCCAGGGCGATCGCCCAGACGGTGTGGCGGGAGTCGACGGTGTCGCCCCAGATCTCCAGGAGGCGGCCGCCGTCCTCCTCCCGATCCGTCGTCGGTTCGGTCATCATCGTCCCCTCAGCTGGTCGAGGACGGCCTCGGCACGGTCCTGCCGGATGGCCTTCTCCTGGATGAGCACCGCCACGACGCGGTCCACCTCGTCGCCGCGGGCTCCCGCGGTGACGGCGATGTTCCTGGCGTGCAGCGACATGTGGCCGCGCTGGATGCCCTCTCCCGCGAGGGCCCGCACGGCCGCGATGTTCTGGGCCAGCCCCACGGCGGTGACGAGTTCGCCGAGCGCGGTGGCGTCGGTGACCCCGGTGAGCGCCACAGCGGCCTGGGCGGCCGGGTGGGTGCGGGTCGCGCCGCCGACCAGGCCCACCGGGGTCGGCAGTTCCAGGGTGGCCACGACGTTGCCGTCCGTGTCGCGCTCGAAGGTCGACAGCGAGGTGTAGCGCCCCTCGGCGTCGACAGCGTGGGAGTGCGCCCCGGCCTCCACGGCCCTGGTGTCGTTGCCGGTGGCCAGCACGACCGCGGAGACGCCGTTCATGATGCCCTTGTTGTGGGTGGCGGCACGGTAGGGATCGGCAGCGGCCAGGCGGTAGGCGTGGACCATGTCGGTGGCGACGGCCTCGCCGCCGAGCGCCTCGGTGTCCAGGACGGCCCGGGCGCGGCTGAGCCGCAGGTCGGCCTTGTTGGTGAGGATGCGCAGCACGGGGCGCCCCCCGGCGATCCCGGCCAGGCGCGGTGCCACGGCCTCCGCCATCGTGTTGACCGCGTTGGCGCCCATGGCGTCGCGTACGTCGACGACCAGGTGGGCCACCACGTAGGTCTCGTCGAAGGCGCGGACGGTGCGCACGGTGAGGTCGCGCACCCCTCCGCCGACCTCGACGAGCCGGGGGTCCTGGGCGTTGGCCAGGGCGACGAGCTCGTCCCGGGCCTCCAGGACGCGCAGCCGGGCGGACTCGGGGTCGGTCACGTCGACGACCTGGACCTGTGCCTGCATGACCGGCCCGGTCGAGCTGGTGTGGAAACCGCCCCGGACACGGGCGATGCGGGCGGCGTTGCTGGCGGCCGCCACCACGGAGGGCTCCTCCGTGGCCATCGGCACCAGGACGTCGTGCCCGTTGACGGTGAAGTTGGTGGCGACCCCGACCGGGACGCCCATGACGCCGACGGCGTTCTCGATCATGTGGTCGGCGGCGGCCACGCTCAGACCGTGCTGGTCGAGGGCGTCGAACACGGTCTCGTCCAGACCGGCCGCGGAGGCCAGGCGCGTGCGCCGCTCCGCCACGGTGAGGGACCGGAGACCGGACAACCTGCTGGTGTGCACCACGTGTGGATTCACTCCTGAGGGAAAGGGCGCCCCGGTGTGGGGTACGTCACTTGAGGATTGGTCCATCCAAGCAGCGCCGTTCACCCCGGCGACATGTCCGAAACGGACAGGAAACACGGGCTCGACGTGTCACTTTCCGTTCTGTCTGAGCAGGTGGAGGCGGGTGGCGACGGTGACCCGGAACAGTGATTCGGCCGACCTCCAGTCCTCGCCCAGGAGCGAGGTCACCCGCTCCAACCGCTGTTTGACGGTGTTGGGGTGGACGTAGAGGACCCGCGCGGCCCGGGTCACGCTCCCACCGCTCCCGGCGAGCGCGGTGATGGTGCCGGTCAGGTCGGAGTGGTGCCGGGCGTCCCACTCCACGACGGGGCCGATCACCCGGTCCACGAAGGCGAGCGCGCGGCCGCCGTCGGTGCCGAACATCGCCAGGTAGGGGGCGTAGTCGTCCACCTCGTGGGCGCCCTCGCACACGCCCAGGGAGGGCAGGAAGGCGGCGCACTCCCAGGCCTCGGCGAGCACGGCGGGCAGGCCGGGGAGGTCGGGGACGGCGGCGCCCACCGCCAGGGCGGGGGCGTCCGTGACCGCACCGACCCGCTGGGCCACCAGGGTGGCGGCCGAGGTGGGGTCCCGACCGGGGACGAGGACGCTGACGCCCTCGCCCTGCGGTGCGGACATCCACCCCGGGTGGACGGCCAGGGCGCGGTGCAGGGCGTGCCGGTGGCGGTCGGGGACGGGGACGACGACCACGGTCCAGGGCTGGTCGAGGACGATGCCGCGTGCCGAGGCCCGGCGGCGGAGGGTGTCGGTGTCGGCCGCGCCGGAGAACAGGTCGAGGGCGAGTTCTCCGCGCACCCGCTCCTCGGCATGGGTGACGGCCTCGCTCTGCATGGTGAGCAGGGCGAGGATCTGCCCGCAGCGTTCGACGGTGCGGCGCTCCACGTCGCTCAGCGGTCCGTCGCCCTCCCCCACCAGCAGGAGCCCCAGCAGGTCGGACCCGGCCGAGACCGCGACCACCACCTCCGGTCCGGGGCCCTCCACCCGGGCGCAGTGCCCGGACTCGCGACTGCGCGCCAGGGCCCGCGCGACCCCGGGGGCGAGCCGCCCGCCCGGCCACCACCCCTCCGAGGCCCCGCGGGTACGGGTGACCGGGCGCAGGTCGCGGTCGGCGATGGCGACCGGACGGTTCAGGGACTCCGCCAGGGTGAGGGCCACCTCGTGCGGGCCGTGGCCGGACAGCACCAGCGCGGTCAGCCGTTCGTGCACGCGCGCAGCGGCGTTCATGGCCTCGGCGTGCCGTTCGGCCCGGTCGGCGGCCTCCGTGGCGGCGGCGAAGAGGCGGGCCGTGTGGAGGATGACCGCCGCCTGGTCGGCGAAGGCCGAGAGCAGGGCGATCTCCTCTCGGGCGAAGGGACGGGAGGCGCGGTCGGCGGCGAACAGGACTCCGAGGATCTCCCCGTTGGCGGACATCGGCACGCCGACGAGGGAGCGCAGCTGTTCTTCGGCGATGGCGGCGTCGATCCCGGGGTCGCGGTCGAAGTCGTCGCGTTCCCCGTAGTCCGAGGTCCACTGTGGAGCGTTGGCGCGCACGACGCGGCTGGCGATCCCGGCCCCGGCGGGCACGCGCAGGCCCGGGAAGCGGGGAGAGACGGTGCCGCGGCTGGCCCGGACGAAGAGTTCGTCGGTGTCCTTGTCGTAGACGGACAGGTAGGTGACGTCGGTGCCGACCAGGTCGTGCGCGCGGTCGACCAGCCTCCTGAGCAGGGGCTCGACGTCCCTGACCTCGACCAGGTCGCGGGTGCTGGCGATCAGTGCCGAGAGTTCGCCCTCGCGGCGGCTGAGGCGGCGCAGGCGCGCGGACAGCTCCCTGATCCGGTCCACCAGGGCGGCGTCGACGGCGCCCAGGAGACCGGTGACGTCCTCGGCGGAGGGGTGACGGCCCTCCGCCAGCCGGGCCAGCAGGTCCATGAGGGCGCGCTGGCTGCTCGCGTCGAGGCGCGGGAGACCTTCTTCCATCGCACCAGTCTCACATCCTCGCTGGTCGGGCGGGGGCTCAGGGTGTGGCGTCGGCCCCCTCCCCGTGCTCGGCGGACCGGGCCCGGTGGCGTCGGACGGCGTCGCGGTTGCCGCACCCGGGCGAGCAGTAGCGCTGTCGGCCGTTGCGGGAGAAGTCGGCGTACACGAGCGCGCAGCCACCCGCGGCGCACCGCCCCAGGCGGTGCATGCCCCGGCCGGTCAGGTGCAGGGCGGTGCCGACCGCGATCAGGGACGCGATCTGCCGGTGGGCGGGCAGGTCGTCGGGGCGGTAGTGCAGGTGCCAGCCGGTGCCCGCGTGGTCGGTGAGCCTCGGCGGCCCCGAGTACTCGGTGAGCAGGTCGTTGAGGCGCGCGGCCCGGCTCCGCGGGTCGGCGCTGTCGACGACGGCCGCCCACCCGTCGAGGAAGGAGCGGACCCGGGCGAGGTCGTCGCGCCCCACCGGGCGCTCCAGCAGGAATCCGGCCTGCGCACAGCGGCGTTCTAGGTCGGCGGTGTCGGCGCAGGGGCGGTTGGCCAGATCCACCGCCAGGGTGAGCGGACCCTGCCCGTAAGGGTTGAGATGCATAATGCCATTACATCAGACTGGGGCCATGACCGAACACGAACACCGCTGGACCACCGACTCCACCCATACGACCAGCGAGGGCGTGGTCATCTACCAGCGCTGCCGCTGCGGCGAGCACCGCGTGGCGCTGGCCGCGCCCACCCTCCAGGCGCGCGCGACCGCCCCCGCCGGGCGCGGCCACTGAACGGCCGACCCCGCGCCGACCCACCGCCCCCTCAGGCGCCGACCCCCCGCTCCAGGACGCGCACGACAGCGGGAGTCACCGCGTGCCGCGGCATCCGCCCGCGACCGACCTGCTCGAGACCGGTGAAGATCAGCGCCCACAGGACCTGGACCACCCAGGCGGGGTCGGCCTCGGGGTCGAAGACCCCCTCCTCCTGACCCCGGCGCACCAGGTCCGTGAGGATCTCCGGTTCGGGGTCGGCGGCGTCGGGCGCGTCGTCGAAGACCTCGTTGGCGGTGTCACCGAAGGCGAACACCACCCAGTCGCCCACCTCCACGTGCGCGGCGACCACCCGGCGCAGGGCCTGCGACGCGGGCCCCTCCTGTGCGCGCGCCTCGTCCATCACCCGGCCGATCTCCGACAGCGCCTCCTCGTAGGTGGCGGCCAACAGCACGTCGCGGTCCGGGAAGTAGCGGTGCAGCGTACTGCGCCCCACCCGCGCCCTCTCGGCCACCTCCGAGAGCGGCGCGGCGCGGTCGTGTGCCAGGACGGCGGCGGCCGCGCGCAGGATCGCCCCCCGGGTCCGGGCGCGCACCCCCGTCCTCGGGTTCTCGGTGCTCGTCATGGCGCCAACCTATCGGGCGCACCAGAAAGGGATGCCAGGACCCTTTTATGAGACACTGGTGTCCCATTATGATTCCAAGGAGTTCCACATCCTCTAGGGAAAGGACCCTGCCATGCGCGTCCTGGTGACCGGAGCCAGCGGAACCGTCGGCTCCCTGGTGGTCCCGCGCCTCCTCGAAGGCGGTGCCGCCGTCCGTGCGCTCAGCCGCGACCCCGCCCGCCGCGTCTTCCCCGAGGGGGTCGAGCCCGTCGCGGGCGACCTGGAGGCCCCCGCGACCCTGGACGGCGTCTTCGACGGCGTCGACGCGGTCATGCTCTACCCCCACCCCGAGACCGCCGAGGAGGTGGTGCGGCGGGCCCGCGCCGCCGGAGTGCGGCGGATCGTCCTGATGTCCTCCGCCTCGGTCGAGACCGATCCCGGCGCCGACACCGACCACAACTACGGGCACCTGCACCACCGCCCCGTGGAGGAGGCGGTCGAGCGCTCCGGCCTGGAGTGGACCCACCTGCGCGGGGGCGAGTTCATGGTCAACGACCTCGACTCGCTCCCCGACTCCGTCCGCTCCGAGGGTGTGGTGCGCGCCCCCCGGGGTGACGAACCCGCCGCACCCGTGCACGAGGCCGACATGGCGGACGTCGCGGCGGCCGCGCTGGTGGAGGGGGGACACCACGGCCGGGCGTACGTGATCACCGGCCCCGAGCCCGTCACCCCGGCCGAGCGCACCGCCGTGATCTCCCGCGCCCTGGGCCGCGAGATCACCTTCGTACCGCTCACCCTGGCCCAGGCGCGGGAGCTGTGGCTCGCGCGGGGGGTCCCTCCCGAGCTCTGCGACTGGCTGTTGTGGGAACCCGCGACGGACGAGGAGACGGGCACCGGCTCCGACCCTCAGGAGTGCGTGTCCCCCGACTACGAACGGGTCATGGGGCGCCCCGGTCGCACCTACGCCCGGTGGGTCGCCGACCACCTCGACGCCTTCCGGTAGCGGCACGCCTCTCCCCCCCCTGCCCCGGGGACGGGCGGCGACACGGGGGCTGCGGACACGGCCGTGTCCGCGCCGACCTGGCAGCATGGCACGCACCCGGCCGCCGTGCCGCAGAAGGAGGAACATCGTGACCGACGCCCACAGCACACCCCCCGTCGCGGAGCGGGCGGGCACGCTCCTCCTCGGAGGGGACCTGCCCGTCCACCGCCTCGGGTTCGGGGCCATGCGCATCGTCGGCGAGGGCGTGTGGGGACCGCCCCGCGACCGGGAGGAGGCCCTGGCCGTCCTGCGCCGCGCCGTCGAGCTGGGCGTGGACTTCATCGACACCGCCGACTCCTACGGCCCCCAGATCAGCGAACAGTTGATCCGCGAGGCGCTCCACCCGTACCCCGAGGGCCTGGTCATCGGCACCAAGGCCGGGTTCGTCCGCACCGGGCCCGCGCAGTGGCACCGGCTGGGCCGCCCGGAGTACCTGCGCCAGCAGGTCGAGCTGAGCCTGCGCCACCTGGGGGTGGAGCGCATCGACCTCATGCAGCTGCACCGGATCGACCCCGAGGTACCCCTGGCCGACCAGTTGGGCGCGCTCGCCGAACTCCGGAGTGAAGGCAAGATCCGGCACATCGGGCTGAGCGAGGTGAGCGTGGACGAGCTGTCGGCGGCCCGCGGGATCACACCGGTCGCGTCGGTGCAGAACCAGTACGCGCCGTCCTTCCGCCAGTCCGAGGACGTCCTCGAACAGTGCGAGCGGGACGGGATCGCCTTCCTGCCGTGGGCGCCGGTGGGCCGGGGCGAGATGGCGGCGGCCGACTCCCCGCTGGCCGGGCTCGCCGCCCGCCACGGGGTGAGCCCCGTCCAGCTGGCGCTGGCCTGGCTGCTGCACCGCTCCCCCGTGATGGTGCCGATCCCCGGGACCTCACGGGTGGCGCACCTGGAGGAGAACACGGCCGCGGCCGCGGTGCGGCTGTCCGAGGAGGAGGTCGATCGGATCAGCCAGCTCCTGTCCTGACGGGCGGCCCTCCCGCGCCGCCCGCACGGGCGCGGCCCAGCGGAGCGAACTCCGACGGGCCGCGCCGGGGCCTTCCACGCGCCACGGATCAACCGGGACGCATGCGGAACACCTGGAGTCGCATGTCGTAGTACTTCTCGGTCTCGCCGACCCACTCCATGCCGAGCCTGCGGGCCACGGCGAGCGCGCGCTCGTTGTGGGGGCGGGCGACCGCGAACACCTCCTCGATCCCCTGTTGGAACGCCCAGTCGATGATGGCGCGGCTCGCCTCGGTGGCGTAGCCCCGCCCCCACACGTCCGGGCGCAGCGCCCAGGACAGCTCGAAGTCCTCCTCGAACGGCGGAAGAAGCTTCAGGGAGAGCCCTCCCACCAGTTGGCCGTCCTGCCTGTCGACGATCGCCCAGCGCCCCGCGGGTGGGATGAGGTTCGGTCCCGCCTCGATCCACGCGTGGAGCACCGAGCGCATCGCGCTGATGTCGGTCACCGGGCGCCACTCCGGTGTCAGCCAGTGCGCGACCTCCTCGGCCCCGTAGATCTGGAGGGCCGCGTCGGCATCGCCCAGCTCCCACTCCCTGATCAGGAGTCTTTCGGTTGGCAGCTCAAGGCTCATGCATCCACGGTAACTCGGAAGGGTGCGGCGGGACAGGGGGGCGCAGGCGCGGACTCGCCCGGTTCGCGCCCCGCGTGGGTGCCCGATGCCGGGAGGCGCTGGGGGAACGCACCACGTGCCTCACCACGCCCGCAAGAAAAGCGCGTAAAAACTTTCGCACCAATGACGTTTTCTTGCCATGATGTGACGTGAAATTTCCTTACCGCCCCTGGAGTCCCACATGCTCTTCAGCCACGACCCCCACCACGACGGCTCACCCGACTACGTGAGCCTCGACGGGGGCCGCGCGCGGCTCCGGGTCCGGGTGCCCGGCGGCGCCGACTCCGTCTACGCGTACGTGGTCGAGGACGGTGAGGCGGGCCTGGTCGAGGCCGCGCTGGAGCGCTCGGAACACGGTGTGGACTGGTACGCCGTGGAGATCCCCCTCCAGCCCGTGGCCACCCCCTACCGCTTCGCGATCGTGCGCGACCGCCGCTACACGTGGCTCAACCAGGCGGGCGTCCACGACCACGAGGTCACCGACGACGCCGACTTCCGTCTGGTGAACGCCCCCGAACCGCCCTCCTGGGTACCCGCCACCACCCTCTACCAGGTCTTCCCCGACCGCTTCGCCCGCGACGACGACTCGGTGGAACCCCTCGCCGACCACCCCGCGTGGGCGGTCCCCCGCGCCTGGGACGACGAGCCTTCCGGTTCCGGTCCCGACGCTCCCGGCGAGTACTACGGAGGCACTCTGGAGGGAGTGCGCCGCCACCTGGACCACCTGGTGTCGGTGGGCGCCGAGGTGCTGTACCTGACCCCGTTCTTCCCGGCCCGCTCCACGCACCGCTACGACGCCTCCGACTTCGACCGGGTGGACCCGCTGCTGGGCGGGGACGAGGCCCTGGCCGCACTGGTCCGCGAGGCGCACGCGCGGGGACTGCGGGTGATGGGCGACCTCACCACCAACCACACCGGTGACGAGCACGTCTGGTTCCGGGCGGCCCAGGCCGACCCCGGTTCGGAGGAGGCCGGCTACTACTACTTCGAGGAGCATCCCGACTCCTACGTGAGTTGGCTGGGCGTACGGTCCCTGCCTAAGCTCGACTACTCCTCGAAGGCCCTGCGCGAACGCGTGTACGGTGCGCACGACTCGGTCCTGGTGGACCGCCTGCGCGGCGAGGACGGCCTGGACGGATGGCGCGTCGACGTGGCGAACATGACCGGCCGGCTCGGCGCCCAGGACCTCAACCACGAGGTGTCCGGCGAGATCGCCGCCCGGATGCGCGAGGCGGCGCCGGACGCGTGGCTGCTGGCCGAGCACTTCTACGACGCCGGGCCCGACACCCGCCACGACGGCTGGCACGGCGTGATGAACTACGCGGGGTTCACCCGGCCGGTGTGGGCCTGGCTGAACACCGGCCCGGAGGGGGTCCGCTTCGCGGCGACCCACACGTCGGCCCCGCTGCCCCGCAGCGGCGCCGCCGAGGCCGTTCGCGCGATGCGGGTCACCAACGCCGGGTTGCCCTGGCGGGTGCGCACCCACAGCGTCAACGCCCTGAGCACCCACGACTCGGCGCGGTTTCGCACGGTGACGGGCGATCCGCTGCTCCAGGCGGTGGGTGTGGCCGCCCAGGCCGCGCTTCCGGGCGTGCCGTTCGTGTTCGCGGGTGACGAGATCGGCCTGGAGGGGCGCGACGGGGAGAACTCCCGGCGCACGATGCCCTGGCACCGTCCCGGGGACTGGGACCGCCGGGTGCTGGACTCCCACCGTCGTCTGCTCGCCCTGCACCGGGGCCTGCCCGCGCTCCACGGCGGGGGCCTGCGCTGGTTGGACGCGGGCGAGCACCACATGACGTTCCTGAGGACACTCGGTGAGCAGGTGGTGCTGGTGCACCTGACGGACGGCCCGCACGAGGAGCGCACGGCCTCCGAGGTCGAGCTGGACGCGAGGGGTCTGGAGGTCGTGGAGAGCGACGGCGGGGTCCGGGCCCGGCTGGGGAGCGGGGTGGCGCTGTCCGCGGACGGCCCCGGCTACGTGTTCGCGGTCGGGACGCGTTCGGGGGCTGACGCCCCTCCCGCTCCTGGGGTGGGGCGCCCGGGCACTCACCCCAGGAGCGGCTCCACGTCCCTGGTGATGCGGGCGACCACGTCGGCGGTGCGCCCGGAGAAGTAGAAGTGGTCTCCGGGCAGGGTGTGGTGGCTGAGGCCGCCCTCGACGTGGTCGGCCCATCCGGCGAGGCGCCGGGGGGTCATGCCACGGTCGTCGGCTCCCCCGAAGACCGACACCGGGACCCGCAGGGGCGGGGTGAGGGGGTCGGGGCTCCAGGTGTCGACCAGCTCCAGGTCGGCGCGGACGAGCGGTTCCACGGTCGACCACAGGTCGGGGTCGTCCAGAGCGCGGCGGGGGGTGCCGCCCATGCGGGCGATGGTCTCCCGTAGGCGGTCCTCGGAGACCAGGTGGCGGGGCTCGGTCCGTTCGGGGCCGGGGGCGGGGCTCCACGCCGAGGCGCCGAGCCAGCGCGGCGGGGTCCCGTCACCGGCGAGGCGCAGGGTGAGCTCGTAGGCGACCAGGGCGCCCATGCTGTGCCCGAAGAGGCCGAAAGGGAGGTCGAGCTCGGGGCGGACCACCTCGTGCATACGCGCGGCCAGGTCCCGGGCGTTGCGCAGCGGCGGCTGGTCGGCGCTGTGGACCCGGCCCGGCGCGTCGAGCAGGCAGATCTCCCAGTCCGAGGGGAAGTGGCGCACCCAGCCCCGGTAGCCCAGGTGGGAGCCGCCCGCGTGGTGGAGGACGAAGAGGCGGAACCGACCACCGGGAACGGGTCTGAGCCGGTTCAGGGCTCCCTCGTGCACGACTCCCCCACCTTTCTACTCTCGAGTAACCCAGCGAACCTACCAGTCGGTAATAGACCTTGGGCAACTCGGAGCACCCGCACCGCTCCCGCGCGTGAGCACCGCCACACCACGCCGATCCTCACCCGCGATCCGCTCGCGACCCGCGCACCGCGCCGTGACCGGCGGACACCGCCTCCAGCACGACCACGTGAGCCCGGTCGCCCGCGCCGCGCTGGCCGTGCTGGCCGACCTGCCGCGGACGACCCCTGGGCGGCGCGGGCCCTGCGGCTGCTGGGAGACGGCTCCTGGGAAGGGACGATGGCGGTCGACCTGCCCCAGCCCACCCTGTTAGAGCACTGGTTCTCCCAGCGGTCGCGCCCGACGCTGCTGCGCGAGCGCCTGCGGGACCTGGTCGGCCCCGAACGCGTCGGGGAGGCGGTGCGGGCGCTCCTGCCGGATCGGGCCGCCGACCCGCGCGTGACGCTGCGGCTGCTGGAGGAGGCGGCCCGGGACCGGCGGGGACGGGCGCTGGTGGCGCGCTCACTCGGCGCCGCCTACCACGACCTGGTCGAACGGTTCGGTCCCCTCGGGCCCACCTGGCACTGGGGCGAGCACCACTTCGCCCGGTTGGACCACCCCCTCACCGCGCTCCCCGACCCACCGGCGTGGGCCCGGGGACGGCGCGTGCCCCGTCCCGGCAGCGGGGACACCGTGGACCTGACCGCCTCGGACTCCACCGGGCGCCAGTACCACGGCACGTCCTTCCGGATCGTGGTGGACGTCGGCGACTGGGACCGTTCCCTGGCGGTCAACGCGCCCGGCCAGTCCGGCGACCCCCGCAGCCCCCACCACGACGACCTCACCGACCTGTGGGCGAGCCGCGGCCACTTCCCCCTGCTGTACTCGCGGGCGGCCGTGGACCGCCACCGCGCCCTGACCCTGCGCCTGTTCCCGCCAGCGCGGTGACGAGGAGGACGCGCCCGTCACGGCGTGCCCTCACCCGGCGGCCGCCCGCCCCAGCCGGCCGGAGAGTTCGGCCGCGTGGGCCCGGAACCCCTCCGGCCCCTCCACGGCGAACTCCAGGCCGGTCATCGCCAGCACCAGGGAGATCCACGCGTAGGAGTCCACCCGCGCCGTGTACCGGCTGCGGTCGGGGCCGAGCGCCTCCAGGGAGCCGTCGACCCGGGTCAGACACGCGGCCACCCGGGCCGCATCCGCGTGGAACACCACCGTCACGGTGTGCCGCTCCGGCCCCGCGCCGAACCCCTCCTCCAGGTACGCGGCCAGGTCCTCGGCGGGCAGCTCCCTCGGATCGACGACGGCACGGGTCGGGGTGACCCCGGTGATCCGGTCCAGCCGGAAGGATCGCCAGTCCTCGCGGTCGCGGTCCCAGGCGAACAGATACCAGCGCCCCCGCAGCAGGACCAACCGGTAGGGGTCCACCTCCCGGCGCAGCTCCCGCCCGTCGCGGCCCCGGTGCGTCATCCTGATCCGGTGCCCGGCGGCGACCGCCTCCCCCAGCCCGGTGAGCACGCCCACCGGCGTTCCCGGCCACACCCTGCGCCCCGGGTCGACCGCGGCGGCCAGGGTCACGGTCCGGCGGGCCAGGCGCGGGGGCAGCACGCGCTCGATCTTGCCCAGGGCCCGCTCGGCACCCTCCTCGGCCCCCAGCACGCCGCTGAGACCCCCCGCGACCATCCGCAGCCCCAGAGCGACGGTCACCACCTCGTCGTCCTCGAACATCAGCGGCGGCACGGCGTTGCCCGCCACCATGCGGTAGTGGCCCCCGGGGCCGCGCAGGCTCTCGACGGGGTAGCCGAGCGCGCGCAGTCGGTCGACGTCGCGGCGCAGGGACCTCGGGCTGGTGCCCAGGGCGGCGGTCAGGTCCGAGCCGGACCACGCCCGTCCGTTCTGGAGCAGGGAGAGCAGGCGCAGCATGCGCTGACTGGTGTCGGCCATGCCGACATTCTTCCCGACGCCGGGCCAATTGTGGCCGGAAACTGACCACAATGTCTCCTAGCGTGGGCCGCATGGACACCACACCCTCCGACCGACCCGGAATCACCGTGACCGGCGCCCGGGAGAACAACCTCCGAGACGTCGACCTGACCCTGCCCCGCGAACGGCTCACCGTGTTCACCGGGGTGTCCGGTTCGGGCAAGTCGTCCCTGGTGTACGACACCATCGCCGCCGAGTCCCAGCGCCAGCTCAACGAGGCCCACGACAGCTTCACCCGGAGCCGCATGGCGCACCTGGGCGTGCCCGACGCGGACCGGCTGGAGAACCTCACCGTGACCGTGGCGGTGGACCAGCGCAGGTTCGGCGGCAACGCCCGCTCGACCCTGGCCACCGCCACCGACCTCGCGCCGCTGATGCGGCTGCTGTTCTCCCGGATCGGTCGTCCCCGAGCGGGCTACTCCCCCGCCTTCTCGTTCAACGACCCGAGCGGCATGTGCCCGGAGTGCGAGGGGCTCGGCCGTGTCCGGCGCGTGGACGCAGACGCCCTGCTGGACGACGCCCTCTCCCTGGACGAGGGCGCCATCCGGCTGCGGACCTTCGCCCCGGGGACCTGGCGGTGGAAGCGCTACGTGCACTCCGGGTTGTTCGACCGCACACTGCCGGTGGGCCGCTTCACCCCCGACGAACGCCGCCTGCTCCTGCACGCGGAGGGGGTGAAGGCACCCCGCGCCGACCCCGAGTTCCCGGTCTCCGGGGTGTTCGAGGGGGTGGTCCCCCGTATCACCCGCAGCCTGCTGGACGCCCCGCTCAAGCCGGGCGACCGCGAGGAGCTGGAACGCGTGGTCCGGCGGGGCCCCTGCCCCGCGTGTGACGGCGCCCGCCTCAACCCGGCCGCCCTGGCCTGCCGGATCGGCCCGCACAACATCGCCGACCTCTACGCTCTGCCGGTGTCCGGCCTGCGCCCGCTCATCGGCGACATCGACGACCCCGAGGTGGCCCCGGTGACCGGGGCACTGCTGGAGCGGCTGCGCGGCCTGGAGGAGGTGGGGCTGGGCTATCTCAGCCTGGACCGGCACTCGGCCACGCTGTCCGGGGGAGAGGCCCAACGGGTACGGCTCGTGCGCCACCTGGGCGGCGCGCTCACCGGACTCACGTACGTGCTCGACGAACCCAGTGCCGGGCTGCACCCGGCCGACGTCCACCGGCTCACCGGGCTGCTGCGACGCCTGCGCGACAAGGGCAACACGGTGCTGGTGGTGGAACACGACCCCAACGTGATCGCCGTCGCCGACCACGTGGTGGACCTGGGGCCCGGGGCCGGGGCCGAAGGCGGACGCGTGGTGTACCAGGGGTCGGTGGCGGGGCTGCGGCGCGCCGCCACCCCCACCGGACGCTACCTGCGCCGGCCCCGCGCGGTACGGGCCCGCACCCGTGTCCCGGACGGCGCCGTGCGGGTGCGCGACGCCCGGCTGAACAACCTGCGCGGCATCGACGTGCGCGTGCCCACCGGGGTGCTGACGGCCGTCACCGGCGTCGCGGGGTCGGGCAAGAGCTCACTCGCGCACGGGGAACTGCCCCGGGCACGACCGGACGCCGTGGTGCTCACACAGAACTCACTACACAGCGGCCCCCGGTCCACACCGGTGACCTACCTGGGGGTCCAGGACACCCTGAGGTCGCGATTCGCCCGCGCCAACGGGGTGGGACCGGGCTGGTTCAGCGCCAACTCCACCGGAGCGTGCCCCACCTGCCGGGGGCGCGGGGTCGTCGTCACCGACCTCGCCTTCCTCGACGACGTCGAGACGGAGTGCGAGGGCTGCCACGGACAGAGGTTCAACGACCGCGCGCTGTCGTACACGCTCGACGGCCGCACCATCGCCCAGGTGCTGGAGCTGACGGCGGCCGGAGCCCGGGAGCTGTTCGACGGGGCGCTGCGCGACGCCGCGGAGCGGATGGAACGGGTCGGTCTCGGCTACCTGCGGCTGGGGCAGTCTCTGGACACGCTCTCGGGAGGCGAGCGCCAACGGCTCCGGCTGGCACGGAAGCTGGAGGAGCCCGCGCGGCTGTACGTGCTGGACGAGCCGACGACCGGCCTGCACGGCGGTGACGTGGCCGGGCTGGTCGCCCTGTTCGACCGCATGGTGGACGCCGGGGGCTCGGTGGTGGTCGTGGAGCACCGGATGGACGTCGTGGCCGCCGCCGACCACGTGATCGACCTGGGTCCGGGCGCCGGACACGAGGGCGGCCGGGTGGTGTTCGAGGGGACGCCGGCGCGGCTGGCGGAGGTGGGGAGTGGCGCGACCGCTGACGCCCTGCGCGCCCACCTGGCCGGTTGAGACCGGCGCGGGCGGGACCGCCGGGCGGCGGCGACCGGTCAGCGGAAGGACGCCTCGTGGTCGCGTACCCACTCGGCCAGGCCGCGCGGGGCGTGCCCGGTCACCCGTTCGACCGTGTCCCACACCGGTTGGGGCGCCCGGGACATCGCGGCGTAGGCGGTGACCATGCCCTCGATGTCGGCCTCGGTCCAGCCCTCGCCCCGCATGTGGGCGCGGAGCTCGTCCGCCGAAACCTCCTCGAAGAGCACCGGACGGCCGAGCGCCTCACCGATGATCCGCACCTGTTCCACCTGGGTGTGCGGCTCCGGACCGCTCAGGTACAGGCGCTCGCCCCGGTGCGTACCGTCCAGCAGCACCCGGACCGCCACGTCGGCGATGTCGCGTTCGTGGAGCAGGGTGCGGCTCGCGTCGCCGAAGGCCTCGCGCACCACGCCCTCCCGGACCTGGTCGCCCCACTCCAACAGCGAGGCGGCGAAGCTGGTGCAGCGCAGGAGGGTCCACGCCGCCGCGTGCGGCGAGGCACTGCCGACGATCACGCGTTCGACGTCGGCGTGCATCTGGTTGACGGGGTCGGCCTGGACCGGCCGGGTGTCGTCGATCCCGGCCGAGGACAGGTACACCAGGTGCCGGGCGCGCTCCACCAGGGCTTCGACCACCGCTGAGGCGTGCGAGGTGTCCACCCCCGGCCAGACCAGGAACACCGTGTCCACACCGCGCAGGGCCGCCCCGACGCTCACCGGGTCCGTGAGGTCTCCGCGCACCGCCTCGGCCTCGGGCGGGAGGTCGGCGGCGCCGGTGTCGCGGCTGAGCGCGCGCACGGAGCGGCCCTCCTCCACCAGGCGGCGCACCACCTGGGAACCGACGTTCCCGGTCGCACCGACCACCAGGGTCGTGTCCGTCATACGTCCTCCTCTCGTCCGTGTCCCCCACAGCGGGGAACGCGCTCACCGTAGCGGACGAAAAACCGGTGGCGTGCCCGGCGCGAAACCCCGACACTGGTGGGTCGGACCGCCCCTCCCCCCACCCCCACCCCCGGCCGACCGATGGGACCCGGTTGCCGCGTCCGCGAGCCCTCCTCCCCCGTTCCCTGGACCACCGCGGGTTCCGCCTCCTGCTCTGCGGCCGCGGCGCGGGCGACCTGGGTTCGGAGATGCTGCCGGTGGCCATGGTCGGTCTGGTCCTGATCGACCACGGACCACTCGTGCTGGGGCTGCTCCTGGGCGTACGCGGGGCCGCCGGTTCGCTGTTCTCCCTCCTCAGCGGGGCGATGCTGACGCGGATGCGCAAGTCGACGGCGCTGGTGGCCAACGACGCCGTCCAACTCCTGGTGATGCTGGGGTTCGCACTGGGTCCGGTCGGCGTGCCCTGGCTGCTCGCGCTGGCCGCCCTGGGCGGGGTGTCGGGGTCCGTGGTGCAGCCGGCCAGCGGTTCGCTCATGCCCCTGCTCGTCCCCCGCGACCAGCTCCAGCAGGCCAACGCGCTGCGCAACATCGTGGGGCGGGCCGCCGGGGTGCTCGTGGCGGTGGTCGACGTACGGACCGTGTTCGTCGTCATCGCGGCGCTGCTCGCGGTCTGCGTGGCCACCCTGGTGTGGATTCGTGAGCCGCCCCCGCGCCGGAGCGGGCACGGGAGTCCGTACTGACCAGCCTCCACGGGGTTGGCGGGAGGTCGCGGGCCGCCCCCTCCCCCGGACTGACCGCGCCTCCCCGGGAACTCAACGGGCCCCGCGGACGACGTGAGTGTCGACCGGGACGGCGACGGCAGGGAGACCCATGGAATCGGCGACCACGACCACACCCCCCACCGGGGCCGGGGCACCCCCAACGAAGAGGGGCGTGTGGACCCAGCTCAGGCCGCTGCTCCTGCGGCTGCACTTCTACGCGGGCGTGCTGGTGGCCCCCTTCGTCCTGGTGGCGGCGGTCTCCGGGCTGTTGTACGTGTGGACGCCCCAACTCGAACAGGCGCTCTACGCCGACCTGCTGCGGGTGCCCGCCGCCGAGGAGTCCCTCCCCCTGGCCGAACAGGTGCGGATCGCCCGGGCCGAGCTGCCCGACGCCAGGGTGCACTCGGTACGCCCGGCCACCACCCCGGAGGACTCCACGTGGGTGCTCATGGACCTGGCCCGGAACGGTACCGGGGCCCGCACGACGGTCTTCGTCGACCCCCACGCGGGCGAGGTGCTCGGAGTGTCGGAGAGCTACGGAACCAGCGGGGCGCTTCCGGTCCGCACCTGGACCGACCTGCTGCACCGTGAGCTCCACCTGGGCGGGGTGGGACGCCTCTACAGCGAACTCGCGGCGAGCTGGCTGGGGGTGGTCGCGCTGGGCGGCCTGGCCCTGTGGGTGGCGCGTGTGAGGAGCGGCCGCACGCGCCCTGGGCGGGTTGGATCGGGGCGTTCCCGATCGGTCTCCGCACACGCGCTCACCGGCACGTGGATTCTCGTGGGGCTGCTATTCCTGTCCGCCACCGGTCTGACCTGGTCGCAGTACGCGGGGGCGAACGTCTCCGACCTACGCGAGCGGATGGCGTGGACCACCCCCGCGGTGTCCACGCAGACGGTCTCCGAGAGCCCAGGGGTGGACGTCGGGCCGGACGCGGTTCTGGCCAGCGCCCGGTCCGCCGGGCTCGACGGCCGGGTCACCGTGGACCTGCCCGCCGACCACACCTCCCCCTACGTGGTCACCCAGCTCGAACGCTCCTGGCCCACCCGGGCGGACTCGGTGGCGGTCGCCCAGGACACCGGGGAGGTGGTCGACGTGGTCCGGTTCGAGGACCACCCCCTGATGGCGAAGCTGAGCCGCTGGGGCGTGGACGCGCACATGGGCCTGCTCTTCGGGGTCCCCAACCAGCTCGTGCTCACCGCGCTGTGCGGTGGGCTGCTGTGGGTGATCGTCCTGGGCTACCGGATGTGGTGGCGGCGCGGATCTCGGCCCGGCGGGGTACGGGGCCCGGGCAGGCCCTACCCGCGCGGCTCGTTCCCGGCGCTGTCCTGGCCGCTGCGCGCGGCGGTGGCCGTGGTGTGCGCGGCCCTCGGGGCGGCCCTGCCCGTGCTGGGGGTCTCGCTGGCGGCCTTCCTCGTGGTCGACGCCCTGGTCGCCCTGGTGCGCGGTCGCCTCGGGTCGGGGGGCAGCCGGGTGCGCTGAGGCGGGGTCGGCGCTCGTCCCCTCCCCTGCCGCCCGCGCCCCCGGCTCGGAGGGGCCCCCGCCGGGACAGCCGCCCGGTGAGGCCCCCGAAGGCGACGACGTGGGCGAACCCCAGGGCTGCCCCGTGCGAGGCGGACGCGGTCCGAATCGAAGGCTGGGCGATCCGAGGTCTGCTGGTCGTGGCCGTCCGGGACCTCCGGGTTCCGCCGAGGCGCCGATGCGCCTAGAATGAACATATGTTCATTCTAAAGATCGGGAGTTGAGGCACCGTGCCACGGAGTCCCGAGCAGCACGAGGCGATGCGCGCCGCCACCCGGGAACGCGTGCGGTCCGCCGCCGTGCGCCTGTTCGCGCGCCAGGGGTACGCCGCGGTCAACATGCGGAGCATCGCGGCGGAGGCCGGAATCAGCACCGGCTCCATCTACCGCCACCACGCCACCAAGGAGGAGCTGTTCGACTCGCTGGTCGCCGAGGCGGCCGCCGGGATGGGCGCCGTCGTGGATCTGTTCCGGGGACCGGGCGACCCGGTGGACGCGCTGCGCGCGTTCACCGAAGAGTTCCTGTCGGACCTGTCCGGCGACGGTGACTTCGTCGAGTTCTTCCAACTGATGCACCAGGCCTTCACGCAGGCGAACGGCGCCCCGGCCACCGGCGCCCTGGTCGAGCGCAACACCGAGCTGCTCGCCGCGACCGTCGCGCTCGTCGAGCGGGGTCAGGCCGGGGGCTCCGTTCGGGACGGCTCCGCCGACGAGCTGGCCTCCTGCTACTTCGCCCTGCTGGACGGCCTCGTGTCGATGCGCTCGGCCCTGGGTGAGCGGTGCGCGCTGCCGAGCGCCTCCACGGTGATGGGACTGTTCCTCAGGGAGGGCGACGATGGGTGAGGCGACCGGGGAGACGCGGATCGAGGTCAGGCGCGGCGACACGTTGGGCGAGGCGTACCGGAGGGCGATCACGGAGGTGTTCGTCGAGGGGTTCGGCGAGGACCTGGCGTACTTCTCCAAGGACACGGTCCGCCTCACCGGGGCCGTGGAGCACATGCTGGTTCTGGAACGCTTCCACGTGGCGCTGATCGACGGCCGCCCGGCCGCCCTGGCCAGTCTCACCGAGAGCGGCCAGGAGGCGATCGACCACGACGCGCGCACGCTGCGCCGGCACCTCGGGCCGGGGAAGGGCACCATCGCCGACCGGGTGTTTCGCACCCACTTCCAGGGCGGTTCCGGCGCGGACCGGCCCGGTCGCGCCGAGATCGGGTTCGTCGCCAGCGCCCGGCGCTTCCGCGGTCGGGGCGCGGCCAGGGCCGTGCTCCACCACATCGTCTCCCTTCCCGGCTACGACGAGTTCACGTTGGAGGACATCAAGGACACCAACGCGCCCGCGCTCGGGCTCTACGAGAGCGTCGGCTTCCGCGAGTACCGCAGGCGCCCGGTCCGGCACACGCGGTGGAGCGGTTTCCACGCGTACGTGTCCATGATCCGCGCCCGGGAGTGACCCACCGGTTCACCGAACGGTGACGGCCACACCGCGACCGTCCGGGTCGGTCAGCAGGTGTTCTCCCCGGGCGAGCGGCGGGTCGGTCTCGGCGGCGTCCAGGGCCAGGCGCAGCCCGAGGCCCACCGTCCGCGTCCCCTCCGCGACCGGGCGAATCTCCAGGACCGGCCCCAGGGGCAGTCGGGTGGTGTAGCGCCCGGCTCCGCGCGGGAGGGCGCCGGGCTCCTCACCGAAGGCCAGCCCGAGCGCGTTGTAGACGTCGCGGCACTCCGTGGCCCGGGACGAGTACAGGACGAGGGCGTCGAGGCTGGCGTGGGTGTCGAAGAGGGGTTCCAGCATGGCCGTCCCTACGGTTCGGAAGGTGGGGAGAGGGGTGTCCTCGGTTCCAGTCTGGGCGCACAGCCGGACGGCCACAAGCGGGGCCGTCCGGCTGTGGACAACTCCCCCGGAGCACCTCGGCGGTGCCGCGGCCACCGGCCCCGGTCTCCCCCGCCCGGGGCGGCGAGGGCCCGCCACCCGGGACTCGTGTCGTGTCAGGGCGGGACGACCAGACCGCTGTCGTAGGCGGCGATGACCAGCTGGGCCCGGTCCCGGGCACCCAGTTTGGCGAGCAGGTTGCCGATGTGGGTCTTGACCGTTCTGATCGAGATGGTGCACGCCTGGGCGATCTCGGTGTTCGACAGTCCCCGCGCCACCAGGGTGAGGACCTCGGTCTCCCTGTCGGTCAGGTGGTCGATCCCGCGTGCGGGCCCCGCCCCGGGGCCGCGCAGGAAGTGCTCCACCACACGGGCGAGGACGCTCGGCGCCAGCAAGGACTCCCCGGCGTGCGTGCGCCGGACCGCATCGACCAGCTGGTCCGGGTGGGCGTCCTTCAGCAGGAAGCCGCTGGCCCCGGCCCGCAGGGCCGCGTGAACGTATTCGTCGAGCTCGAACATGCTCAGCACCACCACCCTGGTGCGGGTCCCCCCGGAGGCGGAGGTGATCGTCCTGGTGGCCTCGATCCCGTCCCCGTCGGGCATGCGGATGTCCATGAGCACGACGTCGGGGTCCAGCAGCCGGGTGAGTGCGACCGCCTCGCGGCCGGCCCCCGCCTGCCCGACCACGGCCACCCCCGGCGCGGCGTCGATGAGCAGGGAGAGGCTGCGGCGCAACAGGAGCTGGTCGTCCGCGACGAGCACGCGCACGTCGGCGGAGGCAGAACCGGGCGTGTCGCGAGCGCCGGGCGAGGGGTCGGTGTCGGGCACCGGGGGCGTCGCGGTCACGCCGTCTCCGGATCGGGGAGCCGCGCGGTGACCACGAACCCGGTCCCCTTCGGACGCGCGGACAGGGTTCCGTCGAGGGCACGCACGCGTTCGCGCAGACCGACCAGGCCGAACCCGGCTCCCGGGCTTGGCACCCACCCCCGCGCCGGGCCGTCGTCCACCACGGTGACCGTCACGGAACGGTCCCCCCGGCGCACGGCCACCCGGGCGCCGGTGGGTCCCGCGTGCCGGGCGCAGTTGTCCAGGGCCTCCCGAACGACGGAGCACACCGTGAGTTGGACACCGGGTGACACGGTATCGACGACGCCGGGCGGGTCCGGCGTCACCTCCAGGGCGACGTCCAGCCCCCGTTCCCGTGCGCCCCGGACGATCCCGGGCAGAGCGTCCAGCGTCTCGGCGGGTCGCACCGAGGCGCCGGGGCCGGAGGAGCGCAGCACGGTGAGCATGCGCCTGAGCTCGGTGGTGGTACGACGGCTGACCTCCTCGATGTCGGCCAGAGCACCGATCCGCTCCCGGTCACCGGACGGCCCCTGCGCCCGGGCCGCCGCGGCCGCCCGCACGGTGACGGTCCCCAGTCCGTGGGAGACCAGGTCGTGCAGGTCGTGGGCGATGCGGAGGCGCTCTCGCTGGACCGCCCGCTCCCCCGCCCAGAGGGCGAGGCGCCGTTCGTGCTCCCGCCGTTCGCGCCGTGAGCGCAGCGCCGTCCACACCGTCAGCCCGGTGGCCAGGGCCGCGACGGCCGTCATGAGGGAGAGCACCGCGGTGCCCCCTCCCAGGCCGACCGTGGACGCGGCCAGGGCGGCGGCGCCGCCGACGGTCAGGGCGGGCAACAGCCACGTGTGGGGGGCTCTGGGCGGTTCGGGGGTATCCACTGTCCCGATTGTAGGAGCGGGCGCCGCGCACGGCATGGGCCCGTGGTCCGAGGGCCCTGGGGCCGACCTCCGGCTCGGGGTCCGGCCCCCGGACCGATGTCCGCGGGCCGGGCGCGCTGCTTGCATGGCGGTCATGCTCACCCTGGAGAACATCACCAAGCGGCGCGGGAACCGCGTCATCCTGTCCGACGTGACCTTCCGCGCCGGACCGGGCCGGGTCACCGCCCTGCTGGGCCCCAACGGCGCGGGCAAGTCCTCGTCACTGCGTGTCCTGCTGGGCCTGGACCGGCCCACCTCCGGCTCCGCGCTGGTCGACGGACGCCCCTACGCCTCGCTGCGGGCTCCGCTGCGCACCGTGGGCGCCCTGCTCGACGGCGCGTCGCCGGTGCCCGAGCGCCGGGGCGTGGACCACCTGCGGTGGCTGGCCCACACCCACCGCCTCCCGACCCGACGGGTCGACGAGGTACTGGCCACGGTCGGGCTCACCGACGCGGCCCGCAGACGCGTGGGCCGGTACTCACTGGGGATGCGGCAACGACTCGGGCTGGCGGCCGCGCTGCTGGGGCGTCCGCGCGCGCTGGTGCTGGACGAGCCGGTCAACGGACTCGATCCGGAGGGCATCCGCACCGTCCGCGCGTACCTGCGCGAGTACGCCGCGCGGGGGAACACCGTGCTGGTCTCCAGTCACCTCATGAACGAGGTGGAGGAGATCTCCGACGACGTGGTGATCATCGACCGGGGGCGGGTCATCGCCGACGGACCGCTGGCCGAGGTCAGTGCCGGTCACGGCTCGCTGGAGGAGGCGTTCTTCGCGCTCACCGACGGGTCGTCCGGGAGGAACTGGTGAGCGTCGTGTCCACCGTCCGCTCGGAGCTGACCAAGACCGTGACCCTGCCCAGCGTCCTCGGGGTCACCGGCGCCCTGGCCGTCCTCACCGTCCTCTTCCAGTTCCAGGGGCTGGCGTCCACGCGAGAGGCCCTGGAGACCGTGGACGTTCACGGCGACCACTGGTGGTACGGAAGGCCGGTCCCCGCCGACCTCGACATTCTCGTGTCCATGGGCGCCGGCGTGTTCAACCCCGGCATCTTCTTCCCGGTCCTGGGCGCGGTCATCGCGGGAGCCGAGTTCCGCTCGGGACATCTGGGGCTGAGTGTGCTGGCGGTACCCTCACGTATGCGCCTGGTCCTGGCCAAGTGCGCGGCCACCGGCCTGTACACACTCGCGTGCGGGCTGTTCTTCGCCGCCCTCGCCCTGTTCTTCACCCACCTCGCGGTGCGGGACTGGCAGCCGGACCTGATCTGGCGGGCGGAGTCGCTGGCCCGGATCGCCGGGGCGGTGCTGTTCCTCGTCGTCATCACGACGGTCTCGTTCGCCGTCTCCCTGATCGCCCGCCGGATGGTGTTCGGTGTGCTCCTCATGGGCGGCCTCCTGGTCCTCACCCTCACGCAGGCGTTGGCAGCCCTCGCGCCGGGCCTGGACGCCCTCACCCCGTTCAGCGCCGGACGCAACCTCCTGCTCCAGAGCGAGGGGCTGGACCTGGCGGGACCGCCGTTCAGCGCGTCGCCGACAGCGGGCGGACTCGTCCTGCTGACCTGGTTGGTCGTGACCGTCGCGGCCGCGGCACTGGTTCTCCACCGGAGGGACGCCCGATGAACGCGCCGTTCACGACGCTCCGCCCCCGTCTGCGTGACGTGGTCCGAGCGGAGACCACCAAGATCCTGACGCTCCCGGTGACCTGGCTGGCGTTGTACGGCACACTGGTGGCCAACACCCTCTTCGCGGTGCTGGCCACCGCCGACGGGCTGAGGTTCGGCATCGGTGACGACGTGGCCCCGCTGTCGGCGTTCGCCGTGGTGATGTTCGCCCCGGTCCACGTGTTCCTGCTGGTGCCGCTGCACGCCATGGGGAGCGAGTTCCGGGAGGGGCAGCTGCGCACGACCCTGGCCGCCGTGCCGGGGCGCGGCCGACTGGCCCTCGGCAAGTTCCTGGCGACGGGCGCGGTCGTGGTTCCGGCGGCGTTCGCGGTGCTGCTACCCGGCCGGGTGATCCTGGGCCTCGCGGAGGACGCGGGCGGGGGCGCCGTCCTCGCGGACACCGGCCGTTGGGCGCTCGCCTACACCCTGGTGTCGGTCGTCGCCCTCGGGTCGGCCGCCCTCATGCGCGGGACCGCCGCGCCGCTAACGGTCCTGGTGGGGGTGTCCGTGCTCGCGGGCGGCGGCTTCCTCCAGTGGCCGGAAGGGGTCCGCCTGCTGCCGGACCAGGCCGCCATGAGCCTGCTGGGCACACCGGCGTTCGAGGTGACCGAGCTCGCGCCCGGGGTCGCCGCCATGGTCCTGGTGGTGTGGGCGGCGGTGTCCTGCGCCGTGTACGCGGGCTGCCTCGTCCTGCGCGACGCGTGAGGGGCCCGAACGGAGCCAGCGGATGCGGGGCCCCTCGTGTCCGGTCCCGGGAGGAAGGCGTAGCCGTCTTCGGCGGCGGCCGAGCCGTACGGCACCTGACGGAGAGGAATGACCTCCTCCTGGTGGTGAATGCCTGCTGTCATACGCTGGAGAGGCCCTGTGCGGGCGCCTTTCGGATGGGTGCCGTGCGCCGGGGCTCCCCCCACCCCCTCGGAGGACTTCAGTGAAATCCCGGCTTTTCGCTCTCGCCCTCGCTGCTTCCGCGATCCTCGCGCTGACCGCCTGTGAGGCTTTGCAGGAGGAGTTCGAGGAATCGAACAGGAGCGCCCCGACCTCTTCTCATGAGGGAAGCAAGGCCCCTTCCCAGGTCCACGTGTTCGATGTGGAAGTGGACGGGCGCGAAGTGACCTGCATTTCCGCCGCCCACCAGGGAGGCGGCAGCCCCGGCCTCTCGTGCGACTGGGAATCCGCCAAGGAAGAGACGGACGACACCGACGAGGACTAGCCGGAACACTCCGGCTCACCCGAGACCAGGGAACCGGAACCGGAGGCGGTGTCCGCGCTCCTGGACGACCTCGCGGCGCATCTGGACGCGGCGGGTTCCTGAACTCCGCAGCCCGGGGCGCGCTGCGGAATCTTAGCGTCCTGCACTCCTTGTGGGGACCAACCATCACGCATAGCATCACCGCGACCCCACCGGGTCACGAAGATCATCAGCACCCTCACCCCCCAGGGAGACCCCATGCTGAGACGCGTCCTGACACCCCTCCTGGTCGCGCTGAGCGCGCTGGCGCTGACGCTGGTGGGCACCGCACCGGCCGGCGCGGCGTCCACCGAGCAGTCCCTCCGGCAGAACCCCACCGTCCTGTACTACGACGCCAGCCAGGCCGCCGAGTTCACCTCGGTCGTCGCCTCGGCCGCCGACGTGTGGAACTCCAGCGTCGACAACGTCCGTCTGGAGCCCGCCCCCGCCGGGCCGCGCGCCGAGATCCGCGTGATCACCGACGACGGCTGGCCGCGCGCCCACCTGGGTCCGGTCCGTCCGGGCGGTCAGGTCACCGTCTGGATGGGCCGCCAGGGCACCGCCGAGGGGCACGACCCGCTGCGGATCGCCGCGCACGAGCTCGGCCACAGCCTGGGGCTGCCCGACGCCAAGCCCGGCCCGTGCTCCTCCCTCATGTCGGGTTCGACCGGCGGTGTGGGCTGCGCCAACGCCCAGCCCAACGCCACCGAGCGGGCCCGGGTCGAGGCCCTCTACGGTGGCGGCCCGGCCGGTCTGGTCGGCGCTGACGGACAGATCGTGGTCGACCGCCACTAGCGACGCGGGGGTCCGGGGCCGACCCGGCCCCGGACCCCCTTCTGGTCGTCGTCGGTCAGTCGCGGTCCACGACCTCGACGCCGCTGAACGCGGGCACAGGTGGCGGCCAACGGCCGACCACCGTTCGGTGACGACTCGCCCCTCTCGGTGATCGGACCCGGGGGCGGAGGACCCCCGACGAAAGTCGGTGCGCGCCGCCACGAAAGCGTCGGCCGGGCGGGGTCGGGCACCGTCCAAGGCGACGCGCGGGAACGTCCCCCAGGGGGAGGCCCCACGGGGGTGGGCGGGCCTAGCGTGGAGTGCCTAGCCAAGGGGCCCGGTCCCGCACCGAGACGGGGGCGGCCGGGCCCCGCCTGACCCTGAGGAGAACCGAGATGTCCCTGCTGTCGCTGTTCGAGTCGATGACCCCGGAGACCGGGATCGCCCTGGCCCTGATGATCGGCGCCCTGTTGGCGGGGCTGGTGGCGGTCGTGCTCATCGTCGCCGCCGTGTTCAGCATCCTGTTCTCCGGACTGGACCTCGCCATGAAGTTCGTGTGGATCGTCCTCGTGTTCCTCGCTCCGCTGGTCGGCGCGATCCTGTGGTTCCTGATCGGCCGCAACCGGGTCCCGGCCCGGCAGTACGGGTACCGCTGAAGCCCACCGCGCCACCGGACGCCGACGGGCCGGGGCGGTGGGTCAGGAACGGTGGACGGTGAGGCTGTCGGAGGCGGCCTCGGCGTTGTCGGCGGAGACGGTGCCGGTGCGCGCGAAGTCGGCCCACAGGCGCCGCACGGCCCGGCCGCGCCGGTCGAGTTCGGCCCAGTCGGTCCGCCCGACGAGCCTGGTGCCCTCCCAGGCCTCCCTGGTACCGAGCAGCAGGGGGACGTCCACGATGTGGGCCGCGCCGTAGGGGCTGCCCTCCGGACGCCAGGTGACGGTGTAGCGGGTGGCCCGGCCGCCGGACCTTCGGTGGTGGCGGGCGAACCGCTTGGTCGGTCCGGTGTAGATGCGGTGGGTGGTGGCCCACACGAGAAGGCGCCGCAGGGCTCCGCCGACCACGGGCAGGGCGGCCAGGCGCCGGATCGGCGGCAGGAACTCGGCGAAGAGCCCGGTCTCCTCGCTGGTGGCGCCGATGAGCAGGTCGACGCCGGGGGCCGCCGCGCGCCAGGCGCGCAGCCGCAGGGACTCGGGGGGCAGGGGCGCGTGCCCGTACTGGGTGCCGAACGGCATGGCGCTGGCCAGTCCGAACCCCTTGGCCGCCGCGCCCGCCCGTTCTTCGAGTGCGACCAGTTCGGCCGCGGTGGCGTCGGGGTCGGGGGCGCCGACGGCCCGCGCCATGGCCTCCGACATCCGGGAGCGCCCGGTGATGATGCCGAGCGGCGCGCTCTGCACCACCGCGCGGCGGAAGAGGCCCTCGGCGCCTTGGCTGATCATGAGGTGGGCGACGGCGTCGCCGCCCGCGGACTGGCCGAAGAGGGTGACGAGGTCGGGGTCGCCGCCGAAGGCCGCGATGTTGGCGCGCACCCAGCGCAGCGCCTGGACCTGGTCGAGGAGGCCGAGGTTGGCGGGTGCGGTGTCACCGAGGCGCAGGTAGCCCAGCACCCCGAGCCGGTAGGTGAGGGCGACGACGACGATCCGCTGTTCGGTGACCAGCCGGGTGGGGTCGAAGATCTCCATGTCCCCGGCGCCGGTCACGTAGGAGCCGCCGTGAATCCACACCATGACGGGCAGGCGCTCGTCGTCGGCCAGGTCGGCGGGGAAGGTGACCGAGAGCCGCTGGCAGTGCTCGTCGTGGCGTCCGACCGAGACGCCGTCGACGGCCGTGGAGACGACGCGGGAGGTCAGCTGGGGCGAGGCGGGTGCGGGGCTGGTGGCCTGGAAGGGTGCGGTGAACGCGGGGGCGGGCCTGGGCGGGGCGAACCGTTCCGCGTGCGCGTAGGGGATGCCGAGGGCGCGGACGACGTCGCCGCGGACCGTGCCGACGACGGGCCCGGCCGGGGTCTGGACGCGGCGGAGCTCCTCACGGGCGACGGAGGTCTGGTCGGTCATGGTTCCCTCCCGGTGCGGCGCGCCGCGGCTGGGGCCCCGGGCTGCGGGGACGGCGTCCAGGGCGAGGATAGTCCACCCGGCCCCCGCGGCCCCCGTGCCCCGGCACCGCGACCACGGAGGGCGCGGTTCGTGGCCGGGGCGCGGGGACGGGACCGGGGCCGCCGTCAGAAGCGGCTGCCGGGTACGGCGACGCTCACCTTCCCCGCGAAGGCCTCCTGCGCGTGGCGGCGGCCCTCCTCCCAGTCGGCCGGGTCGGCGAAGTGCGTCAGCACGAGGTGTCGGGCGTCGGCCTCGGTGGCCAGCAGCCCCGCCATCCGCGCGGTGAGGTGGCCGTGTCCGTGCAGGGCCTGTTCGTCGGCCTCCAGGTAGGTGGCCTCGCACACGAACAGGTCGGCCGCGCGCGCGGCCTCCGCGACCGGGGCGCAGTACCCGGTGTCGGACGAGAACGCGACGCTGCGGCCGTCGGGCGACTCGAAGCGCAGCGCCGCCGAGGGCACGCTGTGGTGTGCCGGGAACGACCGGAAGGAGACCCCGTCCACCTCGTGCGCGGTCCGGCCGTCCCTGGGCATCGGGGTGATCTCGAAGGACTGCGCGATGGGCTGGTGCATGGTCGGCAGGGTGGGGATGCCGAAGACCGCGTCGAAGGCGGCCACCCGCTCGGTCTCGCCCTCGGGAAGGAAGAGGGGTACGCGCGGCAGCACCCGCGGGAAGGTCCAGCGGTAGGCCCAGGCCATGAGGTCGAGGCTGTGGTCGGCGTGCATGTGGGTCACCACGATGCCGCGCAGGCGGTCGAGCCCGTACCGGGAGCAGTAGGCGAGCAGTGACCCGGGACCGGCGTCCACCAGGACCACTCCGGTCTCGGTGTGCAGCAGGTAGCAGGAGGCGGGCCCCTCCTTGGTGGGCGCGGTGGCGTTCGATCCGAGGATCTCCAGTTCCAGCATGTTTGTTCCTCTCGTGGCCGTGGTCGGCGGGCGGGGGCGGGTGTGCGTCGTGTGCGGGTCAGGGGCGCAGCAGGGTGGCCCTTCCCGGGGCGGCGGCGAGCGCCACAGAACGCCCGATCCGCGCGTCCGGGGGGACCCGCACCCCCAGGTGGTGGCCGCCCGCGCGGACGGTCAGGTGCACGCCGTCGCCGGTGAACTCGGAGTGGGTCACCTCCGCGACCAGCGCCGAGGCGGCGGAGTCGTCGGTGACGGTGAGGCTGTCGTGCCGCAGCAACAGGCGCACGGCCCCGTGTTCGGTGGGGCGCACCTCCAGGTCGCGGACCGGCAGGCGCCAGCTCCCGTCCAGGGTGACGGCGTGCCCGTCGTCGAGTTCGGCGTCCAGCAGGACCGCCCCGGCCAGGAAGTCCGCGACGAAGGCGTCGGCCGGGTCGTCCCAGAGGCGTTGGGGCGTGTCGAACTGCACCAGCCGCCCGTCGCGCAGCAGGGCGATGCGCGACCCCAGGGACAGTGCCTCGCGCTGGTCGTGGGTGACGATGAGGGTGGCGCACTCGGTCGCGGCCAGCATCGTGGCCAGTTCGCGGCGCAGCCCGCCGCGCAGCTGCGGGTCCAACGCGGCCAGGGGTTCGTCCAGGAGGAGGGCGTCCGGCTGGATCGCCAGCGCCCGGGCCAGGGCGACCCGCTGGCGCTGGCCGCCGGAGAGCTGGTCGGGGCGGCGGTCGGCCAGGTCGGACAGGTGGGTCAGTTCCAGCATGTCCCGCACGAGCGCCTCGCGGCGGGCTGCGGCCGTCCCCCGGGCGCGCAGGCCGTAGCCGATGTTGGCGGCCACGCTCATGTGCGGGAAGACGGCGTAGTTCTGGGGGACCAGGCCGATGTTGCGCCGGGCCGGTCCCAGGGCGGTGACGTCGCGTCCGGCCAGGCCGATCGCCCCCTCGGAGACGGGGACCAGACCGGCGACGGCGCGCAGCGTGGTGCTCTTGCCGCAGCCGGAGGGGCCGATGACGGCGACGGTCTCGGCCGGGGCCACGTCCAGGGACACGTGTTCCACGGCGGTGGTGGAGCCGTAGCGGACGGTCAGGCCGTCCACGGTCAGCCCGGCCGCGCGGGTGACGGCGGGGGCCTCGCCGCTCGGGGTCGGTGACGCGGTGGCGTGGGTGGTCACGGGGTCCTCCTCGGGGCCCGGCGCCGGGCCAGGACGATGGCGGTCAGCACCGGTGCGACGAAGGCGACGAAGATCATCGACTGCGCCGAAGCGAGTTCGAGGCGCTGGGTGGAGTAGGAGTCGAAGAGGGCGAAGGGCGCGGTGGGCGTGGCGGGCGGGTTGATGAAGAAGCTGATGTTGAACTCGCCGAACGACAGCGCGAACACCATCGTGACGGCCTGGGTGACGGCGACCAGGCAGGCGGGGACGGTGATCGTCCGCAGGACGCGCACGGAGCCGGCGCCCAGGCTGCGGGCGACGCTCTCGTTGGTGCGCAGCTCGTCGTCGGCCAGGGCGGGCACCAGCGCCGCCAGGGTGAAGGGCAGGGTGAAGACGAGGTGGCCCAGGACCAGCAGTAGCCCGCTGGGGCGCAGCATCGGGTAGGTGCCCACGAGGGCGACGCTGAGCGCGATGCCGGGCACCGCCAGCGGCACGTTCACCAGGTAGCCGGTGAGACGGGTCAACCATGAGGGGTGGCGGGCCACCCACCAGGCCAGCGGCCCCCCGATCGCCAGGTTCAACACGACCACGAGGGCGGCCACGCCCAGGCTGCGGCCGATCACCGGAGCCAGGGGCGGCCACGCGTAGGCGAACCAGTCCAGGGTGGGACCGCCGCCCCACGGGCCTTGGGAGAAGTCGACGCTGGTGGCGGCGACCAGGGTGGCCACCAGGGGAATGACCACGAAGGCGCAGGTCAGCCGGGTGACAAGCCGGGTCATGAGGACACCGCCCGACGGACGACGCGGGCCAGCACGCGGCCCAGGACCAGGGCCAGCACCGCCGTCACGGCCAGGATGACCGCGAGGGTGGACGAGGCGGCGAGCCGGTAGCCGGTGGTGAGTTCGTTGGCGACGTTGAGCGGCAGCAGCCGCACCCCCTCGGACAGGGTCGCGACCGTGCCGTACCCGCCGAGGGCGACCGCGATCGCGGTACCGCTGGTCTCGATCGCGGCGGGCAGCAGCAGGGGCAGGGTGACGGTGCAGAACACGCGGGGTCGGGAGGCGCCCAGCGTGCGGGCGCTCTCGGCCAGGGACGGGTCCAGGGTGGCGGCGGCGCCGCGCAGCGGCCCCAGCACCCGGGGGAGGGAGAAGTAGAGGTAGGCGATGAGCAGGCCGGGGAAGGTGTAGGCCAGTCCCGCGAAGCCGTCCCACGCCAGCCCGAGCAGACCCGTGCGTCCGGTCAGGACGATCGCGAAGAACCCGATGATGATGCCGGGCAGCGCGATGGGCAGGGTCAGCAGGGCGTCCGTGAGGGCTCCGCCCCTGCCCGCCCGGTCGTCGTCGGCCTGGCGCAGCACCACCGGCACGGCCACGCAGAGCGTGATCAGCACCGATCCGAGGGCGATGTAGAGGGAGTTGACGAGCGCGTCGCGGACGGCCGCCGAGCCGAAGGCCCGGACGTAGTGCTCCAGGGTGGGCCCGCCGTCGGCCGGGGGCTGCCCCAGGCCGAGGGAGTTGGCGACCATCACCACGACGGGGTAGGCGCTGAACAGGCCGATGACGATCAGGGCGGGGAGCGCGGCGATCCAGGCGGGCGCGGCCGCCGCGCGTCCTCGTGTGCCGGGGGCGGTGCCCCCGGCGGTGGCGCTGGAGGGCACTAGAAGCCGACCTCGTCCTGGTAGAGCTCGATGAACTCCTGCTGGCGCGCGCCCTGTTCGACGTAGTCGATCGTGGTGGCGCGCTCGTACTCCTGCGGCGGCAGGACCTTGTCGGCGAGCTCCTCGGGCATCTCTCCGATCACCGGGCGCATGTACCCGGCGGCGAACAGGCCCTGGCCCCGCTCGGAGAAGTAGAAGTCGAGGAGCTCCTTGCCGTTGTCCTCGTTGGGCGCGCCCTCGACCAGGCCCACGATGTAGGGGATCTGGAGCGAGCCCTCCTCGGGGATGACCACGGAGACGTTGGCGCCCTCGTCGCGGAGCTTGTAGCCGTTGAAGTCGGTGTCGATCAGGATCGGGATCTCGCCCTGGGCGACCTTGGCGGTGGCGGTCTGCGCGGAGGTGGAGGCCCCGTTGTCCTTGAGTCGGCTGAGGTAGTCCAGGCCCGGTCCCCAGTCGTCGAGGTCGCCTCCGAGGGCGACGTTGACGGCGGTGGCGGCGGAGTAGCCGACAGCGGCCTGGGTGGGGTCAAGGTAGCCGACCTTGCCCTCGTAGGCGGGGTCGAGCAGGTCCTCCCAGCTCCGCGGTACGGGGGCGCCGTCGAGGTGGTCCTCGTTGACGATGAGGGCGATGGTGCCGGTGTGGACGCTGGTCCAGGCGCCGTCGGGGTCGCGGAGTTCCTCGGGGACCTGGTCGGCGCCCTCGGGGACGTACGCCTGGAGGACACCGGCCTCCACCAGCTGCTCTCCGAAGGCGATGCCGGTGTAGGCCACGTCGGCGACCGGGGAGCCCTTCTCGGCCTGGAGCGCGGCCAGGGCCTGGCCCGAGTTCTTCGGGTCGTTCGGGGCGTTGATGCCCGTCTCCTCCGTGAACGCGCTCAGCACCTCGCCGTAGTTGCCCCACTCGGAGGGCGAGTTGTAGGTGATGACGATGTCGCCGCCGCCCGAGGCCGCGCCTCCGGGGGCGTCGACGTTGCCGCACGAGGTCAGGGCCAGGACGGTGAGGGTCACGACGGCGCCGGTGATCGCCGTGCGTCGGTGGGACATGGGGGCTCCGAAGGGTGGTCGGACGGCCCGGACGCCGGGCCGAGGGGTGGGTTGAGGGTACTTCGTGATGAAACGATTTACCATAGGGGTGACCTGCACTGTCGTGATCGGTGTCCGCGAGGCCAACACCCTGGGAACCCTCGGCCAACCGCGTCACCTGCGTCACCTGCGCACCTCGGTGCGCCCGCCCCGTGCCAGCCCCGGTTCGCGGCCCGTGCTCCCCCTCGACACCGCCGCGCGTACCGCTCGACGCGCGTGGCGTCTCCACCGCCCCACCGGCATCATGACCGCACACCTCCTTTCGGAAGGACCTCCCATGCCCTCCTCACGCAAGCGCGTGACCCTGCGCGACGTCGCCGCCCTGGCCGGGGTCTCCGTGGCCCAGGCCAGCTTCGCCCTGAACGGTCAGGGACGGGTGGCCCCGGCGACCGTGGAACGGGTCCGCCGCGCCGCCGCCGACCTCGACTACCAGGTCGACGGGCGGGCGCGGGCCCTGCGCACCGGGCAGCGCTCCGCCTACGGGGTCGTCATCCGCAACATGCGCAACCCCTTCTTCCTCGACGTCCTGCGCGGCATGGAGGTACGGGCGCACCGCGAGGGCGCCTTCCTGCTGATCCTCAGCTCCGACTACGACGTCGAACGAGAGTCGGCCGCGCTGCGCAGGCTCGCCACCGAGGGGGTGGGCGGAGTCGCGATCAGCCCGATCGGGCGCAGGGGACCGCTCACCGACTGGCTCCCCCGGCACCCGGACGTCCCCGTGGTGGCGTTCAACCGCACCCCGGAACCGGCGGTGCCCGGCGCCGAGCGGCTCTCCACCGTCGGGCCGGACGACGGGGCCGCCGTGGCCCTGGCCCTGGAACACCTGCGCGCGCGGGGGCACCGTCGCGCGACCCTCGTCATGGCCCCCGAGGGGTTGGCCGCCGACTGGGGCCGCGAGGAGGAGTTCGTCCGGCTCTGCGCCGCGTGGGGACTGACGGGGACCGTGGTGCGCTGCCCGCTCGACCACGACAGCGTCGCCCGGATGGTCGCCGGGCGGATCGCTCCCGCCGGAGGGGGCGGGTCGGCCGGACACGAGGCGTTCGTGGTCAACTCCGACTACCTGGGCACCGCCGTGTACGCCGCGGCCCGCTCCCTGTCGATGCGGGTCGGTCGGGACGTGAGCGTGGTCGGGCACGACGACCTCGCCACCTCGGGGCTGCTCGACCCGGGTCTGACCACCGTGGGCCTGGACCGCGAGCTCCTGGGCGACCACGCCATGCGCCTGCTGACCGCGCCCGGGGACGGTCCCGGGCGGTGCGTACGGCTGCCGGTCCACCTCGTGGAGCGCGACTCGGTGGCCCTCCTCGGCGGGTGACGCGGCCAGACCCGACCCGGCGACGCGGCCGCGGCCACACACCCGCGTGGTGGGACGCACCCCCGCACACCCACTCGGATCAGGACGAACGCACGTAGACTCGGCCGGTCCGCCGGGGCCTCCGGCGGGCGCTTCCGATCGAGGGGCAACCTCTTCTCCATGTCTTCCACCGCGAGCCCACGCGTGCCCGAAACCGGCCGCCGACCCGATCTCTGGGTGGTCGGTGTCTCCGGCGGCCTGCTGATCGCGTTCGTCCTTGCGGCGCTGGTGTCCCCGTCAGGGGTGAACACCGCCGTCGACGCCGCCTTCGCGTGGTCGGCGCGCTGGTTCGGCGCCTACTGGCAGGTGCTGCTCCTGGCCACCGTGGCCGTCGCCACCGTGCTCGCCCTCTCCCGGTACGGACGCGTGCGCATGGGCGGGACCGACGCCCCCGGATTCACCTGGTTCCGGTGGGTGGCCATGGTCCTGACCACCCTGCTCGCGGCGGGCGGCGTCTTCTGGGCCGCCGCCGAACCCCTCGCCCACTACGTCGACCCGCCGCCGCAGTACGCCCACATGGCCGGTGGCATGGAGGGCGCCTCGGTCGCCCTCGCGCAGACCTTCGTCCACTGGGGGTTCCCGGCCTGGGCGATCGGCGGTTCCCTGGCCACGCTGGTGATGATGCGCGGCGTGGAGAAGGGCATGCCCCTGCGACCGCGCACGCTCCTGTGGCCGGTCCTGGGCGACCGGGTCCGCACACACTGGGTCGGCACCGTCGCCGACATCAGCTGTGTGGTGGCGGTGGTCGCGGGAACGGTCGGCCCCATCGGCTTCCTCGGCCTCCAGATGTCCTACATCGGCGGTGAGATGTTCGGCTTCGGCTCCGGTTTCGGCACCCAGGTGGCGATCATCGTGGGTCTGACCGCCGTGGCGACCGTCTCGGTGCTCAGCGGCCTCGACCGGGGCATCCAGCTGCTCAGCCGGATCAACGTGTGGGCCGCGCTCGTGCTCATCGTGTGCGTGGTCGGGTTGTCCTCGCTGCCCTTCGTCGTCGACCTGTTCCTCCAGGCCAGCGCGGTGCACGTGCGCGAGTTCGTGCCGATGACGCTGTACCGCGGCGACACCGGGTGGCTCGGCTACTGGACGGTCTTCTTCTTCGGCTGGTTCATCGGCTACGGCCCGATCATGGCGATCTTCATCGCCCGCATCTCCAAGGGCCGCACGGTCCGGCAGATCTTCCTGGGCGCGACCGTACTGCCCGCCGTGGTCACCTCCGTGTGGTTCACCGCGCTGGGCGGCAGCGGGCTGTGGCTGGAGCAGCGCACTCCCGGGGCCATCTCCGGGCCCTACGAGGAGCACGGCCTGCCCGCCGCCGCGCTGGCCATCGTCCAGGCCCTGCCGATGAGCGCCCTGCTGGCACTGGTCATGATCGCCGTGACCCTGATCTTCTTCGCGGCCACCCTGGACGCCATGTCGTACTCGATCTCGTCCGCGAGCATGAGGACGGGCGAGCCCTTCCCGTGGGTGAGGGCGTTCTGGTGCGTGGGCATGGGCGCCGCCGCCATCGTGCTGCTCACCGTGGGCGACAACGGGGTGCAGGCCCTCCAGTCGTTCATCGTCGTGACGGCCGTGCCGGTGGGGCTGGTGCTGCTGCCCACCCTGTGGAGCGCGCCGCGCCTGGTCAGGGAGATGGCGGTGGAGCAGGGCGTCGTCGCGGCCCCCGAGCCCGCTGACGGAGCCGGCGCCGACGGTGCCCGGACCGAGGGCTCCGAGGCCGCCCAGGACGTCCCGGAGCGCGTGAGCGCTAGTTAGGGATCGGCCCCGGTGCCGGGGCCACGCGCGCCGTCGTCGTCCGCCCGGCCCTGGAGCGGACGGCGACGGCGGCGCACAGGACCACCGCACCCCCTCCGAGGAGCGCGGGCCAGGTCAGACGTTCGCCGAGCAGCAGGACCGCCCAGCTCAGGGTCATCACCGGCTGGGTGAGCTGGATCTGGCTGACCCGGGTCATCGGGCCGGTCGCCAGGCCCCGGTACCAGGCGAAGAAGCCCAGGTACATGCTGACCACCGCGAGGTAGGCGAGCGCCCCCCACTGCCCGGGCGACCCGCTCGGCGGCTGCTGGACCGCGGCGACCCCGCTCAACAGGGCCATGAGCGGCGCGGCCAGCACCAGGGCCCAGGAGACGGTCTGCCACGCGCCGAGCTCACGGGCGAGGAGTCCGCCCTCCGTGTAGCCGATCGCGGCCGCGATGACGGCGCCGAACAACAGCAGGTCGGCCCAGGCGGGGCCGCCGCCCGTCCCCCCGCCCTGGAACGCGGCGAAGCCGACCGCCGTGACCGTGCCCACCGCGGCGGTGGCCCAGAACACCGCGGGGGGCCGCTCGCGGCCGCGCGCCACCGCCGCCACCGCCGTCGCCGCGGGGAGCAGGGCGATCACCACCGCCCCGTGACTGGCCGAGGCCGTCGTCAGGGCGAACGAGGTCAGGATCGGGAACCCGGCCACCACTCCCCCGGCCACGAGGGCCAGACGCCACCACTGGCGCCCGCTGGGCGGGCGCTGACGGGTGAGGAGGAGCGCCGCGGCGGCCAGCAGCGCGGCGACCACGGCGCGGAAGGAGCCCACGAACAGGGGCGACATCGCCCCCTCGGCCACGGCGACGCGCGTGAACGGGACGGTCAGGGAGAAGGCGGCGACCCCGAGCAGACCCCACCAGAGCCCGGAACGCGAAGATAGCACCGGGGGAAGTTTTCGAGTAGCGCTACTATGATCACTCATGAACAACGATAGCAGTGCGCGTATCGTCGAGGGGTTGCGCGCGTGGATCTCCCAGGCTGCCCCCGGAGCCCGCCTCCCCTCGACCCGGTCCCTGGTGGCCGAGTACGCCGCCAGCCCGGTCACCGTCCAAAAGGCCCTGCGCGCTCTGGTGGCCCAGGGTGCGGTGGAGAGCCGTCCCGGAGTGGGCACGTTCGTACGCGCGGTCCGGGTCGCCCGTCCTCACGACTACGGCTGGCAGACCGCCGCGCTCGGCGCCCCACGGCACCGCTCCCCCGGCCCGGACACGGCGTTGCGCACCCCGCCCAACGACGCGATAGCGCTCCACTCGGGATACCCGGACCGGGACCTGCTCCCTGAGCGCCTGGTACGCGCCGCCCTCACACGCGCCGCTCGGAGCGAGGCGACCGTGAGCCGTCCTCCGGCCGCCGGTCTGCCGGATCTCCAAGCCTGGTTCGCCCAGGGGCTCGCCGCCCACACTCCGGTGGGGGTCACGCCCCCCACCTCCGCGGACGTGCTCGTCCTCCCGGGGAGCCAGGGCGGCCTGGGCGCGGTCTTCCGTTCCCTGGTCGGTACCGCGGGGCCGCTGCTGATCGAGTCACCCACCTACTGGGGCGCCACTCGCGCGGCCGCGCGGGCGGGTGTGGAGATGGTGCCGGTTCCCAGCGGGGCCGACGGCCCCGACCCGGACGAACTGGACCGCGCCTTCGAGCGGACCGGGGCGCGGGTGCTGTACGCCCAGCCCAACTTCGCCAACCCCACCGGGGCCCGCTGGTCCGCCGACCTCGGTGAGCGGGTACTGGAGACCGTGCGCCGCCACGGCGCGTTCCTGGTGGAGGACGACTGGGCGCACGACCTCGGGATCGACGCGGAGCCGAGCCCGCTGGCCGCGCGGGACGACGCGGGTCACGTGGTGTACCTGCGCTCGCTCACCAAGAGCGTGTCCCCGGCCGTGCGGGTGGCCGGGATGGTCGTCCGGGGCCCGGCCCGGGAACGCGTCCTCGCCGATGTGCGGGCCGAGTCCATGTACGTCAGCGGTGTGCTTCAGGAGGCGGCGCTGGACGTCGTCACCCAGCCCGCCTGGGGCACCCACCTGCGGGGATTGCGCCAGCAGTTGGCGGCCCGCCGCGACCTCCTGGTCGACGCGCTCCGCGTACACGCGCCCACCGCCTACCTCGCGGCGGTCCCCCAGGGCGGGCTCAACCTGTGGCTACGGCTGCCGGACGCCACCGACCTGCCCCGCGTGGTCCGCGAGTGCGAGGAGGCGGGGGTCCTGGTCGCTCCGGGCGGCGAGTGGTTCCCGGCGGAGCCCACCGGACCGCACCTTCGGCTCAACTTCGCGGGCCCGCGGCCCGGAGCCTTCCCCGAGGGGGCCCGCGTGCTGGGTCGGGCGCTGGCGTCGTAGCCGGGCCCGCTGCCGGACTACGGCCAGGGCTTTCGCCCGGTGAGGGCGAGCAGGCGGGTCTGGGCGTCGGCGCCGTCGCCGACGGGGACCCGCTCGGCGAACAGCGAACTGCCCGAGAGCACCGCCGTGTTCTCCTCGGCCCAGGCCAAGAGCTCGGCGACCAGGCCGGGGTCGAGCCGCTCGTCCGCGCCGATCCCCCGCGCCAGGTCCCAGGCGTGCACTCCCAGGTCGAAGGTCATCTGCCACAGGTACACGCGGCCCGGAACGTCCCCGAAGGACAGGTGGACGGTCCGTTCGGTGGCGGAGGGCGCCAGCCAGGCGGTGCGTGCCTCGCGGGAGGCCACCGACCAGGTGGCGGCCGGTTCCTCGCCCAGGATGTCGCCGTCGAAACGGTCGCCCACCTCTTCGAGGGTCGCCCCGTCCAGCAGGGGCGGCACCCACAGCTGTTCCGAGGTCAGGTGGTTGACGAGGTCGTGGACGTCCCAGTCCGCGCAGGGCGTGGGCCGGGCCCAGTCGGCGAGCGCCACCCCCGCCACCCGGCGGTCGAACTCCGCCATCGCGGTGCCGTGCAGGTCGACCAGGTCGGCCATGGTGTCTCCCCCGGATTCGGATGCCGTTCCCGGAGCGCCCTACCCCGCGCGACCGGCTCCCCAAACCGGCGCGGCCGGGCGTGCGAGACTGTGCTCGGCGCACGACACAGATCCGAGAGGCTGGAACACCGTGGAACGCGGTCACGACATCGTCCTGTTCGGCGCGACCGGGTACACCGGCGCGCTGACCGCCGAGTACCTGGCGACCAGCGCCCCGCGCGGCCTGCGCTGGGCGCTGGCGGGCCGGGACCGGGACCGTCTGGAGGCGGTACGGGCGGAACTGGCCGAGATCGACCCCGACCGGCCCGTACCGGAACTGCTGCTGGCCGACGCCGAGGACCCCGGCTCCCTGCGCGCCCTGGCCGCCTCGGCCCGGGTGGTCGTCACCACGGTGGGCCCCTACGGCCCGTACGGTGAGCCGCTGGTGGCGGCCTGCGCGGCCGAGGGCACCGACTACGTCGACCTGTGCGGCGAGCCCGCGTTCGTCGACCTCGTCTACGCGCGGCACCACGCCACCGCCGTGCGGACCGGCGCGCGGCTGGTGCACGCCTGCGGGTTCGACTCCGTCCCCCACGACCTGGGGGTGCTGTTCACCGTCGAACAGCTGCCCGAGGGGGTCCCCCTGAGCGTGGAGGGGTTCGTCCGGGCCAGGGGCGGCGTCTCGGGCGGGACCCTGCGTTCCGCCGTGGGCGCCTTCGCCGACACCTCCGGGATGCGGCGCGCCGCCCGCGAGCGGCGCCTCGTCGAGCCCCCTCTCCGGGGCCGCAGGGTCCGTGTCGACCACCGCGTCCGACCGCGCACCCGGCTGGCCCGGGGGTGGGCGGTGCCGCTCCCGACCCTGGACCCGCGCGTGGTGGTCAGGTCCGCGGCGGCCCTGGAGCGCTACGGGCCCGACTTCTCCTACGGCCACTACGCGGCCTTCCGTCGTCTGGGCGGCGCGCTGGGCGCGGTCGGCGGAGCCGCCGGGGTGGTGGCCGCCGCCCAGGTGCCGGCGCTGCGGTCACGGCTCCGGAACCTCGTCCCGGCCGGTGCGGGTCCGACCGAGGAACAGCTCGCCAACGGGTGGTTCACCGTGCACTTCACGGGGGCCGGGGGCGGGCGGCGCGTACACACACTGGTCTCGGGCGGCGAACCCGGCTACGGGGCGACCTCGGGCATGCTCGCGGAATCGGCGCTGTGCCTGTGGGAGGACGACCTGCCGCCGACCTCCGGGCAGGTCACCACCGCCGTCGCCATGGGCGATGCGCTCATCAGGCGGCTGCCCCGCGCCGGGGTCGACTTCGAGGTCCTGCGCGCCGTGCGGGACTGAGGTCCGGCCTTCCTAGACTGTCCGCGTGACAGACACTCCCCGCACGCCCCGTACCGCCCCGCCCGCCCGCGCCACCGAGCACCCGGCGGACCCAACGGGCCCCGCGCCCACGGCGGGAGGCCCCGGACCGGTGGCCTTCGTCCTGGGCGGTGGAGGCGTACGCGGCGCCGTCGAGGTCGGTATGGTCCGCGCCCTGTTGGAGGAGGGCATCACCCCGGACCTCGTGGTGGGGACCTCCATCGGGGCGATCAACGGCGCGGTGCTGGCCCTGGACCCCTCCATGGCGGCGGTGGAACGGCTCGTCCGGACCTGGACCTCCCCGGAGGCCGACTCGGTGTTCGGTGAGGCGGTGGGCCGCCAGCTGCACCGCATCGTGACGACCCGCACCCACCTGATCTCCCCGGAACCGCTACGCCGCCTGCTGGTGGACGTTCTGGGCCCCGATCCGGTCTTCGAGGACCTGGCGGTCCCGCTGCGGGTGGTGGCGGCCAGTATCGAACGCGCCGCCGAGCACTGGTTCTCGGAGGGGCCGCTGATCGACGCCGTGCTCGCCTCCTCCGCCGTCCCCGGCCTGCTTCCGCCCCAACGGATCGGCGACGAGCACTTCCTGGACGGCGGGATCGTCAACTCGATCCCGATCGAGGCGGCGGTACGCGCGGGCGCGCGCACGGTGTACGTGTTGCAGGTCGGCCGGGTGGAGGAGCCGCTCTCGGTGCCCGCCAACCCGGTGGAGACGGCACGTGTGGCGTTCGAGATCGCCCGTCGCCACCGCTTCGCCCGGGACCTGGCGACGCTGCCCGAACAGGTCCGGCTGCACGTGCTGCCCAGCGGCGGTTCGCTGGCGGGGGACGACCGGCCGATGGCGTTCCGGCGGCTGGACTCCGTACCCCGGCGGATCGACCGGGCCTACACGGCCTCCCGCGACTACCTGGCCGGGGTCGACGCCGCGCCCCCGGACCCGTCCCGACCGGGGCCGGACCCCGCGACGCGGGAGTGACGTCGCGGCCACCTGGTCCGCCGTGTCGTGGACCGTGGCGGTCGCGGTGACCGCGACCGCCGGGACCCCGGTGCCGGGCGGGCCCGCCTCCTGGACCGAGCCGCCCTAGACGCTCACGTGCAGGGCGTACACGCCCTCGGTGGTGGCCAGGACCACCACGTGGTCGGGGGCGGCGACCAGGTCCTCCAGCTCCCCCGGCCACGTCCCGGGCACCTCCACCACGGGCTGGCCCGGGCGGTCCAGGTAGCGCACCCGGAGCCGGTCCAGGTACCAGGAGCCGAGGCCGCCGGGGCGGGCGTCCTCCTCCTGGTAGACGGCCACCGCCTCGCCCTCCCACTCGACCAGCGACACCAGGGTGCGCGGGCCGCCCAGCTCCGCCACCAACTCCAGGTCGGGCAGGGAGTGGACGCGCCCCGCGACCGCCAGTAGAGAGCGGCCCCCCACCCGGGCCGCCACGGTCTCGGAGTCGGCGTGGCTCTCCACCTCGCCGAGGTACTCGCCGTCCTCCAGCCGGTACACGCGCTCGCGCGGGTGCTCGTAGTCGGCGAGGATGACCGGGTCGAACCCCGGGTCCTGCCCCGGGGCGACGAGGAAGTCACCGGCGAAGGACATACGCTCGCCCCTGGCCTCGTGGCCGGGGCGGGAGTCCGCCAGGTCGGGGACGGTCGCACCGGTGAAGGGGTCCACCGCCCACCAGCGGGTGGCGCCGTCGCCGTCCTCTCCGAAGAGGAGGACCACCGCCTCCTTGTCCAGGACCCGCAGGGCCACGTCGTCGGGCCACAGCTCGCCCGGCTCGGCGAGGTCGGTCTCCAGCAGCGGTGTTCCGGTGCTGGGGTCGCGCACGGTCACCGAGCGCCGGGAGGCCTGGACCAGGACCGTGCCGGGCCACCCCTGCCCCTCGGGGGCCCGCGCCAGGTTGACCGGCCCCTGCGCCTCGAAGGCGGTGCCCAGGGGCCTCAGGGAGCGCGTGTCGAAGGCCCGGGCCTCGTACCGCGACTTCCGGGGATCGGGGTTGGGGTCGACGTCGCCGTGAACGAGGACCGTCCGCTCCGCCAGGAACAGGCGGGGAAACCTCAGCCCCCTGCGCCACAGCCGTTCCGCGCGCACGCGTGAACCTCCCCCAGTTCTGTCTTACGTATCCGCCCGCCACAAAAACCGTAGCGGGTGCCAGATCGGACCGCTCCCGGATCGGGAAGGCCGTCAGTGGAACAGCACCGATGGTTCCACACCCGGCCCGGTGAATATCCGGACAGGGCGGTCATGCCCCACTCCCGCCCGCACGTCGGGCCGAGCTACGGACAGCCGAAACGCGTCGGCGCTCCACCCGGTATCGGTCGACCCGTGTCCGAATCCCCGGACACGGCGACGGGCCGCCTTCCCCGGGGGGGAAGACGGCCCGCGCTCCGGTCCGGGCTCCGCGAGCGACCGGGTCAGCGCGGCAGGCGCTCGGCCAGCCAGGCCTCGACGTCGGCGGAGGACCTCGGCAGTCCGGCCGACATCACGGTGCGGCCCTCCTCGGTGACCAGGACGTCGTCCTCGATGCGCACGCCGATACCGCGCAGCTCCTCCGGCACGGTCAGGTCGTCGGGCTGGAAGTACAGGCCCGGCTCCACGGTGAGCACCATGCCCGGCTTCAGTTCGCCGTACAGGTGGATCTCCTGCCGGGAGACCGCGCAGTCGTGCACGTCCATGCCGAGCATGTGGCCGGTGCCGTGCAGCGTGTACCGGCGCTGGAGGCCCAGCTCCAGTACGCGGTCGACCGGGCCCTCCAGCAGGCCCCACTCCACCAGACCCTCGGCCAGCACGCGCTGGGAGGCCTCGTGGAAGGCGGTGAAGGGCCGACCGGGGGCGACCGCGGCGATACCGGCCTCCTGCGCCTCGTACACCAGGTCGTAGACCTTGCGCTGGAGCTCGGTGAAAGTGCCCGAGACGGGCATGGTGCGGGTGACGTCGGCGGTGTAGAGGGTGGTGGTCTCCACCCCGGCGTCCAGGAGCAGCAGGTCGCCCTCGCGGACCGGACCGTCGTTACGGGTCCAGTGCAGAGTGGTGGCGTTGGCGCCGGAGGCGGCGATGGTGCCGTAACCGACGTCGTTGCCCTCGACCCGGGCACGGAGGAAGAAGGTGCCCTCCACGTAGCGCTCGGAGGTGTCCCTGGCCTGGGGCAGCGCCTTGGCGACGTCGCCGAAGCCGCGTACGGTGGCGTCGACGGCCAGCTGGAGCTGGGCGATCTCCCACTCGTCCTTGACCAGGCGGTGGTCGGCCAGCGCCACCCCGAGGTCCTGGTCCAGCTGGACGGACTTGGCGCGGGCCTCGTCGTCGGCGTCGGCGTCGGCGCGCAGACCGTCCACCAGGGCGTCGATCTCGGCGTCGTGGCCCCGAACGACGCGGGTGGTCGCCGAGGTGTCGGAGCCGAGCACGCCCGGCAGGGTGCGCACGTCGGCGGTGGGCAGGCCCAGCAGCTCGGCGGCCTCTCCCAGGCTGTTGCGGCGCCCGGTCCACAGCTCGCCGTAGCCGCCGAGCCAGAACTCGCCGTTGTCGCGGTTGGAACGCGGCTTGAGGTACAGGACGGCGTCGTGACCGCCGTCGGCCCTCGGGGTGAGCACCAGGCAGTTGCCGTCGGTGGTGTCACCGGTGAGGTAGGCGTAGTCGGTGGCGGCGCGGAAGGGGTACTCGGTGTCGTTGGAGCGGGTCAGGAGCTGACCGGAGGGAACGACCAGGCGGTCCCCGGGGAAGGCCGCGCTGAGCACGTCACGGCGGCGGGCGGTGTGCCCGGCCTGCTCGACGGGCTCCAGGTCGCGCAGCTCGGTGTCGGCCCAGCCGGTGGTCATCCACGCCGCGAGCTCGTCGGAGACCGACTGCGCCTGGCCGTTCTTGCGCGGCCTGAACACGGGGGCTTCGGCCTCGGCCTCGGGACGCTGCTGCTCGCTCACGTTGTGACTCTCCTCGTCGAGTTCGTCGAAAGGGTGCGGGGCGTGGTGACCGCTGGTGGCGGTCACCCCTCTCATCGTACAAAGGCGTTCGTACCCCTGTCCGCGTGCCGGTCATAGCGCTGCCCATAACGTCCGGGCCAGCGTGCGCGCCCGTGCGCACCGGGCGGTCACCCGGTGGCGGGAACCAGGTCGCGGGCGAAGGGGATGGCCTTCGGGTAGGGCAGGTCGTCGACGGTCGCGGGGTCGACCCGGCGGTAGCCGATCCGTTCGTACAGGGCGACCGCCTCGGGCTGGGAGGGGCCGGTGAAGAGCATCACCCGGGAGTACCCGAGGTCGCGGGCGGCCTCCTCCAGCGCGCTCATGATCCGCCGCCCCAGCCCGCGCCGACGGTGTCGGGCGCTGGTCCACACGCGCTTGAACTCGACGGTGTCGGCGCGGTCCCGCCGGTAGGGGCGCAACGCTCCCCCGGCCACGACCTCGCCGTCGAGTTCGGCCAGGACGAGACCTCCCCCGGGGGCGACGAACTCGGTGACCGGGTAGCGGCTGAGCTCGTTGGCGGCGCCCTCGGCCCCGTAGCGCTCGGTGTACTCCTCCAGGAGCCCGTCGAGCAGACCCCCGATCCTGGGGTCGTCGTGGGCCACGCGCAGCAGGCGTACGCCGTCGGCAAGTGCTCCCCTGGTCGCGGCGGCGGCCGCGGCGTCGGTCTCGGTCATGGTGTCTCGGGCGGCGCGGCACGGTCCCCGCGGTCGTGTGCCGTCACCCTCTCCCTCCCTGTTCGGCTCGGACCCCGGGCACGCGGTCCCGGATCACCCCGTGGGGGCCCGGCCGTCCCGTCCCGGCTAGTGTTCGACCATGTCAGTCAGCGAACGCACCCTACTGGGCCCCGGACCGAGCAACCCCTACCCGGAGGCCACCCTGGGCCTGGCCGCCCCGCTCCTCGGGCACCTGGACCCCGAGTTCATCACCCTGTTGGAACGCGCCTGCGCGCGGCTGCGTTCCCTCTGGGGCACCGAGAACCCGCTCACACTGCCGCTCTCCGGCACCGGTTCCCTGGGCATGGAGACCGCCTTCGCCAACTCCGTGCGCCCGGGCGACGTGGTGGTCGTGGCGGTCAACGGCCTGTTCGGCGAGCGCATGTGCGAGGTCGCCGGGCGCTACGGCGCCGAGGTGGTGCGAGTGGACCACGAGTGGGGTCGGCCCGTCGACGTCCAGCGTGTCCTGGACGCCCACCCCGCCCCGAAGCTCGTGGCGGTCGTGCACGCAGAGACCTCCACCGGGGTGGTCAGCGACGTCGGCGCGCTGGGCCGGGCCCTGCGCGAGCGCTCCGACGACACCCTGCTGCTGGCCGACTGCGTCACCTCGCTCGGCGGCATGCCGATGGCCCTCGACGAGTGGCTGGTGGACATCGCCTACTCCGGTACCCAGAAGTGCCTGGGCGTGGCTCCGGGGCTGGCTCCGTTCACCTTCTCCGAACGGGCGTGGGAGCGCCGGGTGCAGTCCCCCCCGGTGTGGTACGTCGACCTCGGTCTGCTCGGCGCCTACGTGCGCGGCGGCCCGGGCGGGCGCGCCTACCACCACACCGCTCCGACCGCGATGGTCGCGTCCCTGGACGCGGCCCTGGCCCGGATCGAGGAGGAGGGCGTGGACGCCGTCGCCGCCCGTCACGAGGCCGCTGGCGCGCGCCTACGCGAGGGCCTCCAGGAAATGGGGCTGGAACTCTTCGCCGCCGAGGGCCACCGGTTGGCGCAGCTCACCTCCGTGCGCGTGCCCGACGGCGTGGACTCCGGCAAGGTGCGTGAACGCCTGCTGCACGACTACGGGCTGGAGATCGGCGCCGGGGTGGGCCCCCACGCGGCGACGGTGTGGCGGATCGGCCTCATGGGCCACAACGCCCGCCTGGACCGCGCGGAGCTGGTCCTGAGCGCCCTGCGTCGCGTGCTGGAGCGCTGACTCCGGGTGCGGGCCCGGCGCCTACTCGGCGTTGGGCCCGTACCTGTTGTCGTGGTCGCGCGGGTCGTCGGGGTCGGAGATGCTGCCCAGGGTGACCGCGACGGGCGGCAGGACCATCGCGACGGCGCACATCGCCACCGCCCACCCGACACCGAACAGGTAGTAGACGGGGGTGGCCCCGGCGAAGAGCAGCAGACACAGCCCCATGACGACCGTGTACCGGATCTTCCTGCGTTTGACCATGTCACCTCCGGTCGTCCCGTGGGTGAGGCCTCCTCACTTCCACGCTAACGCGCGTGGTCGGGGCGGTCGAGTCCCCGCCGGGCCGGGCAAACCCGGGCCTGACCCGGGATTGGTCGAATCGGAGACCGGTCGGGGAGCAGGGTGGAGGTAGGGCACCCGACAATGGTCCGCGTGCCCCGTCGCTCCCAGAAAGGGGTCCGCATCATGTCAGCCAACACCAACGGCAACGAATTCGACATCGAGGTGTTCCGGCGGGCCGTCGAGGACGGCGACACCGCCCTGCTGATCCGCCAGTTCGCGGAGGACGCGGACATGGAGACCGTGGACCGGCGCACCCCGCCCAGCTCGCCCACGGTGCTACACGGGCGCTCCTCGATCGAGGACCAGCTCCGGCAGGTGTACTCGATGGACCTGGAACACGAGGTCCTGGAGTACTTCACCGACGGCGACCGCGCCGCCTACACGGAGCGCTGCACCTACCCGGACGGTCTCACCGTGCGGAGCATGTCCCTACTGGACCTGGAGGACGGCCGGATCGTGCGCCAGTCCATGGTGCAGGCCTGGGACGAGGAGCCGCCCGGCGCCGTGCGGATCGGTGACTTCGACACCTCCGGGGAACTGGTGGAGTTCGACCACGGCCGGTCCTCGTCCGTGCACCTGGGCGGCCAGCTCATCACCCGCATGACCCTGGAACCGGGGTGGCAGTGGAGCCGACACATGCGCCCGGACGCCGGGACCGACCTGTGCATGGCCACCCACGCGCTCACGCTCCTCCAGGGGACCATGGGGTTCCGTACCCGGGACGGCTCCGAACGCGAGCTGGTGGCGGGCCAGGTGGCGTACGTACCACCCGGCCACGACGCCTGGGTCGTGGGCGACGAGACCGTGGTGGTCGTGGACCGTTCGATGGACGGTTGAGGGCCACCCCGCCCGGGTCAGGAGCTCTGGGCCCGGAGGTAGGCGAGCACCGCCTGGACACGGCGGTGCACGTCGTGGTCGGGCGGCAGGTCGAGCTTGGCCAGGATGTTGCCCACGTGCTTGCCCACGGCCGCGTCGCTGACCACCAGCCTGCGCGCGATGGCGCCGTTGGAGTGACCCTCGGCCATGAGTTCCAGCACCTGCCGCTCCCTCGCGGTGAGCCGTTCGAGCGGGTCGGAGCTACGGCGCAGCAGCTGCCGTACGACCTCGGGGTCGACGAAGGTGGCGCCCTCGACGACCCTGCGCAGCACCGAGGCGAACTCGCGCACGTCGCCGACCCTCTGTTTGAGCAGGTAGCCCACGCCCTTTCCGTCACCGGAGTCGAGCAGGTCGGTGGCGTAGCTGAGTTCCACGTACTGGCTGAGCGCCACCACGGCCAGCCCGGGGTGGCGCTGACGCAGTCGCACCGCGGCCCGCAGCCCCTCGTCGGTGAAGTCCGGGGGCATGCGGATGTCGGTGACGACCAGGCGGGGACGGTGTTCAGTGACCGCCTCGACGAGGGCGTCGCCGTCCTCGACGGCGGCGACCACCGGGAAACCGAAGCGCTCCAGGACGCCCACCAGTCCCTCCCGCAGCAGCACACCGTCCTCCGCCAACACGGTCGGAACGGGGGTCACGGGGTCGGGTTCGCGGGAATCGGTCCGCACGGCAGCTCCACTCGGATTCGGGTCGGCCCGCCTGCGGGGCTCGTCAGTCCCATTGTCCCGCCCATCACCGCGACCCGGTCACCGAGACCGGTGAGGCCGGTGCCGCGCCGGGCGTCGGCGCCCCCGACCCCGTCGTCGGTGACCTCGACGGTGAGGACGCCCGTGCCCTCGTCCGGCACCGTTTCGGGAAGGGTGTGCGTCGCGGCGGCCCCGGTCGGCCCCGGGACCAGGCGGGCGCGCACGGTGACGGAGTCGGCGCGGGCGTGCTTGTAGACGTTGGTGAGCGCCTCCGCGACCACGAAGTAGGCGGTGCCCTCCACGTGCGGGGGCAGCCGGTGGGGGACGGCCGTCTCCACCGCGACCGGCACCGGGCAGTGGTCGGCCAGCTCCTGGAGGGCGTCGCGCAGGCCCCGGTCGGTCAACACGCGCGGGTGGATGCCGCGCACCAGTTCGCGGAGCTCGTCGATGAGTTCGTCGACCTTGGCCTGGGCCGCCGCCACCCGCTGGTCGGCCGGGGAGCCCTCGTCCAGGTCCACCCGGGCCATGCCCAGGTCCATGCTGAGTGCCACGAGCCTCTGCTGGGCGCCGTCGTGGAGGTCGCGTTCGATCCGGCGCCGCTCGTACTCGAAGGCGTTGACGAGTCGGGCGCGCGACTCGGTGACCTGGTCGAGTTCGGCACGCAGGACCTCCTTGGGCGGCCCGACCAGCAGTGCGCGGGCGATCACGGCGTGGCCGAGGGACATCAGCCCGCACGCGTAGAAGAGCAGGACCGCGGTGACCGGCGCGGCCAGCGTGTACGGCAGGGCCTCGCCCGGAGTGGTGAGGGAGGTCCAGCCCAGGGAGATGGGGGCCTCGTTCCCGTCGAGGAGGATGAACGGGGCCAGCGTCAGCAGGATGGTGAGGGACGTCAGGGTGAACGACACCATCAGGGACAGGCCGAGGACCGGGAACATGACGGCGGCGTAGGCCACCTCACGCCAGGTGGCGGCCTCGGAGTAGCGGGTGCGCACCCAGCCCCACAGTCCCGGCGGCGGGGTCCGGTGGCCGCTGCGGTTCTCACCCGGCATCACCAGGTGGAGGCGCCTGCGCTCCAGGGCGCCCAGGGGGATGGCCACGAGCGGGGCGAAGCAGAGCACCATGAGCAGCCCGAACAGGAACCAGAAGGCCAGGTGCCCGGCGTCCCGGTCGTGGCCGAGCCGGGACACGAACACGGCCCAGGGCGCGTACACGGGAAGGGCCACGAAGAGGAGCAGTCCCCCGACCACCAGGGTCGTCAGGGTGTGGGCCAGGGACCGCCACGCCCAGGCCGACAGGAGGAACCGGGGGTGGGCGAGCGCCTGGCGCAGGGTCTTCGGCCGTCGTCGCCGAGCGTTCGGGGTGGTCATGTGTTCCACGCTAGGGCGCGGCGCCGGACGGCGACATCCGCCGGACCCGCCAGTGGGGGGTAGGGACGGCACTACCGGTGAACTGGGGCTGGACCGAAGCGCGTCCGGCCCGGCACGGGCGATAGGGTGGCACGACGTGAGCGCGAAACCTGTGATCCCCGATGTCCTGGCCGCCCGCTACGCGTCCGCGGAGCTGACCCGGCTGTGGTCCCCTGAGTACAAGGTGGTCGCCGAGAGGCGGCTGTGGCTGGCCGTGCTGCGTGCCCAGGCGCGTCTGGGCGTGGACGTCGCGGCCGGTGTGGTGGAGGACTACGAGAAGGTCCTCGAACAGGTCGACCTGGCCTCCATCGCCGCGCGCGAGCGGGTGACCCGGCACGACGTGAAGGCCCGGATCGAGGAGTTCAACGCCCTCGCCGGGCACGAGCACGTGCACAAGGGCATGACCTCGCGCGACCTCACCGAGAACGTCGAACAGCTCCAGATCCGCGACAGCCTGCTGCTGGTGCGCGACCGCGCGGTGGCTCTGCTGGCCAGGCTCGGCCGACTGTCGGCCGAGTACGGCGAGACGGTCATGGCGGGCCGTTCCCACAACGTGGCCGCGCAGGCCACGACCCTGGGCAAGCGGTTCGCGTCGATCGCCGACGAGGTGCTCGTGGCCCTGGGTCGCCTGGACGAGCTGGTCGCCCGGTATCCGCTGCGCGGGATCAAGGGCCCGGTCGGCACCGCCCAGGACATGGTGGACCTGCTCGGCGGCGACCGCGCGGCGTTGGACGCCCTGGAGGACGAGGTCGCGTCGCACCTGGGCTTCGAGCACCGGTTCACCAGCGTGGGCCAGGTGTACCCGCGTTCGCTGGACTTCGAGGTGCTGACCGCCCTGGTGCAGCTCGCGGCCGGGCCGTCCTCGCTGGCCAAGACGATCCGCCTGATGGCCGGGCACGAACTGGTCACCGAGGGCTTCGCCGAGGGCCAGGTGGGCTCGTCCGCGATGCCGCACAAGATGAACACGCGCTCGTGCGAGCGGGTCAACGGCCTCACCGTGATCCTGCGCGGGTACGCCTCCATGGCCGGGGAGCTGGCGGGCGACCAGTGGAACGAGGGCGACGTGTCGTGCTCGGTGGTGCGCCGGGTGGCGCTGCCGGACGCGTTCTTCGCGTTCGACGGCCTGGTGGAGACCATGCTGACGGTGCTGGACGAGTTCGGCGCCTTCCCCGCCGTGATCTCCGCCGAACTGGACCGTTACCTGCCGTTCCTGGCCACCACCAAGATGCTGATGGCCGCGGTGCGCGCCGGGGTGGGCCGCGAGACCGCGCACGAGCTCATCAAGGAGCACGCGGTGGGCTCGGCGCTGGCCATGCGCCAGGAGGGCTCGGCCAACCAGCTGCTGGACCGGTTGGCCGCCGACGAGCGCTTCCCGCTGGACCGCGCCGCCCTGGACGCGCTGCTGGCCGACCGGATCACCTTCACCGGCGCCGCCGCCGACCAGGTGGCGGCGGTGGTGGCGCGGATCGAGGAGATCACCTCGGCCCGTCCGGAGGCCGCGGCCTACACGCCCGGTTCGATCCTGTAGGTCCGCATCGGGGCTCGGCGGCGCGCGGCGCCCCGGGCCCCTTCGCGGTCCCGTCGCGTGCCGGGCCCGGCACGCGTCACCGCCTCAGACGGGTTCGGGTTCCGCGTCCACGGCCGCGGGCAGTTCGGCGCTCAGCCGCCAGCCGCCGTCGGCGGTCTCCTCGGAGGTGAGCCGTCCCTCCAGCTCGTCCACCCGCTCCCGCAGTCCGGACAACCCGTACCCGCTCGTCGGCGGGGGCACGAGGTCGCTCGGCGGTTCGGCGTTGGCGACCTCCACGGTCAGGCGGCCCGCGCCCAGCCGGAGCGTGACGGTCACGTCGGCTCCGGCGGCGTGCTTGGCGGCGTTGGTGACGCCCTCCTTCACCACCTGGAAGGCGGCGCGCTGGACGGCGAGCGGGAGGTCGTCCGCCCCGGTGAGCCCGTCGCGGAGTTCGACGCTCATCCCCGCCTCGCGCCACTCGTCGAGCAGTTCCGGTACTCCCGCCAGGGTGGGCTGCGGCCGCGGCCGCGCGGGCGCGGGTCCGGAGGGGTGTTCGCGCAGTACGCCGAGGATGTCACGCAGCTCCCCCAGGGCCTGGCGTCCCGTTCCCCTGATGAGCCCGGCGGTCTCCAGGGCCCTGGGGTCGCTGGTGGAGACCTCCAGCCCTCCGGCGTGCAGGACGATGAGGCTGACCCGGTGGGCGACGACGTCGTGCATCTCGCGGGCGATGCGGTTGCGTTCGGCGCTCACCGCGCGCTCCGCGAGCAGGTGCCGCTCGCGGTCGAGCCGTTCGGCCCGCTCCCTGAGCCCGTCCACCAGCTCGCGACGGGTACCCACGTACAGCCCCAGGGCCAAGAGCAGCAGAACGGCCATCGCTCCCATGAGGGCGATGTCGACCGCCTCCCGGAAGGCCAGCGCGATCCCGACGGCGTAGGCCAGGGACCACGCCACCGGCGAGAGGGGTCCCCGGGCGTGGACGGCGTGGGAGTAGACCGCCACCAGCACCGGCACGACGTTGCCGAACCCCAGGAGCAACACGAGCGCCGACCCCAGCAGCCACAGGGGCTGGGCGCGCCGTACCAGCATGGTCGCCGTCACGCCCAGCACGGGGAGCCCGTAGTACAGCAGACCCGGGAGTTCGGGCCCGTACCGTGCGGATTCGGCCTCGAAGAGCTCTCCGGTCCAGGCACCCGCCAGACCCCAGCCGTCCATGGACTGGATCTGGAACTGGAGGGTCAGGAGCACGGTCCCCAGGGCGTACAGCCAGTCGGCGACGGTCCAGCGCCATTCGCGCCGGGTGAGGGGGTCCAGGCCGCGCCATCGGGCGAGGCAGCGGCTGGGGTGAGGCATCCGGGTGCGCATGGGGGCTGAGTGTAGGACGCCCGCCACCGTGTCCGGACCGCGGGACGGTGTCCCTTCGCACGCGCCCCCCACGAAAGTGGGTGCCGGAGCCGACCAAGGAGACGGCGGCACGACCTCCACCCGGTACTTCCGAGACCCCGGGAATCCTCCGTGAGGCGCACGCCCCGGGAGGGTGACCGAACGTAGCATGACGGCGACGCGAGGGCCCGCGCGCAACCGTCCCCACGGCCGCGCCCCTCGACCCCCACCCCCACGAGCGGAGACCCCCATGCCCCTGACGCGCGGAGCCGCGCTGATCGCCCTGTCCGGACTCCTGCTCACGGCGGGGGCCGTACCGGCCGCGGCCGAGCCCGACCCGGAACCGGACTGGCGGCTCTGCGCGGAGGTCGCCGAGGGTTGGGACGCGGGCGACGAACGCACCCTGTGCGCGACGGTGACCGTGCCCCTGGACCACGACGACCCCGACGGACGCGGCCTCGAACTCGCCGTCAGCCGGGTGCCCGCCTCCGAGAACAACGACTATCCGGTGCTGTTCAACCCCGGAGGGCCCGGGCACCAGGGGGTGACCATGCCCGGCCACGTCCTCGACACTGGGCTGCGAGACCTCGGGGCACGTCACGACCTGGTCGGATTCGATCCGCGCGGTGTCGGGTACAGCGGGGCCCCGGAGTGCGGGTTCGAGTTCACCGCGCCCGACCCCGGCCCCGGTCCGGACGCGGAGGAACGGGCCCGCGCCCTCGCCGGGGAGTACGCCCGGATGAACGAGGAGTGCCACGCGGCCGACCCCGAGCTGGTCGAGTCCCTGACCGTGGAGAACGTGGCCCGCGACATGGAGCTGGTCCGGAGGGCGCTGGGCGCGGAGACCATCGGCTTCTACGGGGTCTCGTGGGGCTCCCTGCTCGGCGCGACCTACCGTTCCCTGTACGACGACCGGGTCGAGGCCATGCTCCTGGACTCGGTGGTCTCTCCCGACACCAGTGTGTCCCGGCTGGAGGAGGGCCAGGCGGAGGCGGGCGAGGAGGTGTTCCACCGGTTCACCGACTGGGTGGCCGAGCACGACGCGGTCTACGGACTCGGCACGGAGGGTGAGCCGGTGCGTGCCCGGATGCTGGAACTGCGCGACGCACTGGCGGAGGAGCCGCGCACCGGCCCCGACGGGACCGTGGTGGACGGGGACTTCGTGACGGCGCTGCTGCCCACGCCCGAGCGCGAGTGGCCCGACAACGCGGCCGCCCTGGTGACCCTGCTGGACGGGGGCGTCCCCGATCCGGGGCAGCCGCGCGCCGAGGGCTTCGGGTGGGACGCCGAGACCGACGGCGCCACGTTCTTCTCCCAGGTGGCGCTGTTGTGCAACGACTCCGAGAGCCCTCGTGACTTCGACCGTGTGTGGCGGGACCGGGCCGAGCGGGCCGAGCGCCTGCCCGCCATGGGCACCACGGGCTTCTACGCGCACATGTGCGCGGGGTGGCCCACCTCCGGACGCGCGCCGGAGCTGGAGCGGGGTCAGAGCCCGCTCCAGCTGGTGGGCCACACGCGCGAGATGGTGACGCCCCACCGCTGGGCCCTGGACATGCGGGACGTCGTCGGCGGCCGGGTGCTGAGCGTGGAGGACGACGGCCACGGCACACTGTCGCGCCTGCCCTGTGCCGAGGCCGCGGTGGAGTTCTTCGCGTCCCGCGAGGCGGTCGCCGACACGTGCCCGGGCACGGCCCCGCCCATGCCCCGAGGCTGAGGGAGAGCGACGGCGCGCCCTCCCGACACTCGGGAGGGCGCGGTGTTCGAGGCCTCCCAGAGCACAGGTGGCACCGGTCAGTCGGGGCGGGTGTCGGGGTCGAGGTCTCGCAGGTTCCGCTCCCAGCGGAGTCGGCGATCGTCGAGGGTCATCTCCCACCAGGGCGTTCCCCTCTCCCCCAGGCCCTCCTTGGCACGCGCCACGTTCGCCCGGGCCCGAGACTCGGCCTCGGCGTCCCCGGCGCGCAGGGCCGAGGCCACGTCTCGGCGGGCCGCCATCAGGTGGTCGACCAGGCGCTGGCGGACCGACTCCGGGAGTTCGGGGTCGCTGGCCCGCCACCTCCGGCCCCGGACGACGACGTAGCGGCCGTCGTGGGTGCGTTCGGCGTCCGACATGACCCGGAACGTGCCCTCGATCGCCGTTCTCCAACCGGGACCTCCCGAGTTCGGTTATGACGCAGTTCACTCGGGCTTACACTGGGTCTGAAAGTTAACACCTATTACGGTTGGAGGCGCCGACATGCCCGGCATGTCGGACGCACGAGCGTTGGCGCCCTCGACCCCCGGAGCTCCCCATGATCGACCCCACCTCGTTCGGCACCGCCCTGACCACGCTGGCGGTCATCGTGGCGATGGTGATCGCCTTCGGCCTGGCCATCGTGTCCGACATGGCCATGCGCCGACGCGAGGACCGCGCCGCCGCCGACCGGCAGTCCACCGACGGCTGACCGGCCGCCCATCGGGATCACCGTGACCGGTGCGCACGGACCGTCGGCCCCGGGTTCAGTCCACCCGGGTCAACCGCGTGAACAGGGCCGGGTCGACGTTGCCGCCCGAGACCACGGCGACCGTGGCCTCGGGCCGACGCGTCACGGTCTCCACCTTCCCCGCCAGGACCGCCGCCGTGGCCAGCGCGCCGCTGGGCTCGGCGACCAGCCGGGCCCCGTGCGCGAGCGCGGACACGGCCCGGGCGATCTCCTCCTCCGAGACCGTGACGATCCCGTCCAACCGTGCCGAGAGGTGCGCGAAGGTGCGTTCGGACAGGCAGACGCGCACCCCGTCGGCCATGGTCCGGTGGGTGCGCTCCGGTTCCCAGGAGACGAGGCGCCCCTCGCGCAGGCTCTCGGCGGCGTCGGCCGCCAGCTCGGGCTCCACTCCCACCACCCGCACCCGGGGGTGGGCGGCCCGCACCGCCGTGGCCACGCCGGAGGCCAGTCCGCCTCCGCCCACCGGCACGACGATGGTGGTGGCCTCGGGTGACTGTTCGAGGATCTCCAGTCCCACGGTGCCCTGACCGGCGATCACCCGGGGGTCGTCGAAGGGCGGGATCAGCATGCGGAGTTCACGGTCGCGCAGCTCGGTGGCGGCGGTGAGGCGCTCGGCGGGCGGCACGGTCACCACACGCGCGCCGTAGGAACGAATCCGCTCCACCTTGACCGCCGGTGCGCCCTCCGGCACCACGACGGCGCAGGGCACCCCCTGACGGGCGGCCGCCAGGGCCAGCGCGAGGCCGTGGTTACCCGAGGAGTGCGTGACCACACCGCGTTCGCGCTGGACCGGGGTGAGCTGGGCGACGGCGTTGGTGGCGCCGCGCAGTTTGAAGGCACCGGTGGGTTGGAGGCTCTCCGGCTTGAGGAGGAGGTCCGTCCCGTGGGGCCCCGCGGTGAGGGGCGTGCGCACCACGTGGCCCCGAATCCGGGAGGCGGCGGCGCGGACGTCGTCGGCGGTGACCAGTTCCATCCGGTGGGTATGCCCGCCCCCACCCCCGGCACACGGGATACTCGTCGGTGATGCGTACCGAACACACCCCCGCCGCCCTGCCCGGCCGGGACTTCTACAAGCTGATGTCGTCGGTGATCCTCCCGCGCCCGATCGCGTGGGTCTCCACCACCTCCGAGTCCGGCGTGGACAACCTGGCGCCGCACTCCTTCTTCACCATCTCCTGCACCGAACCGCCGATCGTGCAGTTCACCTCGGTGGGCCGCAAGGACTCCCTGCGCAACGTGGAGGCCACCGGCGAGTTCGTGGTCAACCTGGCCACCGAACCGCTCCAGGACCAGGTCAACGCGACCGCGACGGAGTACCCGCCACACCTGAGCGAGTTCGACGAGCTGGGCATCGAGCGGGAGGCGAGCACGACGGTACTCCCTCCCCGGGTGGCCGCGTCGCCGGTCGCGCTGGAGTGCGCCCTGCACTCGACCCTGCGCCTGGGTGACTCCACGGTGGTGTTCGGCCGGGTCCAGACGGTGGCCGTGGACGTGTCCGTCGTGGTGGACGGCCTTCCCGAGGCCACCCTGCTGCGTCCGATGGCGCGGCTGGGACGCAACGAGTGGTCCACCCTGGGAGAGGTGCGGGCCGTCAACCGCGTCCCCTACACGCCCTGAGCCGGAGGCCGGTCAGACCGTGAGGTCGGCCTCGGGTGCGGGGAGGGTGGGCAGGAGCGGGGCGACGCTCGCGGGGTCGCCGCCGGTCCAGTCCATGGCCAGGATCTGGCGCACACCGCGCCGTCCGGTCACCGCCCTGGCCAGCTCGTAGGCGGTGCCTCGCAGGGTGAGCCCGGGGTCCTCTCCGAGGGTCCACTCCTGTCCGGTGTCGGTGGCGACCACCCGCACGGCGGGCCGGTCGGCCGACCAGACCTTCGCCAGCCCGCCCAACGGGAAGTCCGCGAGCTGGTCGGCGTCCTCGGTCCGCGCGGCCAGACCCAGGGCGCCCCGCAGGTCGTTCTCGTGATGCCACAGGTCCAGGGCCAGCAGCGCGTAGCGCCTGCGCGTCCGGGTCAGCAGCAGCTCCAGCAGGGCGGGGGCGCTCGCGCGCCACTGGTCGGTGATGGCGCCGATGTCCAGGTGGGCGCGGTCCGCGACCTGGCGGGCCGTCACCTCGTCACCGACCGGAGGGGTGGCGTTTCCGCTCAGCACGTCGGCGCCGAGCCCCGCGAGGTGGGCGTACACCTGCTGGACGGTCCAGTCCGGGCAGGCGGGGACAACGGTGGCGAGCTGGTCCCGGTCGAGGGTGGGGGCCAGGTCGAGGAGGCGGTCCTGGCAGTTCTGGTAGATGCGCGCGGAGTCCATCGTCCCAGGCTACCTAACAGCGTTAGGAACGGGGTGGGCCGGTCCCGGGCCGTCATGCCCCAGGACCGGCCCGACGCGTCAGCGATCAGGGTCGCTGGCACTCCACTCCGGGCACGATGTTGGCGCCCTCGAAGGTCGCGGTGAACCCGAAGGTGGTGGAGTCACCCGCGGCGAGCGTTCCGTTGTGGGCCGCGTTGGAGGCCTCGAAGTGCGCGCCGTGGTTCACGAGCGAGGCGTTCCAGACGTTGCTGATCTCCTGCCTGTTGGCGAACACCCAGTCCACCATCCATCCGGTCACACCGTCCTCTCCAGCGGTGACCTCTACCTCCGCCTGGAAGCCGTCGCTCCAGGCGTCGGTGACCCTGTACTCCGCCGTGCAGTACTCCTTCGCGGGCGGGTCCGTCGGGTCGGGGCCGGGCGGGTCGGTCGGCTCGGGGGCGGGCGGGTCGGTCGGCTCGGGGTCCGTCGGTTCCGGGCCGGGCCCGGGTTCGGTTCCCGGGTCGTCGCCGAAGACCACGTCGGAGCAGTTGTAGAAGGCCTCGGGGCTGTCGGAACGCTCCCAGACCGAGTAGACGAGGTGGCGCCCCTCCCGGTCGGGGAGGTCCACGTCCCAGTAGTACTCGGCGCCCGCCTCACCCCCGCTGCGCAGCGGGGGGTCGACGACCTCGTCGATCAGTTCCAGGTCATCCCAGGTCAGGGGCGAGTTCGGGTTCCAGCCGTCCACCGTGACATAGGTGAAGAAGGTACCCGGGTGGGGCGCCCACGCGTTGTGGTGGAACTCCACGGTCGTGTTCGGCTGCAACTGGGTGGACGGCCAGTCGGTGCGGGCCGCGTTGAAGGCGGCGAACTGCTCGGTGGGCCCGCACAGCTCCCCGTCCGCGACGAACTCCCGGTGCCGACCGTCGGAGTCACTGATCAGGTTGCCGAACCAGTTCCAGAAGGCGTAGTCGCCGCCTTCGGAGAGGGCGTCGGCGCAGGCGGCGTTGACGGGCTGGAGGGCGCCCCCGGAGCTTCCGCCGGTAGCGTCCTGGAAACAGGCGTAGGTGCGGGAGGCGGGATAGGTGAAGGCCCCGTGGGCCTCGGCGGGTTCGGGCGCGGCGACGACGGCGTAGCCGACGGCCAGGCCTCCGAGCGCCAGGGCGGCGATGGTCTGACGTGACCGCATGAGGTCACTCCTCGTGTGTGCGTTGGGGGAATCCGGCCGCGCACGGCGCGCGGCCGGGGGTCTTACTTGCGTACTCGTGGGCCGGGCTGCTCCGCTCCGTAGACGGGAGCCCGTACCGAGGTCTCGACGATGCCGTCGGGACCGTGGAAGATCCGGTCTCCCCAGGGGGTCAGGGAGTCGACGTCGAAGTCCTCGACCATGTCCAGGTAGGCGACCTCGCCGCTGTTTCCGCTCCACGACCAGCCGACGTACCCGAGGCCGAGTCGCTCGGTGTGGCGCATGATGGCGTCCTCGTCGGGATCGCCGTCACTGTGGTCGAAGCCGAACTCACCGACGATGAGGGGAAGACCGCGGTCGGTGAAGTACTCCAGGTAGTCGACGATCACCGACTCCTGTTCGTAGACGCCGTACATGTGGATGGAGAACACGGTGTTGGCGTGGGGATCGGCGTCGAAGACGCCCTGTGCGCCGTCGCGCATGGTGTGCGTCCAGTCCTGACCCCAGTTCGGGGCGTCCACGACCAACGTGTGGTCGAAGCCCGCCGAGCGCAGGCGCCGAATCGCCTCCGAGGTCGCGGAGGCCCAGGACGCGTTGGTCGCCTCGTCGTTGCCGAAGGGTTCGTTGGCGATGTTGACCAGGACGTGGTCCTCCTCCCCCGCGACCGCATCCTGGATGCGCAACCAGTAGTCGACGGCCTGGTCCAGCGTCGCGGCCTCGGAGTCCTCCCCGTAGCCGGTGGTGTCGTGCACCTCCAACATGCAGATGAGTCGGTTCTCCTTGCAGTCGGCGACGACCGCCGCGACGTCCGCGACGTCGTTCTCCTGCCAGCGGTCGCCGCTGCTGAGGACCACGCGGACGGTGTTGGCGCCCAACGACCCGATGTCGGCCAGGGCTCCGGTCTCGTGGGTGAACCAGGTGTGCGGGTGGCTGACCCCGCGGATGACGAAGTCGTTGCCCGCCGCGTCGACGAGGCGCCCGTCGCTGACCCGGAACCCGGTGTCGGCGTGGGCGGGGATCGCGTGCGCGAACGGCGCGGCCAGGAGTGCGAGGGTCGTGGCGAGGGCGAGTGTCAGGCGTTGCTTCACGAGGGCTCCGTTCGGGAGGGGTGGCCCTTCCGGGCGCCCGCCGCCGGGGGACGGCGGCGGGCGCCCGATCCGGGGAGGGCCTCCTACTGGACGGGCGGGTACGCGTTGGCCAGCAGCTCCTGGAACTGTGCGGAGAACCAGTGGCCGGAGACGGGGGCGTCGGGCAGGGCGCCGCTCATGTTGTGGTTGTTGCGGGGGTTGCCCTCATAGGTGGGGTCGCACATGCGGTCGAACCCCTTGCCCTCGTCGTTGGGAATCTCGGCGCTGGAGCCGTCGGACTCACCCGGGGGCTTCATCCACACATACGCGTCGATGCCCGGTTCGGGAGCGGTGGTGGGCCGCTCACCCAACCCGGCTCCGGCCTGGTTGCACCAGTTCCCGTACTGGATGCGGCGGTCGAAGCGGCCGCCGTCGACGTAGGCGTTCACATCGGTGGTGGGCCCGGCACTGGTGGGCCGGTCGGCGCCGCCCCAGCCGTTGCGGGAGGTGTCGATGAGCATCCCGATGCCCGGGTCGAACCCCTGGGAGACCAGCTCGGAGCGCAGGGCCTGGGCGAAGGAGAGCTCGTCGACGTAGTTGTTCCAGTCCACCCAGCTGGACTGGCGCACCGGGGTCCCGTTGATGGTCTGCCCGATCGCGAAGTGCTCCTCCTTCAGGGCCGAGTAGTTGGCGGTGTTGGCGATGAATCCGTGCACGTCGTCGGGGGTGGCCCCGTTGGCGTTGGCGGCCTCGTGGAACAGGGCCGCGGAGGGCGCGAAGTTGTCCTCCCAGCCGATCCAGCCGTGGTGGCCGGCGTCCACGTAGTTGTAGACGTTGCCGATCGCGCCGAGCTGGGCGAGCGCGTAGCCGACGCCGTTGACGTAGTTGCCGTTGGCCAGCATGACGTCGCACTCGGGGGTGGCGGTGTTGCGGGGGGACACATTGGTAATCAGATTGGGCAGCGAGTCGAGTTCGATCGTCGTGACGATCCGCAGGGAGGTGTCCTCGTAGTCGCGCAGGATGTCCGCGATCGGGTCGATGTACTCCGACTCGTAGCGGTCGATCTCCTCGGGCCCGAGCTCGCCGTTGGAGGCCAGAGCGGCGCAGTCGCGCCCGGGCAGGTTGTAGACGACCAGCTGGAAGACCAGCGGTTCTCCGGCGGCCTGCTCGACGGCCTCGTCGAGGTGGTCGCGCAGGCCCATGTCACCGGTGGTGGGGCTGTCGTTGCCCTCGATGGCGCTGATGCGGTCCAGCCAGATACCGGTGGGCTCGTCCGCGACGGCCTCACCACCGGGTTCGGCCGCGGCGTTGGCGGACCAGATCGGGTTCACGTAGACGTCCGCGCCGACGTAGGGGTTGTCCACCCGCTCGTTGGCGGCGGACGCTCCGTCGTCGGCCGCGGTGGCGGGGGCGGCGGTCAGTGCGGTGGTCGCGCCCAGCAGGAGGGCGGAGGCCACGGCGAGTGCGCGCCGCGGCGGGGTCGGGTGTGCGGGGGAAGGGGATCTGCTCATCGTCGTTTCCTCGCGTAGGGGGGGTGCCAAGGAGGGTGAGCTTGCGGGGGCGTCGCACGGTCCCGAAGGGGGCCGGGAGGGCGACGCGGCGTGCGGACCCGGCCGGGGTGGACCCCTCGGGTCCGGTCGCGCACCAGTCGGTCGTGGCGCTGTCCGGACGGCGAGCGGGGGCGTCCTCGCGTTCGCGGGAGCGCTCCCATGCTTCGCTTCCTGGAAAGTTAACACCATTGAAATCCCGTGGCAACGGGTGACCGGAGGAAAACTCTCCGGAGCTTCCGGATGATCGCGGAAGCGCTGGTCACGCGCCGTGGGGCGCGGGGGGGCGGGGCGCCGCCCGGCGCGGCGGGCGGGGGGGGGGGGGCGGCGCCGGGCCGGGGGCGCGGGGGGGGGCGCGGCGGCGCGCCCCGCGCCGGGGGCG